>USGK01000017.1 GCA_900554175.1 uncultured Clostridium sp.
TTAGTGCTAATAAATAAAATTTTTTAAGACATTTTCAAAAATGATTGACAATTTTAATTTACTTTCACACTTTTTTATTATTTCCATAAAATATTTATATATAATTTTTTTAAGGTTTATAGGTAAATCCTTTATAAAAAACCTAAATATATTATGCAAGGATTTTAGATTATGAAAAAATATAAATTAGCTATAGTTGGTGCAACTGGTGTTGTTGGCAGAACAGCTCTTAAAGTTTTAGAAGAAAAAAATTTTTCCAATTTAGAATACACTCTATTTTCTTCAAAAAAATCAGCTGGAACACACATAAAATTTTTTAACAAAGATTATATAGTAAATGAACTTATAGAATCATCTTTTGATGAAAAGTTTGACTTTGCAATATTTTCTGCTGGGGCTGAAACAGCAAAAAAATTTGCTCCAATCGCTGTTTCAAAAGGATGTATTGTAATTGATAATAGTAGTGCTTTTAGAATGGATCCAAACGTTCCTTTAGTTGTCCCCGAAGTAAATCCTAATGACATATTCTTAAACAAAGGAATAATTGCTAACCCTAATTGTTCAACAATTCAAGCTGTTGTGCCATTAAAAGTTCTTGATGATAAATATAAAATAAAGAGAATAATTTATTCTACATATCAAGCAGTATCTGGAGCTGGAAAATTAGGACTAGAAGATTTACTTACAAAATCAACAGATAAAAATCTAAAAAAATTTCCTCATCCCATATACAACAATTGCTTACCTCATATAGATGTATTTTTAAATGATGGGTATACAAAAGAAGAACATAAAATGATAAATGAGACAAGAAAAATACTTGGCAATCCTAATTTAAATATAACCGCAACTGCTGTTAGAGTTCCTGTTGAAAACTCTCATTCGGAGTCCATAAATGTTGAATTTGAAAAAGACTTTGATTTAAAAGATTTAATTAAGTCATTAAAAAATTCTAAAAATATTATTGTTAAAGATGATATACAAAACGATATATATCCTATGCCAATAAATGCAACTGGTAAAGATGAGGTTTTTGTAGGACGTTTAAGAAGAGATTACAGTCAAAAAAACTCATTGAATTTTTGGGTAGTAGCAGATAATATAAGAAAAGGTGCTGCTACAAATGCTGTTCAGATTTTAGAGAATTTATTAGTTTAATATTTAAGAATTGAATTATCTTAATAGAATCTCAATTGTTTAATTATATAATAGTTATAAGTTTTTGTTAAATTCATGTAATATAAATGTAATGTTTTTGAAATATTTTATGCGTATTTTTGTAGTATAATATAGTAAGAAAAAACAAAGGAGATTAGAATGACTATAGAAAAAGAGCTAAAACAAGCTGGAATTGAAGTTACTGAAAAACTTGATATTTTCACTATTAATCGAATAGCAAAAAATGTTGCCCATAAAATATCTAATAAAACTTTGAAATTAGGCTTAGATGAAAAAAGCATTTTTATTAAACTATCCAAATTAGATATGTATAAAGCCAATATGCCGGATGGAATTGCAGAAGCAAACTATTTCTATAAAAATTGTTCAATATACTTTAATAGTCATATACCTAATGAGGAATTAGACGAGTTTGCAATTCATGAGTGTTTACATTATTTGCAAGAAAAGAAAGATAAAAATAATAACCTTTTAAAAATGGGACTATGTAGTTATAATTCTTCCAAACCAACTGGTTTAGGGCTAAATGAAGCTGCAGTCCAATATCTATCTTCAAGAATTATTGGAATTAAACCTGATTATGAAAAATATTACGGAATAAATCTATTTACACCAAGTCCATCTTATTACCCTTTAGAATGCTCTCTTCTTAATGAAATTTTATATTTTCTAGATGAAGATATTTTATTAAAAAGTACCATATTTTCAGATAATGACTTTAAAAATCTAATAATTGAACATACTTCTTTAAAAGTTTTTAAGAAAATAGAAAAATACTTTGACTTAATTTTAAATCTTGAAGAAAATATTGTGATTACAAATAATAAATTAATTTTATTAAAAGAGAATTCTTCTTCTGAAAAATACATTAAAAAGATTAATAAATATAAAGAAGAAATAAAAGAATCTTTCTTATCTGCACAAAATTTGATAATTGAGTCATTTTTTAATTATAAATTCAATAAAATTATTGATTTAGAAAACCTCGAAAATTTCAGAAAGTCATTGTATAAATTTAGTGATATTATTGGAACTACTGAAAACTACACTTTTTTTGACAGATACTATGCAGAAACAATGAATAAGCTTGAACATAAATGTAATATATTAGAAAATGGTGGTGTAGAAACTGCCTTGGAATCTCAAAAAAATAACTTTATTTTTAAATTTATTCTAAAATTAAAGAATCTTTTTGCAAATGAAAAAAAATTTGATTAGTAATAAATCTCCATAATCATAAAATATTTGATTCTGGAGATTTATTTTATATTATATTTTCTATTTAATCTTCACTATTCTAAAATCTTATTATTTCTTCATATGCATCCATTGCAAATTTATCTGTCATACCTGAAATATAGTAGATTATAGCTGAGCAATAATCTTCTTTTTTATTAATATCAAAGATGATTTTATTTTTCAAATTTAAATTACTTCTTGCTCTCTCATTAAGATTCCAATATTTTTGAATCCATTTAGTAAAAACCCCAACGAATTTAGGATAGATTTTTCTAGCTTCCTGTAATTTTTCTAAAGTATTATTTCCGTCGTATAATTCGTATAATTTATTATATAATTCATTTATAACTAATTCGAAGTATCTATTAGCTGGTTTCATTCTTTCATTATAATATATATTTTTATAATTAAATAATTTAATTTTATCCATCATACCAACAGCATCATTAGAAAAACACAATCCATTTTCTAATGATGAATTTTTACATAAATCGGAAACTAACATATTTATTATTAAATTATTATTAATTTTTTCTTCTTTACTTAAATTCAAAATATTATATAATTCATCTAGATTATTCTTATCTATAATTTCTAACTTTATTGCATCTTCTATGTCTCTACCTATATAAGAAATTTTATCTGCAATTTTTACAACACATCCTTCCCACGTATATGGACTATACTCATTTGGTCTTGTATAATCTTTTAAATCTATATATTCTTCACGTGGTCTTATTGAATTTTGGTCAACTTCACCACAATGTGAAATTATTCCGTCACGAACCGCATATGTTAAATTCATATTTTGTTCATTTTGTTCTCTATCTTCTAAAAGCTCAATATTATCCACTAAGTTTAAGCCATTTTGTTCATGCCAAAATTTTTTCCCTAAATCTCTTTCAGATATTTTTGAAAGTATTTTTTCTCCTTGATGTCCAAATGGACTATGTCCTAAATCATGACCTGTTGCAATTGCTTTTGTAAGTTCTGTATTTAACCCTAGATATTTCGCAATGGTATAACTTATAGATTCTACATATGCTACATGTTCTATTCTAGTACATATATGATCATTTTCTGGTGAGAAAAAAACTTGTGTTTTATGCCTTAATCTTCTGTAAGCTGTACTATATAAAATTCTTGTATAGTCTCTTTCAAATTCGGATCTTAAAGATGTCGAATCATCATATAACTTATTCTCTCTTTTTATCATATTGCCATATTTTTCGTTAAAAATATTTGCAGAAACTTCTTTAAATTCTTCTTTCATATTTAATTTCATTCCTTTCGCAAGTCTTACTCTTTTATTACTGCTTACTTTAATTAATTATAGTTTTATAATTTTATCATATCAAAAATTATTTATCAATAAGTCTCAATTTTTTCACACATTTTTCACAAATATATTGTATCATTTAAATGATTAAAAAAATAAAAATTTGATAAAATATTAATTAAGGAGGTATTTTATGGAAGAAAATAAAAATAATTTTAAAAATGTAACAAATAATTATTCAAACGAAAAAACAAATGGAGGTTTTAAAAGAAATGTTGCAATGCCTTTTTTTAGTGGTGTTGTTGGGTGTATTTTAGTAATTGGAACTTGTTTTGGTGTTCCTTCAATTAAATCAAAGTTGATTGGATCTACTACAACTTCTACTACTTCTACTTCTTATTCAAAAGAAACACCAAATACAGGAACAGTTGATCAAGTATCTCTTTCAAAATATTCTGATACAGCTGTATATTCAGCAAATAAAATATTACCTTCTATAGTCGGTATAGAAGTTACTTATAATGTAACATCTTCAATGTCATCATTTTACGGAATGTTTAATCAAAAAACTCCTTCTACATCTACTGCTACTGCATCTGGTTCAGGAATAATTATAAGTAATGATGGTTATATTTTAACAAATAACCATGTAGTAAGTAGTTCTTCATCTACAACATATTATGATATTTCTGAAGCTACATCAGTAAAGGTAAAACTACAAAATGATGATAAAGAATATGAAGCTAAAATTATTGGAAAGGATTCTCAAACTGATTTAGCAGTTTTAAAAATTGAAGCAAGCAATTTAACTCCTGCAGAATTTGCAGACTCAGATTCAATAAAAGTTGGTGAATTTGCTATGGCAGTTGGTAATCCTTTAGACTTAGGTACTACTATAACATGTGGTGTTATAAGTGCTGTAAGTAGAGAAGTTTCTGATAGCGACGGTAATAAATATACTTGTATTCAAACAGATGCTGCTATTAACTCTGGAAACAGTGGTGGTGCATTAGTAAATAGTGAAGGAAAAGTAATTGGAATTAATACAATGAAAGTTTCTAGTACAGGTGTTGAAGGTATTGGATTTGCTATTCCTATAAATTCTACAATAAGTGTAACTAATGACTTAATAACTTATAATAAAGTTAGAAGACCTTATATTGGTATTTCTGGCAGAAACTTAGATGAACAAACAGCTTCAAAAAATAATTTGACAGCTGGTATATATGTAGTATCTGTTGAAGAATACTCAGCAGCTGAAAAAGCTGGTGTAAAAGCTGGTGATATAATTACTGAATTTGACGGAAATAAAGTCTTAACCATGGAAGAATTAAATAATATAAAAAATAATCATGCGATTGGTGATACTGTTTCACTAAAACTTGTCCGTAATGGTAGTGAAAAACAATTATCTATTACTTTAGGTGAATCAAAAGCTGAATAACCTTTATAAATTTTTTATAATTTGTATTATATTTTCACATTTTTTTCACAAAAAAGACAAAATTATTTGTTATATTATATACAGTTAGTCAATAAGTTACTAACTATTATAAAAACATCCCCTTTTATTTTCGAAAAGCAGATAATTTTAGATTATCTGCTTTGTTTTTTATATTAATATATTTTTATAGCAAAAATCAAGAACTTCTATTAGATTACTCTATATAAAAAGTTCTTGATTATTTTTGATTTTATAATATTTTATAAAATTACTAAATCCATTTCACTTGTAAAATCTAAATTTCCATATGCATATATTATATAAATTGTTCCATTTTCACCATATAAATATACTTCAGAATTATTTACATAGTAAATTGAACTTGCTAAATCTCTTTGATATACATTATAGCCTAATTCTGTTAAGTTTTTATTTTTTTCTTGTTTATTCTTTATTGTATCTTGAATTTTTTTATTAGCTGTTTCTATCTCAATATCTTTTAAATTCAATAAATCTTCTAATTTTTCTTCTCTACTATCTTTTAAATTGTAATTATAGGTTTTAATAGTTACTTGTTGTTCACTATCATTTTCTTTTAACTCAGATTTTATAATTAATGATAAGATATCGTTTTGTACATATGCTTTATAATTTACTGTATAAATATATTTATCTTGTGATTTACTTGCTGATGAATATATACTTTCGACTTTAGATTTAAATTCGTTTTGAATTTCTGTATTAAACCTTTTTGTAGTTTCTTCATCAATATTTATGTATGGTATTTTAACATCGATTGTACAATTATCTTTTTGAATGCTTTTGTTAAATTTTGCATATACTATTTCGTTTGCGTCTTCTTTTTTTACATTTATTTGTGTATTATCTAGTACATCTAGTTGGTTTGTAAAAATACTACCAAATTGATTTTCTAATTCTAGTTCTTTGTCCTTACTATCATCTTGATTTATTCCTAATATTACATCTAATTTTTCTTCAGAAAAAAATTGTAGATATACTCCTACTCCTATTGATATAGCACAAATAATTATTACAACTATATATAATGTTTTTAAGCCGTTATTTTTTTGTTCTTCTAATACTGGTCTCATTTGCTTACCTCCATTTAAATTTCTTGTTTATCATTTTCTTTTTTTGTCTCTTTTAAAATGCCTATTTATAAATTTTCTCATTTTTATTCTGATTTTTTGAAAAACGTTTGAATTTTCATATAGAGTTGGTAAGTTATTATTTTCTTCTAGGTAAGTTAAAATATCTCTATCTATATCATTTTCAACATAGACTTTTTGCAAAACAGCTTCATTCCAATATTTTTTTGATATCCATGCAATTAAAGAATAAGTTTCTTCCTTTAGATTTTGATCTTCAATGGGGATATCTTTTGAAATTTTTGGTTTATAATTAGGGTTTGACTTTTTCTTTAATAAATCAACAAATTCCATTGGTAATTTTTCTAATTTTTCATCATCATCAATTGTTTTTAAATATTCTACTACCTCTGTATAAACATTACTTCTGTCTTCTGGCGTATTTATGTTTTCATTTTCTCCTTTTGTATTTTTCATCTTGTTCCTCCTCTATTTTTTTATCTTTTGTCTTACATATTCATAGATTATTATTCCAGTTGCAACAGATGCATTTAAACTTTCAGTTTTTCCTAACATTGGAATTATTACTTTATCTGTAGCTATATTTTTTATTTCTTCTGATACTCCATTTGCTTCGTTTCCTATTACTATTATACTATTACAATAATTTATATCATATATATCCTTTTTTGCATTTAAATCTGTTACAATAATATTATACCCCTTATTTTTTAAATTTTCTATAGTTTTAGATAAATTTTCACATTCAATTACCTGAATTCTAAAAATTGCACCCATTGTAGAACGTACAACTTTTGGGCTATAACAATCTACCGTATTCTTAGATACGATAATTTTTTTTATATTTGCACTATCTGCTGTTCTTAGAATTGTACCTAGATTCCCCGGATCTTGTAAATTATCTAATGCTATTATTACTTCATCTTGTTTTAAATC
Source organism: uncultured Clostridium sp. (assembly GCA_900554175.1). GTDB lineage: Bacteria > Bacillota > Clostridia > TANB77 > CAG-508 > CAG-269. Next base: position 7,208 of record USGK01000017.1, read on the forward strand.
AACTTCTCGATTTTTTTTCTTAACAATTGCTAAAATTCCTTGTGGTGTTCCAACTTCTGTTATTATCTTAAATAAATTATCTGGAACACATTTTATTTTTTCTGAAATTTCTTTTCTTTTTAATAACTCTTTTGAATGTTCATTTTTTGCAAAACTTTCACATATAACTATTTCGCTTAATTCAATATTTTCGCTTATTGCTTCTTTCACTAGCTTTATTCCTTCAATTACATATTCATTAAATTCGTCTCTGTATTTTTTTTCTTTTAATTTCTTTATATGTTTTATTAAACTATTCTCTTTACTTGATATGTTTTGCATAAAAACTTTATTCCTTTCCTAATTTTATTCTTCTCCATCGTCTAATTTTAAGACTGATAAAAAAGCTTCCTGTGGTAATTCTACTTTACCTATTTGACGCATTTTTTCTTTTCCTCTTTTTTGTTTTTCCAAAAGTTTTTTCTTTCTTGTAATATCTCCACCATAACATTTAGCAAGAACATCTTTACGAAGTGCTGAAATAGTCTCTCTTGCAATTATAGTTCCTCCGATTACAGCTTGTATTGGTATTGTAAATAAATGTCTTGGAATAACCTTTTTTAGTTTTTCAACCATTTTTCTTCCTCTTGTGTATGCCATATCTTTATGAACTATAAATGAAAGTGCATCAACAGTTTCTCCATTTAATAAAATATCTAATTTAACAAGTTTTGCTGGTCTATATTCTTTTAGCTCATAATCAAAAGATGCATATCCTTTTGTTTTTGATTTTAAATTATCAAAAAAATCATAAATTATTTCATTTAAAGGCATTTCATAGATTAAAGTAACTCTGTTTTCATCTAAATATTTCATATCTATGTATATCCCTCTTCTATTTTGACACATCTCCATTATTCCGCCCACATAATCTTTCGGAGTTAAAATATTTGCTGTAACAATTGGCTCTTCCATAAAGTCTATTTCATTTTGTGGTGGTAAATCTCCTGGATTATAAATCTCTAAAACTTCTCCATTTGTTTTATGTACTTTATATATAACTGATGGTGCAGTTGTAATTAACCCTAAGTCAAATTCTCTATCAAGTCTTTCTTCTATTATCTCTAAATGTAATAACCCTAGAAATCCACATCTAAATCCATATCCTAAAGCATTCGATGTTTCTTGTTCAAACTCAAGTGCTGCATCATTTAATTGTAATTTTTCTAATGCAACTTTTAAAGCTTCATATTGACTTCCATCTACAGGATAAATCCCACAATACACCATTGGCTGTACTTTTTTATATCCTTTTAAAGGAATATCTGCTCTATTAGAGTTTAATGTGATTGTATCCCCTACATGTATTTCTGACAGGCTTTTTATACTTGCAGCTATATATCCAACCTCTCCTGCTTTTATTTCATTAATAGGCATATATGATCCAGGTACAAAATATCCCACTTCAGTTACAGTAAAAACTTTTTTTGATGCCATTAAATATATTTCATCACCTACTTTTACAGAACCATCCATTACTCTTACATAAGCAACTGCCCCTTTATAATTATCATAATATGAATCAAAAATTAAACATTTGGTCTTGCCGTTTACATCACCTTTTGGACATGGTAAGTCTTTTACTATTCTTTCTAGCACTTCTTCAACATTTAACCCTGTTTTTGCAGAAATACATGGACTATCTTCTGCTGGAATTCCTATTATATCTTCAATCTCTTTTTTTGTCTCTTCTGGTCTTGCACTTGCTAAATCTACTTTATTTATAACTGGTAAAATTTCTAGATTATTGTCTATTGCCAAATAAACATTAGCCAATGTTTGTGCCTCTACTCCTTGAGTGCTATCAACAATTAAAATTGCTCCGTCACATGCTGCTAAACTTCTTGAAACTTCGTAGTTAAAGTCAACATGTCCAGGTGTATCTATTAAATTTAAAGTATATTCGTTTCCGTCTTTTGCTTTATATTTCATTCTTACAGACTGTGCTTTTATTGTTATACCTCTTTCTCGTTCTATTTCCATATTATCTAAAACTTGAGATTCCATTTCTCTTTTGGACAATACTCCTGTAAGTTCAATTAATCTATCTGCTAATGTTGATTTTCCATGATCTATATGAGCTATTATACTAAAATTTCTTATATATTTTTGGTAGTTTTCCATATATTTCCTCCAATCGCTTTTGGTATTTTAACATAATTGTATACAAAATGCTATAGTTTTTAAACAAAAAACGGTAATTGTATACATCTAATACATAAATAGTAACAGTAAAAAGATGTAATTTAGAAAAAATTATCTAAATTACATCTTTTTTATCAAAATAATTATTTTTAATATTTTTTTCATTAAAAGCAAAATATTTATCTACAAAAGTTATAATAAAGGTTTCTTTATATTTAGGTAGCTGCCAAGTAACAGGCCACATATGTTTTATTATCATATCTTTTTCTATATCATTTAAATTGGTTATTTTCATTGCATTTTGAAGTGCCGTCTTTGAGTGAGTAAATGCATGAAAACCTTTTCTTCCATTTTCTCTTTTATGCCAATCATATAAAAACAAATCGTGTAATAATCCTGCTCTTGCGGCTGATTTGTAATCTAATTTTTTCTTTTTGCATATTAAATAAGAATTATACGATACAAGCAAACAATGATTAAATCTTGTTACATTGAAGTGTTGTTTATATTTTTTCATTTCTTGTACCATTTTATTTTCTAACAAATCTCTTATTAAATTAATATATTCTTCATCTTTTAAAATTTTATTTATATCTTCACACATAAATCTTCTTCCTTTGATATTATAAAATTAGTTAAATTTTATTCTTTATATAATATGTTAATATTTTAAAAATTCATCAATAATATTTTCCGCTGTATCTCTTCCGGATTTTGCTGCCCATGCTACTGTTTGAGTATTTCCAGCTAAATCTCCTATTGCATATATTTTGTTATCAGATGTTTTATTTTTTTCATCTACTTTTATTCCATTCCATTGATTTAATTGCAATCCCAATTTTGAAACAAATTCTTCTGGCTTTGACCCCAAAGCCATTATTATATAATCTGTATTTATTTCATAATTTGATTCTTCTATATTTACTGGTGAAAGTCTTGTTTCTCCTTCTTTTTTTATAAGCTCTGTCTTAATTAATTCCACTTTTTTTACTGCATTTTTTTCATTTCCAATTATTTTAACTATATTATTTTGGAATAAAAACTCTATTCCTTCATTAATTGCTGCATTTATCTCTTTTTCTTCTGCTGGCATTTGTTCTTTAGATCTTCTATAAACAACCACTACTTTTTTTGCTCCTAATCTTTTTACAGTCCTTGCTACATCCATTGCTACATTTCCCCCGCCATTTACAATTACTGTTTTTCCTTTATACTGTGGATGTAAATTATGCTCTAGAAGCTCATTTCCTCCAAATACACCATTTAGATTTTCTCCTTCTATTCTTATATTTTTTGATTTATTTGCACCAAATGCTAAAACAATTACATCATAAATTTCTTTTAATTCTGACAAATTTATATTCTTTCCAAGTTCCTGATTATATTTTACTTCAATACCTAAATCTAAAATTTTTTTAATTGATTTTTTTACAATTTCTTTCTCAAGTCTAAAATCAGGTATTCCATAAATCATTAATCCTCCAAGATAGTTATATCTTTCATAAATTGTTACTTTTACACCTTTTCTTGCTAAAAAAGCCGCACATGTAAGTCCAGCAGGACCTCCACCTATTATTGCTACTTGCCTTTTTCTTATTTTTTTCAAGTATATTTCTTTGTTTATATCCACATCTTCTTCACTTAATGTTAATTTTTTAATTGAAAAGTTTTCTTTTATAGAAAAGTCTCCTATATAACTTTCTAAATTACCTATATTTACTGGTTCATTTTTTATTCCTCTTATACACGAACCCTCACACTGCTTCTTGTGTGGACAAATTCTTCCACAAATTGCAGGCAATACTGTTGTTTTACTAAGAATATTATATGCTTCTTCATATTTTTCATTTTTTATTTTTTCTATAAATAGTGGAATATCATTATTTAATGGACATCCTTTTCTAGAACATGGTTTTACTTTACAATTTAAACAATAATTTGCTTCCTTTATTATTTCTTCTGACATTTATTTCTCCTATTTTCTTTTTCATATTTTTATTACTGCAATTTTATTGATAATCAATTTCTCTCAACTTTTCCTGCACCTTTTTTAAATCTTTTATAAAGTCTATCTTCTTTGTTTCATCTCTTAAAAGTGCAGCAGGATGCCATGTAGGCATGTAGAAAATATTCTTTTTCTCTTGCCAGATTCCTCGTGATGCAGTAATTTTATATTCTTCTCCAAGTATATTTTGAAGAGCTATTCTTCCTAAAAGAACTATTATTTTTGGCTTTATTATAATTACTTGATTTCTTAAATAGTTCATACATCCTTTTATTTCGTCAATTTGTGGATCTCGATTATGTGGTGGTCTACATTTAACAATATTAGCTATATAAACATTTTCTCTTTTTATTCCAATTATATCAAAAGCATTATCCATAAGTTTTCCTGCTTTTCCCACAAAAGGTCTTCCTTGACTATCTTCGTCTGCTCCCGGACCTTCGCCTATAAACATTACTTTTGCATTTATATTTCCTTCACCAAATACTGTATTTATTCTAGTTGTACATAGTTTGCATTTATTACATTTTGATACTTCTTTTTTTAAATCTTCTATATTGTCATACATTTTATTTCTCCATTTATATTGTTTTATCTTGTATTATTATACTCTTTATATATTACAAAGTCAAAGATTTTAAGAATGTAATATTTGCCAATTACTCAAAAATAAATCTGTTTTACCTATTGAAAAAAAAATTAATTTACTATATAATCTATCTATAATAATGGAGTTGTATCGAAGTGGTCATAACGAGGCTGACTCGAAATCAGTTATACCTTAACCGGTACCGTGGGTTCGAATCCCACCAACTCCGCCATTCTTTTTTAAATTTTTATTTCATTTTATTTATTTATTTTTTAGTAAATTTCTCCAAAAAATAAATTTTCAAATTGAAACTTTTTATTATAACTGTTCATTTTTATTTACTTTTTTATTATCTAAAATTTTGTTCTTTAAATTTGTAATTTTTTTCAACAATATAAACTGAATTTTTTCAAATAAATTGTATATAATAATTACTATTAAATTAATAATTTAATTTAATTTTTGCTTCATCAAATAAATTTTAAGTATACAGTATTTTTCTTAGAATTAGAAAGGAATTTATATGCAAGATAATGATTTAAATGTTTTGGACGAAATAAACAAAGGCTCTACTATGGGAATGGATGCAATTGAATTTATTTCTAAAAAAGTTGGAGATCCTAAATTTAAAGATACTCTAAATGTTGAGTATGGAAAATATCAAGATATATCTAACAGAGTTAATGAAATTTATTCAAATTATACTCATGAAAAAGAGCCTCATGAAACAAGCGCAATGAATAAAATAATGACTTGGTGGGGCATTCAAATGAAAGCTATGTCTGACCAAAGTAATTCAAACTTGTCTGAACTTCTTTTAAACGGAACTAATATGGGAATTATTGAAGGTAGAAGGTTGATTAATCAGAATCCTGGTATTAATGAACCCATCAAAACTCTTTTATGCGATTTTGTTAAAATGCAGGAAGACAGTGTTGAAACATTAAAGACATTCTTGTAAAAATAATTTATTTTTACCAAGCCCAGGCATAAAGCCTGGGCTTACATATTGTTTTGTACATGAAATAATTATTTAAGTTAATAGATACAATGTGGCTGGGGTACTGTGATTCGAACACAGGAATGTCGGAGTCAGAGTCCGATGCCTTACCACTTGGCGATACCCCAATATAAAAAATAAGATACTTTAACATAATTATTATAAAGCATCTTACTTTTAAATTCAAGTATTTTTTAAAATTATTTACAAAATCTATGTTTTCCAATAGTAACAGTATGTGGTCTAGACCATATCCATTTATTGGTTGCAGTATTAGGATTAAAATAATAAATTGCGCCATATGACGGATCCCATCCATTTATTGCATCTTGAGCTGCTTTAATCGCTGTACTATCCGGACTCATATTAATTTGACCATCTGAAACAGCATCAAAAGCTCCTGCTTGATAAATTACCCCAGCTATCGTATTTGGAAATGAACTGCTTTTTACTCTATTCATTACGACTGCTCCTACAGCCACTTGTCCAACGTAACTTTCTCCTCTTGCTTCTCCGTAAATAAGATGAGAAAGTAAATTTACATTATTTGAATTACTACTTGTTGAACCAGAAGAATTCTTTGATGATGTTATTCCCATCGCAGAAAGAGTTTTTTCTCCTGCTATTCCATCAGCTTTCAATCCATTTTTTTGCTGAAACTTTTTTACTGCTGTTAATGTTTTACTTCCATATACACCATCAACAGATCCATTATAATATCCCCATCTTTTTAGTTTTTCTTGAATTTGTTTAACCTCATTTCCTCTAGATCCATATTTAGATAGGGCATTTACTTTATATGCATTTGAGATTATGCTAAATAATATCCCTACAATACACAAAAATATAATTAATAACTTCTTCTTATTCTTTAATCTATTCTTAAACATAAAAAAACCTTTCTAAATAAAAATATATATTACTACTTATTTTTATCTAAAAAGGTTTTTTTATACATTTTTCATTAAATATTTAAGAACAATATGCACATAAAATAGATTCAAATCCAACTTCTAAATCAATCAATCCTATTTTATAATTATAATCTAAGTCACACAGTTCTCTTAAAATTTTTTTCAATTCTTTTACTTTAAAATATCCTGCCTGCATTTTATATTTATTTACTAAAAAAACTTGATTAGGTTTCAAATTTAAACTAGATGCAACGTCCTTTTTTAAGTTTAATGCTACTTTTGTTAAATATAATTTTTTAAAATGATTATATAATGTAATCATAATTTTTTGTACAGGCTCTTTTGCTAAAATAAGATTTCTTAGAACATCTATAGCTTCTCTTGTATCTTTTTTTCCTAAGCTATCTGTTAAATCAAATATTACACTTTCAACTTTTTTTATACACAATTTGTCAATAGTTTGTTTATCTACTATTCCACCTTTTCCTGCATATTCTATTAATTTTCTTGACTCATTTATAAGTTCTTGCATATTTGTCCCACAACATTCTATTAAATAGATAATCATATTGTTTTCAATTTTTACACCATATGCATCAAAAATTGCTTTTAATCTTTTTTGAATTTGACTAGCTTTTTGATACTCGAAATTACAAACTACCCCTTCCTTTTCTATTGTTTGTAAAAGACTACATTTTTCAACTGTTTCTTCTACAAAAATAAGAACTACACATTTTCTTAACATTTCTATATTTTGTTCTATATATTTATTTATCTTTTCTTTTAATGCTAAATTTTCACTTTTTCCCTTTTTGTTATCTTTTGAAAATAATTTTGTGTTTTTAGCAATTATTAATTTTTTTTCAAAACCAAATGCAGGTGTTTCCAAATCTGATATAATATTTTCAACATTATTTTCGTCGATTGTTATATAATTTATACCGTTTATTAATTCTCCAAATGATTTTTTTATTTTCTTTAAAGAATTTTCAAGTAAAAACTTTTCTTCTCCATAAAAAAGGTATAAACTATTAATCTCATCTTTTTTTAATTCTTCCTCAAGTTCTTCAATTTTTAGCATTAATATCACATCCTTATTTTATTTAGCTTATTATCCATAAATTATTCTAAATACTTCTGCTACACTCCAAGCTTGAGCAAAAGTTCCTTTTGGTAAGTATGGTGTTTTTGAATCATAAATCTCAGAAATTGAACCTATACATCCTCTTTGATTCATATCTTTCGTGAATGTCTTTTCTACCTTTTCTTTAAAATCATTTATTTTATTTGTTAGTTCTTCTCTTTTCTTTTTATTTTTTTCGAATGCCTTTTGGTTTCTCAAACTATTGTAATATAGCCCTAAAAGCCATGTCCAAGTTATTCCCTGATGGTAACTCATGTCTCTTCTAAAAGCATCTCCTTCGTAAATATCAACGTAGTTTTCCTCACCTTTTGCAAGAGTTTTTAAGCCATAATTATTTAATAATTTTTTCTCTACTGTATTTATTATGTTATATGCCATTTCTGAATTAGGATCTATTATAGGGTAGGTAAGACTTAAACTAAATAATTGATTAGGTCTTATTTTACTATCTCCTAAAACATCATATAAACATTTTCTTCTTCCATTATAGAACTTCTCGTTAAAACTTTTCCTGCACTTCTCTGCAAGTTCTTCGTATTTTCTACATTGTACAATCTTTCCAACAGACCCAAACTTTTTGGTTAGTGTTATCATTATTTTTAGTGCATTATACCATAAGCTATTTATTTCAACTGCTTTTCCATTTCTAGGAGTTGCTGCATAATTTTCAAATTTTGCATCCATCCATGTATTTTGAGTAGTTTCAGTTCCTGAAGAAATTAAACCATCTTCATCTAAATAAATATTATTGTTATCTAAATCAATTCCTTTTGAATAATTTTCTATAATCTTTTTTAATTTCGGATAAATGCTTTCTTTTATAAATTCATAGTCATTTGTATATTCTAAATATTTTTGAACTTGTTCAAACAATAAAAGCGAACTGTCTACACTATTATATAATGGACTATTATCTACTTCTGAATATCCATTTGGAACCAATCCATATTTTATATCTCTCGTTACAGTAAGTAAAACCTCTTTTGCTAAGTCATATCTCTTAGTAACAAGCAATAACCCCTCAAATGATATTAAAGTATCTCTACCCCAATCTAAAAACCAAGGATAGCCTGCAATTATAGTATGAAGACCAAATGTAGGTCTATAAGCAATGAAGTTATCTGTTGCTACTAAAAAACTTCTAGTATTTTCATCTTTTCTTTTTTCTTCATCAGTTTTATTTTCTTTTCTATTATCTATTAATAATGATTTATTATATATTTTATTAATTCTAATTAATTCATCATTTATAAATTCAATCGGATTAATCTCATCTATATTTTCTTCAAGTGAACAAATAAAAGATATAGATTTTTCTTCATTTGGTTCAACCACTATTTCGAAAGTTCCACTTACTGCAAGATTTTCTTCTGGAAAAAAGCTTCTTTTTTCCTCTTCTAAATAAAACATATTATAAAATATATTATTAGGTGTCTGATGGTATTTTCCTTCTGATATCTTCATATAAATAGGATGTCCAATATTATTATCAACTACAATTTTTATTTTTCCATTTTTTTCACTTTGAACTATATCAAATGTATTTTTATTTGTCGACATAGAATGAAAATCTCTAAAATTTATTACAGGTGACAAATTTAACTTTGTTTTTGAACTTCCATTTTTTATCTTATAAAAAACCTGGACTGTATTTTTACCATATTTCATACATATAGTTTTAGAAATTTCTATATCCTCTATTTTATATTTAAATACTGGTAATATTTCTTTTTTAAATTCTACCAAATATTTATAACCTTCTGAAATATAATTTTTACATACATTTGTATATAAATCATATTTTTTTCCATTTGTCTCGATGCTTTCATCTAACTTAGAAAGTATTAAATATCTTTTGGCAGGAGGATTAAGAGGTGCTACTAAAAGCCCATGATATCTTCTTGTATTTGCACCAATTATAGTAGATGATGCAAAACCTCCTATGCCATTTGTTATAATCCATTCCTTGTTTAAACTTTCTCCTATATTTAAACTCTCTTTTTCAAATCTCATTCGTATACCTCCAAAAAATTTAATCTTTTAATTTACTGTTATTAAATTTTTCTATCATTTCTTTTCTAATTTTCTCATAATCTTTAGGTCTTAAATCTTTGCTTTCCATTTGAATTCCACTATTATTCTCTTTATTAGCCGTGTTTTCGCTTTTATTTTTTAGTATTTCCTGACTACTAACATTCTTCATCTTTCTTGTTCTTTCTTTTGCTTGTTTTAATTTTTCTTTTAGTATTTTCTCTTCTTCTTTTTGTTTTTCTAATTTAAGTTCATGTTTCATTTTTATTTTTCTTTGTTCAATTCTTTCATCACTATGCTTTATAGAATCAATTCTATCACTATATTTACTTGCAAATTTACTTTTATTTTTTGTAATTTTCTTATTTTCATTTGTTTTTCTTCTTGAATTTTTTCTTTTTTCTTTATTTATTTTTCTATCAGCTTGAAGCTTACTATTCATCATTAAATATTCAGGTTCATTTTGTTTATCTTTATATTTTAAATCGTCACATATAAGTTGAATTGCTGTATTAGCAATTATAGTAGCATCATGTCTTACCAAGTCATCTTTTATAATTGACATATTTTCTTTCATAAATTTTATTTTTTTATCTTTTACATTTGATATATCTTGTTCTACTAAATCAGCACCATCTAAATTATATTTTTTTATAAATTCAGGTATAACTTCTCCTGTATCATATAAACAATAATCTATTAATCCTTCTCCACAATGATCATAAATTACGTTTAAGTGATCTGATACAGAATAACTATCTGTCTGACCCGGTTCAGTCATAATATTACATACATATATTTTCTTTGCCTTAGCTTCTTTAATAGCTCTTGAAACGCCATTTACTAAAAGATTTGGAATTACATTAGTATATAAACTTCCAGGTCCAATTATAATACTATCTGCTTCTGAAATTGCTTCTATAACCCCTTTTGTAGGTTTACAATTTGTTGGATTAAGATAAATTCTATTTATTTTTGTTAATTTATCATAAACCATATTAGCTATTTGTGATTTTTCTTCTACTACATAACCATTTTCAAGCTCAGCACAAATCTTCATTTTATCTTCTGTAACAGGAAGAACTTTACCATAAATCTTGAAGATTTCATTACTATTTTTTACAGCTTCTGCAGTTCCTCTTGATATATTATTCATAGCCTCAAAGTATAAATCTGAAAATGATACTCCTCTTAAAACACCATCTGAGAATTTATAATTTAGAAGTTCTTTCATTTTGCTTTCATCAGAAGTAGCTAAAGAAGCTATTCCATTTTTTATATCTTCTAATTGTAGGTATTTTATTTTTTCTCCTTCTGCACCAAAACTTTCTCCATAATCTGAGACTGTAACAATTGCTGTAATATTACTTGTATATTGTTTTAAACCTTCAAGAATAGTATTTAATCCGCTTCCTCCTCCTATTACGACAATTTTAGGACCTCTATCGTAAACATTTTTATTAAATATTAATGAATTTACATTTACTTTTTTATCTCCATCTATTCTTTCGTCTGTTGCTTCAATAAATAATTCCATTGTTCTTTTATTTAAAAATATAAGACCCAATACTGCACATGTAAAACCTACCACAAAATAAATTATTATTTTTGCAGCATGCACAAATGTTATTGCTTCATCTTTTACTATTAAATTAGCCATCCCATAACATACAAAAACTATTCCCACTAAAATAAGCATAACCCATCTTTTCATTTTAGCACTATCTTTAAACCATTGAAATATTCCCTTCATTACTATTATCCTTTCAAAAATTTATTTTCTTCCTATAAATTCAACTTCTTCTTCTATTTTTATTCCTTTGTCCTTATACACTTTATTTTTCACATAATTAATTAAATCTAGTACATCTTTTGCTGTAGCTCTATCTACATTGACTATAAAACCTGCATGTTTTTTCGAAATTTCTGCTCCTCCAATTTTATATCCTTTTAATCCACATTCATCAATTTCTTTTGCTGTAATAAATCCATCTCCCCTTTTAAATGTGCTACCTGCTGAAGGATATTCTGTTGGCTGTGACATTTTTCTTTTTTGCATATATTCATTCATCTTATTTTTAATTTCTTCTTCATTTGCCTTTTTTACATAAAATTTCGCGTCTAAAATAATATAATTTTTCTTTGCAAATATGCTTGTTCTATATCCCAATTCTTGTTCTTCATTTGAAAGCTCTATGATTTTTCCATCCTGGTCTAAAACTCTTGTCGAAATTAATATATCTTTTATTTCTTTTCCATATGCTCCTGCGTTCATTCTGATTGCACCAGCTATTGTCCCAGGAATACCAGATAATTCTTCGAAACCTGATAATCCCTTTTTAGCCAACATTATAGATGCTAAAGCTAAATTTACTCCAGCATCAATTTTTACTTTAAAAAAACCCTCTTTATCTTTTTCTATTTTTATATCCTGGGTAGCTATTTTTAGTACAATTCCTTCTATTCCTGAATCTGAAACTAATACATTACTTCCATTACCTATAACATGTAATTTAATTTTATTTTCTTTTGCATACTTTTGGACAAATTCAATTTCTTCCATTTTGTTAGCTTTAATAAAAATATCGGCATTTCCACCTATTTTGAAACTTGTATGTTTACTCATAGGTTCATCTAAATATATATCTTTGCATTTTTTTTGTAAATTTTCAAAATGTTCTTTTTTAGTCATACTGCCTCCTAAATCAATTATCAAATATTCTATTTGAATTTATTAATCTGAATTTAGATATAATATAGTCCCATCTGATAATTTTTTTGTTGTATAATTTAATACTTCTCCTGTTGTGTAATTAACTATATAGTAATCGCTCGAATTTTTTATGCCTATTCCAAGCAAAGCATTTTTACTATCTAATTTATAATAATTATTAAAATTTTCTTTTTCTTTGAATTCTACTCCATTAATTCCTTTTTCATATTCATTTAATAAATCCGCATTCTCTAATTTTGTTCCTGCTAAATAATTTTCATTATTTGTTTGCTTATATTTAATATATGCTTCTAACACTGCTTGATGAACTTCCCTTAATTCATATATTTTATTATTTATATTAGCCTTTTTTACTGCACTATTAGAGCTTTTTACTGTAACCATTGTTATTGATATTAATATTAACATTACTATTAATGTTGTTATTAAAGCAATTAATGTTACTCCTTTGTTATTTTTCATCTTCAATCTTTCTTTCACTCTTACCCTTAGTATATTTTTTATTATATTATCATTTTTTTCCTATTTTTACAAGGCTTATTTGATTTTTTTTACATATTATGTTATAATTGTGTTGTAGTTTAGGAGGTGTGTTTTATGTGGCCTTTTTGGTTAATTGCAAGTGCAGTATTCTTTGTTGCAGAAATTTTTACAACAGGTTTTCTAATTTTTTGGTTTGGTATAGGTGCTTTAGCAGCTTTATTAGTTAGCTTTTTCACCGCAAATTTATTTATTCAATCTATAGTCTTTATAGCAGTATCAACAATTTTATTGATATTTACAAGACCTCTTATTAATAAATTTTTACCAGCTAAAGATTTAGTTCCAACAAATATTTATAGTATTATGGATAAAGAAGGAATTGTTATAGAAAACATTAATAATATTGACTATTCAGGAAAGGTCAGAATAAATGGAGAACTTTGGTCAGCAATTTCAGATAACAATCTAGAAAAAGGAACAAAAATAAAAGTTATTGAAATTGATGGTGTTAAACTAAAAGTTGAACCAATAAAATCTTCTAGTCTTATTAAGTGATATTAATTTATTTAAATTTTATATATTAAAAAAAGGAGGAAAAAATTATGGGTATTGGATTATTAATTTTTTTATTAGTTGTAATTTTAATTATAGCTTTTACATCAATTAAAGTCGTAAATCAATCAGAAGTTTATATAATTGAAAGATTAGGTAAATTTGAAAAAGTTGCAGATGCTGGTCTTACAATTATAATCCCATTTTTTGACAGAATTAGTTCTGTTGTTCTTTTGAAAGAACAAACAATGGATATTCCACCACAAGGAGTAATTACTAAAGATAATGTAACAATTAATATAGATACAGTTGTTTTCTATCAAATAACTGACCCTGTTAAAGCTGTTTATGAAATTCAGAATTTAAAGAAAGGTATTGAATACTTAGCAATTACAACAATTCGTGATATTGTTGGTAAAATGGATTTAGATGAGACTTTTGGATCTCGTGAAACTATTAACTATGAATTACGTTCAATCCTTGATGAAGCAACAGATAAATGGGGATGTAAAATTAATCGTGTTGAAATAAAGGATATTAACCCACCTGCTGATATAAGAGATGCAATGGAAAAACAGATGAATGCAGAACGTAATAAAAGAGCTCTTATTCTTGAAGCTGAAGCTCAAAAACAATCTGCAATCACAGTTGCAGAAGGTAAAAAACAAGCTGCAATTCTTGAAGCTGAAGCAGATAGTGAAGCTAAAGTTAGACGTGCAGCTGGTGAAGCTAAAGCTATAAAAGAAGTTGCAGAAGCTAAAGCTAAAGAAATTCAAATGGTTTATGAAGCTATAAAGAAATCTGATCCAGATGAAAAATTAGTTCAATTAAAATCATTAGAAGCCTTAAAAGAAGTTGCAAACGGTGAAGCAAATAAAGTATTTATTCCTTTTGAAGCAACATCTGCTTTAGGAAGTCTAGGAGCAATTAAAGAAGTTTTAAAAGACGACAAAAATAATAAATAGTTTAAAATTAAAAATCTCAAATTATTAAATTCAATGTTTTAATAATTTGAGATTTTATTATTATACTATTTTACCTGCATCTTCTATAGCATCCTCTAAAATTTCCTGTTCTTCCCCCATTTGATGTATTTGGTGTTACCGATGCTCTTATTGCAACCTGATTGTTCCTACACCCACAGTTATCATTGTCATTATCGTCATCATCATTATTTCCATTAACATCTTGAACTGATAAAACTCCTTGAACTGCTACATTATTTGTCTGATTATTATCATCATTACAATCATTTTCATTATTTTGATTATTGCAATTACAATTACAACAACATATTCTTCTTAATTTTTTTATTATGTTACAAATTAACATTACTGCATAAGCAGTAATAAATGCTATTATTGTATATATTATTGTTGCAACTAATGCTAACCCTAAATCTATTATACCTAATGCCGCTAATATAAACGCGGCTAATAAGTATATTGCAAAAAATGTTATTGCAACTAACAATGGTGATTTTAATATCTTTTGCAATACTATTGATAACAAAATTGTAGCAAGTGGGAGTGCAAAAAATATAATTAAATTCATAATATCTGCTCCTCCGTTTTTTATATATATTATGAATTTTTTTGAGTTTGTGTGAATATTCTAAGATACTATATCATTAAAATATGGTATAAAATGTTAATTATTATAATCGACCTTTACTAAATATAACCCTTGAGGAGGTAAAGTTTTTCCTGCATTTTCTCTTTTACCGTCTTGAATAATTTTTTCTATATCTTTAGGTTCTATTTTTTCTTGACCAACTTCTACAAGTGTTCCTGCTATTATTCTTACCATATTATATAGAAAACCATTACCTGTTAACTCTATTATAATTCTTTCATTTTCCTTGTAAACTTTTGCTTCATATATTATTCTTATACTGCTTTTACTGCTTGTTCCACTTGCTTTAAATGCTTTAAAATCATGTTCCCCTTCAAAGTATTTTACTGCTTCTTGCATCTTTTCTACATTTAATTTTTGTGGAATATTTACTTCTAAATTTCTATATATAGCAGTTCCATATTTTGAATTATTTATTATATATCTATATGTCTTTTGTTTGCATGTCAGTCTACTATGAAATCTTTCATCTACTTCTTCTGCTGATATTATTCTAATTGATTTTTTTAATCTTGCATTTATTGCTATTGGAAACTTTTCTATTGGAAGATTAGAATCCGTCTTAAAATTTGCAACTTGTCCTAAAGCATGTACTCCTGCATCTGTTCTACCTGATGCATTTAGACTAACTTCTTCTCCTGTTATTGAATTTATTGCTTGTTCTATTGTTCCTTGAATATTTAATTTATTTGGTTGCTTTTGCCACCCATTAAAGTCTTTTCCGTCATATTCTATTGTTAGTTTAATATTTCTCATATATATTCCATCCTTTTATTTTTAATTAGTATGAATTATTAACAAAATTAGTTGCTCTAAATCTTAGAACAACTAATTTTATTTTAATCTTTTTTAGTATTTTCACTTTTGTTTTCAAATTTCAAAAATTTTTTTATCTTTCTAAACCTATTCGATTTTTCTTCTTCCTTTTCTGGCATTCTTTTAGTTATTATATTATTTATTAAAATCTTTTTTAAAACATCTTCTCTTACATCTGCAATTAAGGTTCCATCTTTTGCAACAGATATTTTACCTGTTTCTTCTGATACTACTACAGCAATTGCATCTGATTCCTTTGATATTCCTATTGCTGATCTATGCCTAGTACCAAGTTCTTTCGCTATATCTTTATCACTAGCTAAAGGAAGCATACATGCTGCAGCTGCAATTCTATTTTCACTTATTACAACCGCTCCATCATGAAGTGGTGTATTTGGTACAAATATGTTTACTAATATTTGTGGAGATACTTCCCCATCTATTACTACACCAGTTGAAATTATATCTTTTATTTTTATATCTCTTTCAATAACTATTAATGCTCCTGTTTTTGTCTTAGCTAGTTCTGTTGCTGCTATTGCAATTTTATATATATCTTCTTTTGTCTTTGTTGAAATATCATTATCCATACCAAAAAATTTAGTAAATTTATTGGTTCCAAGTTGTTCTAATCCTCTTCTTATTTCAGGTTGGAAAATTATTATTATTAAAATAACTCCCCAATTCATTATTGCTGACAATATGTAATTTAAAATATGCAGATTTAAAATACCGCTAACCCATGTTGCAATTACTAAAAAAGTTATACCTTTTATTAATTGCCATGCTCTTGAATCTTTTGCAATTTTAAGGATATTATATGCTAAAAATATTACTAGAAATATATCTATAATTAGTGTTATCAATTTTATCGGATATTGCTGGTACATTTGTATATATGACAATATCTTTTCATTATATAGCGTCGAAAAAAAAGTATTTATATTATTCAATTAAAATCATTCCTTTCTATTTTGCAAGCGCTGTATATACATAATATACAAATGTCATACAAACAGATAATAACATTAATATTGCTAATATTGTTGCTATTATTTTTACTCCTATTTGTGCTTTATTTCCTCTGATTTTTTTTGTTTTCTCATTTTTCTCCATAGTTACTATCATTCCTTTCTTTTAAAGTATGTTCCTAAATCTTTTACATATTTAATTATAACACTTTTTTATTTTTTTTCAATATCTATTGCATAATATATTTTTTCCAAAACTTCATTAATTTTCTCTTCTGAATTTGAATATATCGTAGCAATTTTTTCATTTTTCTCAACATCTTGTCCGACTTTTTTATTTAGAACAATTCCTGCTTCCATATCTATTTTGTCTTCCTTTTTTACTCTTCCTGCCCCTAGCGTACAAGCAAGTTTTCCTATCTTTTCAGCATTCAAATCTACAATTTTTCCACTTTCTTTGCTTAATATTTCTTTACTATATTTTGCTTTTGGAAATTTAGATGTATCTTTTAAATATGTTATATCTCCACCTTGATTTTTAACCATTTCCTCAAATTTTTCAAAAGCTTTTCCCGAGTCTATGCATTTTTGCATTATAATTTTGTTTTCATCTAAATTATCTCCTTTTCCTGCAAGTTGTAACATGATACTTCCTATTTCTAAAACAACATTTCTTAAATCTTTGGGCATATCACCTTTTAAAAAGTTTATAGATTCTATTATTTCTAAGGTATTTCCAACAGCCCATCCTAAAGGCTCATCCATTTTGGTAAATACACATTTTACTTCTAGTCCTGCGGATTTACCTAATTTAACCATTTCATCTGCAAGTTTTCTTGCATTTTCTAATTTTTTCATAAAAGCACCTTCACCATAAGTTACTTCTAGAACTAACTTTTTTGCTCCTAATGCAATTTTTTTACTCATTATACTTGAAGCAATAAGTGGTAGACTTTCCACACAACCTATTGTATCTCTTATGCTATATATCTTTTTGTCTGCAGGTGCTATATTCATTGTTTGTGTAATCATACTTATACCTATTTTTTTAACATTTTCTTTAAATTCTTTAATTGTTGCTGAAGTATTATACCCTGGAATAGCTTCTAATTTATCTGCTGTTCCTCCTGTAAATCCTAGTCCTCTACCAGACATTTTTGCAACTGGTACTCCAAGTGCTGCAACAATTGGTAACAATACTATTGATACTTTATCACCTACACCACCTGTGCTATGCTTATCTATTACGTTTTCTCCAATATCTGATAAATCTAACATTTCTCCTGAATTTGCCATTGCATATGTCATATAAAATGTTTCTTGATCTGTTAACCCATTTATGTACATTGCCATTATTAATGCTGATGCTTGATAATCAGGTATTTTTTCGGTTGTGTAATTTTTTATAAAGTATTCAATCTCTTCTTTAGTTAATTCTTTTTTATCACGTTTTTTTGATATTATTTCTATAATATTCATTCGTTTTTACTCCTTTTTTATTTTAGTATATCATATTTTTTTGTTTTTTCAACACAATTATTTACTTTAATTCTTTATTGAAAAATAATTTTTTATAGTATAATCACTCTTCTTAAGTATATATTTTACTTATTAATTCAAATTTATTATAGTTAATCTAAATAATTTTTAAATATATACTTAAGAAATATAATACTAGTTATCTATTTAATACTTCTATTTTTATGTTTTAGTCTACTCCTATATATTTAATTTATAGTTGTCGCTGTTTTCCCTGTTCCTACAACATCTTCTTGAAGTGATCTCCATGTATTACATCCCACAATTCCGATCAACAGTTAAACCAACTTTTGATTGATATGCTCTTACTGCTTCATATGTTCTTCTTCCAAATATTCCATCTAATCCTCCTGTACTATATCCTAATGTATTTAAATCATCTTGTGCTATTAGTACATAATTACTTAAACTGCCATTTTTTAATAATGGAAATCCCCCTGAACTACACGCTGATTTTCCGGAACCTCTTATCGAAATATTAATGATACACGCATTACTTTAACAGTTTATTTATAATATCTATCCTTGTTTTATTATATACTTTAATAAATGTTCTGAAAAATACTATTACTATAATTTTTTCGACAAAGTTTAATTCTTTTGTTATTTCATCTAATACTACATCTTTTATTTCTCTCATATATAGTCCCTTTCTCCCATAAAAACCTTTGTCTTTATTCAAGGGGGTATATTTCTTTTTTATTATAATCTTTCCATTATTTTCTGTAAATATTTCTTCAATAAATTTCATATTTTTTCTCCATTTTTTATATTTCATCTGAGCTCTTCTGATATGATTATTATATACTATATTTTATTAACATTTAAAAAAGTTTTACGAAAGTGCCATTTTCATTTACGAAAACTTTTTTTAGTCTCTTTTTGGGTTTTATATTAAATAGAGCTACATCTATTGTAGCTCTATGTTTTGAATGCTGTATAAGTCCGTTATTTTTTTACCCAAATTTTCTGCTATTACCAACATTTCTATGAACAATATTTTCTCTACATCTTCTTCTATTTCTGCTAACTTATGTCTTTCTATTCCTGTCATATCTGAAAGCTCTCTTATTGATATTCCTAATTGCTCACGAATTTCTTTTATTTTTAATTCTACTGTCATTTAAAACACCTCGATGTTAGCATTTCATTTTTTAGTATTTTTATACAACAGAAAATCTAAATATTCTTCCAATTTCTTTTAATATACATATTTATATACTTGTCCAATTTTTGGCTTTGCTTTAATATATCATTGTAATTGCAATTAGATGTGATCATTCTATCTAGTTTTTCTCTATTTATTTTGATTAAAAAACTTATTAACATATAAACCACCTCTACTATATTATACATTATGTTTACTATAAAAAATGTCAAAAATTGTAAGCAAACAAAAAAAGCGAAGTAGACTTTTAAAATCCACCTCGCTTCCTCATTTAACCAATTAATATTATTCACAATAATCTAAGCAAATCCATCCTGATTTTGTTAATCCCCAGTTGCCT
>USGK01000018.1 GCA_900554175.1 uncultured Clostridium sp.
CTTGAATCACTTTTTTTCTATACTTTTTTGTTTCACATCAATTGTAACACTACATAACAAAAAAGATACAATAATAAATATTGTACCTATTTTGTTAATACACTATTAGTCTCTATATGATTTTTTGCCATATTGCAAATTAAATCTACTGCATTATCAATTCCAATTGAGTCACTATTAATACATATATCGTAATTTGATGGCTCTTTCCAATCTCTTTCCGTATAATGCTTATAATGATTTGCTCTTAATTTATTTATTTTTAAAACTTCTTTTTCCGCTTTATCTTTATTCATTCCATAAAATTCTGTGGCTCTTTTTATTTTATTATTCATTGAACTACTTATAAATACCTTTAGTATATTTTTATTGTCCTTTAAGACAAAATCTGCACATCTACCAACTATAACACAAGAATCTTTTGTCGATAATTCTTTTATAAGCTCTGACTCTTTTATAAATAGTTCATCATCATTATTTAAACCTATATAATATCCAGCATTAAAATTATCAAACAAATCTCTTTTTTGCTCATTATCTTCAATATATTCTTCTGAAAGTCCTGTATTCTTTGCCATTTTTTCTATAATTTCTTTATCATATAATTTTATACCAAGTTTTTCTGATACTAAATTACCAATATATCTTCCACCAGAACCATATTCTCTTGCAATTGTAATAATAATTTTATTTTTTTGATTCTTATTTTCAATTATATTTGTTTCTTCTATATCTACACTTGTTTTACGACCATTGTTTAATTCTTTAGATTCTTTTATTAGTAATATCAATGCCAAAATAAATGCTAATCCATCTGCAACAGGTCCTGCACTTAATACTCCCATTATTCCATATATATGACTAAGAATTATCATTGATGGTATTAATATTAATATCTGCCTTGAAAGTGATAAAATTGCACTTTTTGTACTTTTCCCGATTGCTTGAAAAAATATCCCTGAAGGAATTTGAACACCATTAAATATACAAAGTAATAAATATATTCTAAAAGCCAAACAAGCAAATTCCATATAATTTTCATCACCGCTACCAAATATTAATATTAATTTGTTTGGTATGGTTTGGAATAATAAAAATGCAATTGTACTGATTACTAAACTTGATCCTAATACAATTTTTAACGTCTGTTTTACTCTATCATATTTTTTAGCTCCATAATTATACCCTAATATTGGTTGACTTCCTGCAGCTATACCAATTATTATACTATTTAATATTTGACTAATTTTCATTACAATTCCTAAAACTGTAATAGGAATTTCTGCTCCAAATTTACTATTTGCACCATATTTTCCAAGTAGATTATTTTCAGCTGTCATAACACATACTATACTCATTTGTGTTATAAAACTACTTATTCCTAGAGATGCTATTTTTTTGCATACATTTGCTTTTAATCTAAAACTCTCTTTTGAAATTGTTATTGTTTTAAACCTTTTAATGTAAATAATATTTAATAAAAAAGTTAAAAATTGACTTATAACCGTTGCAACTGCTGCTCCTTCTACTCCTTTGTGAAATACAAATATAAATATTGGATCTAATATTGTGTTCAATATTGCTCCTGCAACCATACTTACCATTGAATACTTTGGACTTCCATCTGCTCTAATTATAGAGTTCAGCGTTGTTCCAATCATTGAAAAAGGAAATCCAATTGCTATAATTTTCCCATAAATCATTGCATATTCTTTAAGATTTTCTGTACATCCAAATAATTTCAAAAATTGTGGTAAAAATATTAAAGTTATTAAACAGAATAATATTGATACAATTGCAGATAATAATATTCCATTACATATTCCTGTTTCTGCTTCTTTTTTCTTTTTTTCACCTAATTTCAAACTTAAATATGCTGATGCTCCATCTCCTAACATTAATGAAAAGGCTAAACCTATCATTACTAATGGAAACACAACATTAGTTGCTCCATTTCCTAAATACCCAACGCCTTGTCCTATAAATATTTGGTCAACTATATTATATAATGAGTTTACCAACATTGAAATAATGCAAGGTATTGAAAATTTTATTATTAGTTTTCCTACTTTTTCTTTTCCTAGTATGTTTTCTTCTTTTTCCATTTTTCTCCCTCTTTTCTACAATTTAATCTCATAAGATTTTTTACCAACCTATCTATTATATATTTTTCAACAAAATTTGTCAATCAAAAAAAGACATAATTGTAACGTTATTAATATAAATTACTATATTTAATCCATTGCATTATAGTAAATACATAAAAAAGAGAGAAAACGCACAATTTAATATTGCTTTCTCTCTACTTCTTACTTTCTATTTATTCATAATTAATTTTGTTTTAACACCTTACAAGGATTCCCAACAGCAACTACATTAGACGGTATATCTCTAGTAACTACACTTCCTGCTCCTATAACAACATTATCACCTATTGTTACACCTGGCATTACACAAACATTTCCTCCAATCCAAACGTTATTTCCCACCTTAATTGGTTTTGCATACTCTAATCCTTTGTTTCTTGTTTCATAATCTAACGGATGTCCCGATGTATAAAATCCACAATTTGGTCCAATAAACACATTATCTCCGAATTCTACTTTATTAGCATCTAATATTACTACATTATGATTCGAATAAAAATTTTTTCCTAAATATATATTAAATCCATAATCACAATAAAAAGTAGGCTCAATACCCATTATATCAATCTTTTTTTGGAATAATTTTTCTAGTATATTCTTTTTTTCTTCTATCTTTTTAGTATCACATTCATTAAATTTTCTACATAATTCTTTTGCTCTAACTCTTTTCTCTATTAGTTCTTTATTATAATTAGCATTATAAATCTCTCCTGCTAACATTTTTTCTTCTTCATTCATAAGAATCCTTCTTTCTTAATGTAAATTCATATTTTTTGTTTTCTACAGTATTATATAATTATTTCTTCATATTCTTTCATTATTTTTTAATTGTAATTCCTTTGCAATTAAATTCTTTGCCAAAAACTTAGAAATATTAAAGTTTCTAAAATCCATTTTTTCTCTATCTATATTATTATATACTTCATTTAAATATTCGATTGTCTGCATTTTGATACCTTCCTCATCTAATTCAATTTCTAAGATTCTTAACATTTGTTTTATCGCATCTGCTCCTGTTTCATCTTCTAAATAGTATATATCAATCTTGCCAGTTTCAATATATCTATCTATATTCTTCCTAGCTATAATATTATCAAAATTTGCAAAATTCATACATATATATACAATTGTTATTATAATAAAATAAAGTTTTGGTAAATTAACATTTTTATCTAATATATATAATATTGTTGGTATAAATAAAACACACTCTGTAAATAACGTACAATATACTAATAATCTAAGTAATGTGTATCCATAAGTACTTTCATAAAAATACATTCTAACTCCCGCAGATATTACTATTATAAATGTAAAAAAAATCATTATTAAACTCATATAATTAATAAATTTATTTGATTTCCCTTCTTCTCTATTTTCTCTTTTTTTAGCTAATAATATAGTAACTAAATTAATAAGAGATACAATCATCAATTGAAAAAATCCTTGTCTGGCATAATGTGCATAATTTAATGTTGTACTTCGTATAAATAACGACTTTATTTGTATATAACAAAATATTAAGTATATTATATTTAGTGAAATCAATATCATTTTGATGGTAAAATTATCATACTTCTTTTCTTGTTTTTTATCTATATTATCTATAACTTCATAGTCTATACAAATATAATAAAATAAACCTATAAAATAAAAAAATGCAATTGCTATAAATATTATTTTTAAGAAAGTCGTTGAAATATTTATAGTTGAAAAAACATTAATTATTTGATTGAATATACCTTTAAAAATGTTAGCAAAAACCTCATCTGCAGATGATAATAATGCAATAATAACAAGAACCAAAGGTATAGTTATAAATATAGCTTTCATAACTTTTTTAGTCTTTTTTTCCTTGTTAGTATCTACATTTATTTTTAATTTTTCTTTAATATTATCAACGAATTTGACCATACTTTCTTCTATATAACTTAATGGATTAAAGAACGATCCTAACAGTTTTCCAATTGTATCAATATTAATTTCAAATTTCTCTCCAATTGCTCCTAAAACCATAATGCTTACTAAAACAGGTATTATTATCAAATTTAAATTATTAAAAAAACTATTATCATAAATAAAATACGTACTAGAAAGCAATATTATTGGTATTAATAGTAATTTTGCTTTTGAGTCTTTTATTTTATTATTTTTTTCTAATATTTGTATTAAAAAGTACGAGAAAGGTGTTAAAAATAATAACATTGAAAGTCCAATATCCTTTCCAAAAAATAGTGTTACAAACCATACTGCGAAAATTAATGCACCTATTCCTAAATTAAATATCATCTTCTTCATTCCCTCCATCTTTATAATCTAATATATCACCTGGCACACATTCAAGTACCTTACACAATTTATTTAGTGTGGCAAACCTTATGGCTTTTCCCTTATTAGTTTTTAAAACCGATAAATTTGCAGGTGTAATTCCAATTTTTTCAGCTAATTCAGCTGAAGATATTTTTCTTTTTGCCATCATCACATCTAAATTAACTACTATCATTTTATTCCTCCTATATTGTTAATTCATTTTCTTTTTTGTATTCTGTAGCTTGTTTTAACAATTGTGATAAAACATACAAAGCAATTGATACACCAAGAAACAATATGCTTAAAAATAATAATGTACTATTAAAAATTATATCTGTTGAACGTACTAAAATTATTTCATACAAGAAGTCAATTAACCAAAATATAGAACCAATAATACTTATTATACCAGTTGTCTTTAATAATTTAATATTTTCGTCGCAAAATGGATTATTTATTCTTAAGCTATTAAATAATAGAATAAACTTATGAGTGATTATTAATAAAACAATTCCATTTGGATAGATTAAATACATACTAGCTCCTAAACTAAATCCCATTTTGTTTAATATAAATGGTAATATGATTAAAATAATTGTTCCAATATAGAAACATATTTGTAAAAATATTTGCAATATCTTTCCTATTCCATGCTCTCCTGCTATTTTCATAAATAAAATCCCTCCATAATTCAAATATTATGAAAGGATTATACCACTTTTATTATTGTTCGTCAATATTTTATTATTGTTTTTCGATATTTTTATAATTTAGTTAAGTAAAAGATTTATAGAAATCTATTTTCAGTATTATTATATATTTTTTTAATTCTACTAAGATATTCTGGAGTAATCCCCAAGTATGTAGCTACATACTGTTGTTTTACTGATTCACATATCTTAGGATACAATTTCTTAAAATGAATATATCGTTCCGTTGCATTTTCTACAAGAAATCCATTTTCCCTATAAATTTTGTAACGTAATATTCCCTCATCCAAGGAGTGTCCCATATTAAACCATTCAAGCATACCAAACGTCATATTAAATACTATGAGTGCGGTATTTTCCCCAAGAACACTTCCACAAAAGCTTTTTGCAAATCCTCTAAAAAAAATTTCTTTACAGATGCCGCTCACAAAAACTAGCGAAATAATCATCAACACTATTTCACTCATAGTCAATCCATCCCATCCACCAAATGCCAAATCGGTTCTTCCCCTCATTACAATAAGAGAAGACAAACTGATTACAGAAGAGATAACTGCCAAAATGATTCCAAGGAAGATATCCTTACTCAGACTTGATTTAACAAATATTTCTTCCTTATCTTATAAAAACTATATCTACCCAATCACTTTTTCTTACATATCCTATTTTTTCATAAACATAATTACTTATAGGATTTGAGTCATCTGCATATAAAACACAATATTTATCACCACTATCTAATAATTCTTTTGAAATTCTATATACTAAATTATATGCATAACTTTTTCCTCGTTCTTCTTTTGGAGTATAAACACAACTTATACATTTACCATGTTTCATTTTTCTTCCTAATTCAGCTTGACATACTATTTTATTATCATTTTCCAATACAAAATATCCCATATTCATATAGTTTATAAATTTTTCATCCGCTTTTTCATCATCACATTCTTCATGTAATGCTTCTATCATAAATTCTTTTATGTAATTTTTCAATACTAATTTATCATTTAAAACTGCTTTTCTATATTTAACATTTTTTAATAAATTACCGTTCTTTTATATTTTCTAACAACAAAATTCTAAGGCCTCTTTCTATTACATAATCCATTTTCCCTAATTCAGAATAATATTTAGCAAATTTATTTGCTACATTTTTATCAGAATTAACTCCCAGTAATTCTTTATCATATTTATAAATATTTTCAGCAGCGAATTTTAATATTTCATCAGAATAATTATGCGTTGGAGAATATAATAGCAATTTCCATGGTTTTCTATATAACATTATAAGCTCAATTTTATCATTATTTGTAACTGTAGCAAGAAACATATCAATATTTCCTTTTTCAATCGCTTCATTACAATTTCCTATTAACAAAGTATTATACCACTCTTCTTTTTCTAATAAATTTCTTGTATCTTTCCAAAATATTTTTATATCTTCATATTTTTTAAAATTCATTATATTAATTATACCTCATTATAAATCAAATTTTTCTTTTATCATCTTAGCTACATCTTCTGCTAAAATATTTGTATTATCTATTTTATAAAAATTTTCAAATATTTTTTCTCCTTCACCCGGTTTAGAATTTAATCTATGTTTTTTTAGAGATCTATATATATCATTTTCACTCCATTCTAAATCTCTTTTTGATGCTTTATGTTCTAATCTATTTTCTGTTTTATTTCTACGTAATCTTTCTTCTAATGTAGTTTCTAATTCAACAGTGTAAGCTTCTTCAAATAAACTCATCCATTTATCTGTTTCTTCTTTTTCTTTTTTAAAATTATTTTCAAAATCAAAACAACCTGTAAAAATTATACCTTTTTCATTACTTTTTGAGAATTCTTTAAATATTTCATATCTGATTATACTATTCATCCTCCTAAAAGCTTCTTTATCATAATCAAATATTAATCTAACCATCTCTATAGTCATATGATTATATAACAATTTATAACCTGTAATTTTTGCTAATTCTTGACCTACAGTCATTTTTCCAACTGCTTGTGGTCCAATTATCTGTATAAATTTTGGCATATATATTCCTCCTCTTTTCTTTTTTATCTTTCTACAAATTCTATAATTTCATCATATATGATAAATTTACTATTGTATATTTTTATTTCTAATATAATCTCCCTCAAACTCATTTTCAAGTATGTCCATATGTAATTTATCATAATATTTTCCATTTAAGAATATCTGCTCTCTACCTACTCCTGCATCTTTAAATCCACATTTTAAATAACATTTATGAGCTCTTTCATTAATTGATAGCAAATCCAATCTTATACTATGAAGATTTAGATATTTAAATCCATATTCTAATATCATTTTAATTGCTTCTGTTCCATATCCATTTTTTTGATATTTTTCATTAAGCCATATACCTCCACCTGCTGTACCATTTCTTTTATCTATATTTCTAATTTCTGTTCCACCTATTACTTTGTTTTTTTCTTTTAATACAATTGCTAGAGAAATTTTGTAGTTTTCATCTTGTTGTTTTGCATATTCTATAAAATTTTTAGCATCTTTCTCTGTATATGGGAAAGGAACAGAAACCATCCATTTTGATACATTTATATTATTTAATCCTTCAACTAAATCTTGAATATCTGAATCTTTCCAATTTCTTAATATTAATCTTTTACTTTCTATTATCATTATTATCACTCCCTAAAATTAATTTTTTTAAAATAAAAAGTCTTGCAAAAGAAATCCTTAAGACTCCTTTGCAAGACTATAGAAATCTATACAACGTGTAAACAACCATCTATTACAGGTTATCCTATATCGCTCAAATTCTCATTTTTAGATATACTCTTAAATATGTTTTTTATTTTAGCATATATTGTAATATTTGTCAATGCATTTTATGTCAACTTTTTTTCGTAGGCCCTTGCTATTTTAATTTTATAACGATAACATCTCTTTATTTTTAAGCGTTTTAAAGATTTTTATAAACTTTTGAAAACATTTTTCAAACAAATCATTATATTTTCATATTTATGTTTACTTTATAAACCTCTCAAAACCTTACTATTAGTGTTTCTTGATTTTAAGAATCTTTATAAAAAAGTACATATAGTATTTATTGTATTATTCTAATTATCTTTTCTTATATTGTGGCAACAAATTGGCGTTATTATATCCTTAAAATATTTATCTTTTATTTTTGTTTGTAATTCACTATCTTGCATAATTAGCTTAAATATTTTTCCACTATAATTCCTTTCTAGTTCGCTATCAGCTAATTCTAGTAAATTCTGTTTATCATCAATTATTTTAATAGCCTTTTCATAATCATTTTCAGTAATAATATCATCTATTTCTTTAATTCTATTATTATAAATTTGATCTATATAATCCTTTTTACAAATTTCATCTAATTCACTTTTAAGTTTTGTAATATCTTCGTCTTCTTTCAAAAAATTATTTTTAATCATATTATTGATTTTTGTTTTTACAAACCATGTCGCTTGCTTTGACTTTCTTGCATTTAGTCTACGTAATACTAATTCTTTGAATTTTTTTATTTGCTCATCTTCTAAAGCAAATCTAATTTTAACTTTTTCTAATATTAAATTATCACATAATAAATTTTCTATTTCATTTATCTTTAAAGTATAAATTCCGTCTTTGTTCCATTTATTAATTTGTGCTTCTTCATGGCAATCTCCATCTATAATTCCAATAGCTTTATTTTTTAGTATTTGGTTTTTACTATTATAAGCTTTACAATAATTTATTACATTTAAATGTCCTCCTACTGGAATCACTGTATATTCCGGAAATAAAATAGTATATAATTTAAAATCATAACTCGTTTTATCATTTCCTTCACAAAAAATGATATCATTTCTACTTCCTAGCAATTCCATTAGAAGTTTATCTGGTAAGTTAAAATTATTTTCAATGATTTCAAATTTCCAATTAGATGGTGGAATAAACTCTTGATTCCAAATCAATGTAGAATCGCTTCTGCTAATTGCAAAATCAATGTTATGTGTTAAATATATAAATTTACAGTCTTGTCTTTCGGTCTCTAATCTATTCCATAATCTACTACATATTGATAAATTAATATGATTCTCTGGTTCATCTATTATAATATAACTCTCTTTTTTTGCTAATAAAACATGTGCTATATAGTAAAATATTGCTTTTTCTCCATCACTTAATAAATTAAAATCGTAGGTTTTTTTGTCTAATGTTTCTACTTGTAAATTATAACAAGTTGGATTAATTATTTTTCT
Source organism: uncultured Clostridium sp. (assembly GCA_900554175.1). Taxonomy (GTDB): domain Bacteria; phylum Bacillota; class Clostridia; order TANB77; family CAG-508; genus CAG-269. The sequence continues at coordinate 9,437 of USGK01000018.1, forward strand.
ATGTTTTAGCAGTTCATTCCATATATCAATTACTTTGTTCAGTACAGATTTTTCCTTTTGGTCAGTATCATAATATTTTAATGATACCTCACTTTTTTCTATAAGTAATGCCTTTATTAGTTCTTCAAAATCACTACTTAATAAACTAACTATATTATCATCGCTTCCGAGCTTATTTTTTTGCTGATATTGGTTTACTTTTTCAATCATATTCTCCTTTATTGGTATAGAGTTAAATTTATTAACAACTAATAGATGTTGAGCTGGTATTATAGTAATGTTATTATCTATTTTTCCTTTTAGTGTCCTTGCCAAAGTGCTTTTTCCTGAACCGTTAGCTCCAATCATAACTATATTATTTTTTATGCTACTTACTTTTTTAAAAATTTCAATTGAAGTAGTCTTATCGTATATAATTTTTAAGTATTTAAAACAGTACTCGTTTATCATATAATATAAATATTGAACACATTCATTATCTTCTTTCGTATATATATTTTCATTATCTTTTAAGATTTTATTCTCAAAATGCATAATTTTTTGTATAATATATTTAGAAATATATGACATAGAATCCCAATCATAATTGGTTAATTCATTTATTATAAATGTAGCATACTGCTCACTAGTATCATTTAGATTGTTTATATTTTTAAAATTTTCTATATGATCTTTAATTGTTTTATCTAATTCAATTAAATTGATGGTTTTTATTCTTGCTAACTTGCTATTATAATCTTCATCTGACATATATATATCTAATCTCTTAAATTCTTTTTTTAACTTTTCCTCATATATATTAAAAATATTTATATATGTTCTAATAACATTGATTTTATTATAAACTTCATTAAATCCTTGTATTATTTGATTTTTTCTTTCATCCATCTATATCCACCTTTAACTACTATATACTTATTTTTTATCTTTCTTTGCAATCTTACTATTTATTTCTTTAAAAGATTTAAAATATTCCTCTTCAACAGGGCTTATAGTTTTAACTTGATATTTTTTATATTCCGATTTTGCCTTCTTTATAGCTTGATTATGACTAACACTACCTGCACCAATTAACACTTTTCCACCTGCAGAAGAAAGTATCATGTCTAACTGTCTAATATAATCTTCCATATACATTGGGTTATGCCTTATTGCTTGTATTTCTGCAAAATCAAAATATCCTGATACTAAATTATTTAAAACTTTTAGCTCTTCTTCGTTTAAATAATTTTTAGCAATTACAATATCTTGTAATACTGGTATATCTCCTTTAAATGTTGTTAATCCCATAAAAGGCTTTTCAGCATCAACTCTTTCATAGATTACTTCTGAAGCAGTATGTCCATGCGTAGCATAATGTAATTTGTTTTGGACAATTTTAAAAAATTCAATCGATTTTTCATCTTTTGGATTGTAATCTACTGCTGTTGCATATAAATCAAGAACTTGTCTATACATTACTTTTTCTGATGATCTAATATCCTTAATTCTTGCAAGTAACTCTTTCCAATAGTTACCTCCACCATTTCCTTTAAGTCTTTCATCATCCATAGTAAACCCTTTAATCATATACTCTTTTAATCTTTCTGTTGCCCATTTTCTAAAGTTAGTAGCAATTTTAGATTTTATTCTATATCCTAAAGAAATTATCATATCTAAATTATAAAAAGGAATTTCTCTCGTAACGTTTCTATTTCCTTCTTTTCGAACCTGTCGGAAATTTTGACAAGTTGATTCTTTATCTAATTCTTCTTCTGCATAAATATTATTTATATGTTCTATGATATTTGTTCTTGATGAGCCAAATAATTCTGCCATTTGTTGTTGTGATAACCATACCGTTTCATTTTCGACTCTAACATCTATTTTTGTCAATCCATCATCTGTTTGATATATTATAATATCTCCATTTGTATTTCCCATTAAGAACGCCTCCTTTTTACGAACATTTGTATTGTATCACACATATATAAAAGATTCAATCTTTTTGTAGAAATTACTTAAAATTTATAATCTTCTTTATAACATCTGATTGAATTGTTCTTTCTAAAAATTCATTTGTTTTTCTTCTCGTTTCTTCTGTACTTGATATATAATAAATTTCAGTAGTTTCTATCTTACTATGACCAAGCAAATCTGCAACATCTCTTATTTCTGCTCCACCATGTAATACTATCTGTTCCAGAATATTTTCCCTTACTTCTTCTAAATAGTGGCTATAATAATCAGTACCACATTTTTTCTTGTTTATAGTTTGCCTTTGTTATCTTTGTTTTTAGCATAAACATTATGTTTTACTTTTATAGTTTTGTTTTCAAAATCTATGTCATCCCAAGTTAATGCAAATACTTCACCTGCTCTCATCCCTGTATAGCAAGCTGTTAAGAAAGCATATATAAATACATCATTTTTCTTGAATCTTGTCAGAATTTTGTCTATTTCTTCTTGGTTATATAAATGATGCTTATCTATTTGATTTTTTTTACATGTTTAGTTGGCACTTTTATAGTTAATGTTGAATTATAATTAATAAAACCATATAAATCTGTTGCATCTCTAAAAGAAACTTTTAACACTTTTAAGATATTCCTTATATAATTTCTTGAATAATCATATTTATTGCATAATTCAGTTATAAAGTTATTTAATTGGTAACTTGTTATTCCAGATAATCTATATTGCCCTAAATTAGGTTTTAAATATTTTTCTATTATACTTTTATATGTTCGTACAGTATTATACTTCATATTTTGTTTGTAATCTTCAATCCATAAATCTAAATAATCACTATATGATATTTTTTCATCTCTTGTGTTAAAACCATTATTAAAATAGCTATTGTACTCTATAATTCCGACTTTCATAGCTTCTTTTTTAGTTTTGAATCCAGATTTGCTCTTTCTTTTCCTTTTTCCATCAACCTTTGGTATCTCAAATGAATATTGGTACACTTGTCCTCTTTTTCTAATACTGATCATAGAAAACCTCTTCTTTTTTATATTATATTTATAATATTATAATTAAAAGAGTTAGCACAATATCATATGTATACTAACTCTTTTAATTATTTTATTATACAGTTTTTAAGGTTGACAATTCGTTGACAATATATAAAATATAATTATCTGCTAACCTCTGTAATTACCCATTTTACTTGTTTCTACCACAACAGTTTTTATATTTCTTCCCACTTCCACATGGACAAGGATCATTTCTTCCAACTTTTGGTTGATCTCTTCTAACAGTTCTATCAACATCACTTTCAATAGTAGATTGACCCCCATCTACGCTTTTTATAGATTGTAAAGCTGCTTTTGTAATCTTAGCCGTTTCAGATCTTCTTAAATCTTGTTGTTTACGTAAATTCAATAATAATTTTACAACATCAACCTTAATAGTCTCAATCATTGCATCGAACATTTCTGTACCTTGAATTCTATATTGAACAACTGGATCTTTTTGTCCATATCCTTGAAGACCTATACCATTTTTCAAATCTTCCATACTATCTATATGTTCCATCCACTTTTGATCAACAACCTTAAGCATTACAATTCTTTCAATTTCTCTTAATTGTTCAGCTTCTATCTCTTCTTCTTTTTCTTTATATTTATCATGTGCTAATTTTTTTAATTCTTCAGTTACTTTTTCAACATTATTATTTGATTTTATGAATTCTCTCATATCTATTCCAAAGATATTTTGGATTTCTACTGTCAATGATTCTACATTCAAATGAGACATACCTTTTTCATCAAATTCATTAAATGTTTCTACCGTTGTTTCAGCAACCCAATCTATATAATTCGAAATAACTTGGCTTAAATCAAGACCATCTAAAACCTGTCTTCTTTGGCCATATATTTCTTCTCTTTGAACATTCATTACATCATCATATTTTAATACATTTTTACGTATGCTGAAGTTTCTTCCTTCAACTTTTCTTTGTGCATTTTCAACAGCTTTTGTTAGGATTCTAACCTCAATAGGCATTGATTCATCGACTTTTAATGCATTATAAACCGCTGTTACTTTATTACCACCAAAGATTTTCATAAGATTATCATCTAGTCCTATATAGAACTTAGATTCTCCTGGATCTCCTTGACGTCCACTACGTCCACGTAGCTGATTGTCTATTCTTCTTGATTCGTGTCTTTCAGTTCCTATAATTTTTAATCCACCTGCTTCAAGAACTTTTGCCTTTTCCTTTTTTATTTCTTCTTCATATTTTGCTTCTAATTTCTTAAATTGTTCTCTTGCTCTTAAGATATCTTGGTCATCTGTTTCATAATATGTGTTTGCTTCTTCAATTAAATTTTCAGGAACCTTATTTCTCTTCATTTCTTCTTTTGCTAGGAATTCACTATTTCCACCAAGCATAATATCTGTACCACGTCCAGCCATGTTTGTAGCAATTGTAACTGCTCCAAGTTTTCCTGCTTGGGCAATTATTTCTGCCTCTTGTTCATGGTATTTTGCATTTAATACTGTATGTTTTATACCAGCTTTATTTAATCTTTTACTTAATGCTTCAGATTTCTCAACTGAAACTGTACCTATCAATACTGGTTGTCCTTTTGCATGGCTTGCTTTAACACTTTCAACTATAGCATTAAACTTAGCATTTTCGTTTTTGTATATTACGTCATTTTCATCTTTTCTAATCATTGGCTTATTTGTAGGAATAGCTACAACATCTAAATTGTATATTTCTTGGAATTCTTCTGCTTCTGTCATAGCAGTACCTGTCATTCCTGATAATTTTTTGTACATTCTGAAGTAATTTTGGAATGTTATTGTAGCAAGTGTTTTTGACTCATCAGCAATTTTTACTTTTTCTTTTGCTTCAATTGCTTGATGAAGTCCATCATTATATCTTCTTCCATACATTATACGTCCTGTAAATTCATCAACAATTAAAACTTGCCCATCTTTTACGATATAATCTATTTCATTTTTCATTATACCATGTGCACGAAGAGCTTGATGAACATGATGAACTATTTCAGAATTTTCTATATCATTGAAATTTTCAAGTCCAAATTCTTTTTCTGCTTTTTCAATACCTTTTTGAGTTAGTGATGCAGATTTTGCTTTTAAATCTACTACATAATCGTATTTTTCATTATCTTCTTCTTGTTCTAAATCTTTTACGTCTTCTTCTACTATAACTTTTGCTTGTAATTTTCTTACAAAATTATCAGCTTTTTTATATAAATCTGATGATGCATTTGCTCTACCAGATATAATAAGTGGTGTTCTTGCCTCATCTATTAAAATACTATCAATTTCATCTACTATTGCATAATGAAGTTCTCTTTGAACTAATTGATTTTTGTAAATTACCATATTATCTCTTAGATAATCAAATCCAAATTCATTATTTGTACCATATGTGATATCAGCTGCATATGCTTTTTGCTTTTGAGCTGGTTCAAGACCTGGCAAAACTAATCCTACTGATAATCCTAAAAATTTATATAATTTTCCCATCCATTCGCTATCACGTTTAGCTAGGTAATCATTTACTGTTATAACATGTACACCTTTTCCCTCTAGAGCATTTAAATAAACTGGAAGTGTCGCAACAAGTGTTTTACCCTCACCTGTCTTCATTTCTGCAATTCTTCCTTGATGAAGTATAATTCCACCTATCAATTGAACATCAAAATGTCTCATTCCAAGTACTCTTTTTGATGCTTCACGAACAACTGCAAATGCTTCTGGTAAAATATCATCTAAAGTCTTTCCATTTTTTAATTCTTCTTTAAATTTTTCTGTTTTGCCTGTAAGTTCAGCATCTGAAAGTTTTGACATTTCTGGTTCTAAGTCATTTATTTGCTTAACTATTGGCATTACTTTTTTAACTTCTCTTTCACTATATGTTTTAAATAATTTCATGTTTTTCATCCTCTCATCTAACGTTATTTTTCAAGTAATTTTTCACACATACTATATCACTAAAATAATTATTTAGCAAGTTTTTTTGGAATATTATTTCAATTTTTTGCATAATTTGTTACTAGTCAAATTCAATGATAATAATAACTTGAATTTCATTGAAGAGACTATTATAAAATTATGCAAAAAGGAACGTGATATTATGTTCGTATACAATTTTAAATTAAATGGTTCAAGGCTTGCCAAAATAATTTTTATTACAGTATTAATAGTTGTACTTATAATTTTTTCTATTGCTATATATAAAATATTCTCTAAGTCTAAAAATAAAAATACCGAAATGATCACTGTAGATGATGCAGTAAAATCAAGTGAAATATTTGAAATAACTCCACAAAATTACACTGATATTTTGCAAACTGTTACAAATAATGTTGATAATTATGTTGGACTAAAAGTTCATTTTTCCGGCTATGTCTACAGACTTATAGACTTTGATTCAAATCAATTTGTCTTAGCTCGTGATATGATAGTTTCAAATGATAAAACTCAAACTTTAGTAGTTGGCTTTCTTTGTTCTTATGATAAAGCACAAGAATTTGAAGATGGAACATGGGTTGAATTAACAGGTGAAATCACAAAACAAGAATATCATGGTGAGCTTGCTGTTTTAAATATATTAGACATGAAGCAAATAATAAAACCTGACGACCAATATGTCTATCCTCCAACAGATACTTACATTCCAACAAGTAATATGTTTTAGATAGAATTTCTATGTCTTATTCCAAATCGAATAAGGTTTTTAAAATTCCGCCGTCAATAATATTACCAAACAAATTCTTTAAAATAATAAGAACTATTGGACCTACAAACATTCCTATAACTCCAATAAATTTAAAACCTGTATACATTGCAAGAATGGTAAAAATAGGATGAATTCCAATATTTCCACTTACAATTTTAGGTTCAATAAATTGCCTTGTGAGGGTCATTATAAGCCATAAAGATATTATACATATTCCAAGCTTTATATCTCCATTCAATCCGCTTATTATGGCCCATGGGACCATTACACTACCTGAACCTAAAATTGGAAGTGCATCTACAAAACCAATTCCTAAAGCAATTAATAATGGATATTTTACATTTAACTTTAAAAAATAAAATATATACAAACCTATTAAACAGATTATAAATGATATTAAAATTAACGTTAGTTGAGCTTTTAAATATCCTCCAAGAGTTTTTATTATTTCTCTTAAGTGTTTACTTAATTTTTTCATCCATCTTTTTGGTAAATGATGTTCAAATTCATCCAGTATATATATTTTATCTGTGCATATAAAATATAGGGAGAGAATTGTTATTCCAAAGTATATGCAAAATGTTGGTACTTGTGTTATTATATTTATTAAATTACTTAAAAATTTTTGAACCCAAACTGATATTTTTTCTAGACAACTAAAACCCGCATTTTGAAATAGTTTTTTTATTTCATCTGACACTTTTATTTTTGAAAAATCGAAACTATTCATTAGATATTTCATTTTTTCGCTTATTATATTATAATAATCATTCAATTTTTCTAACAAATTTGTAGATTCAGAAATAAGACTTGAAATTCCAAATCCCAAAATAGTTATAATTATTCCAAATGTTATTATAAATACTATAATTGAACTCAACTTTCTTGTAATCTTGAACTTTTTCATCATCTTTTTTATAAGTGGTTCCATCAATAAAGAAATAATAAAGGCCACTAAAAATGGCATATAAAAACATGCTAATTTTAGCAAAACAAATACACTTATTATTGAAATTGTAACTATGAATATCCTTTTAAGAACCTTTGTCCAATATTTTACTTGTGGCATTTTCTCTCCCCCTTTATTTTTCAATTATTTATTATAATCTATATATCTATTTCTTATATTTTTTAATACAAAAACATCTAGAAAAAGAATCAAATTCTAGCAATTAGAACTTTATTTAAAACTAATTGACAAATACTTATGTATGTACATACATATTCAAAATAAAGAATACTGCAAAATTGTAATTCTTTTTCAAACATTTATTCTATTTTACTTAAAATATATGCTAGATATTTCATGCTCGTTAAACATTGTTCTAGCGTATTACCTGTCGAACCTACTTCTATTATGCATGCAGCTTGACTTAAATGTTGATTATATCTTGAGTTTCTTAAAATAATTGGCTTAAAAAGTCCTGGATATAACTCATTTGCTTTTTCTTGAACTTTTACTGCATATTTTAAATTAGAACTCCAATTAGGATGATACAGTCCACCACCATTTGACCCCATAACAAACATAATTTGTGCAGCATATTCCTCTCCTATTTGAACTGTTGGTGCATAATCTGGTCTAGAGCCTATTGCATCTCTATGTAAATCTATTATAATATCATATGATTTATTATTTAATAATCCTTGAACAGTTGAAAGTGATCTTTTATAAGAACCTGTATAACTTGGATAATCATGGTATGTTTTATCATGTTCTACATTTATTCCATATGTACTTAGTTGATTTTGAAGTTCATCTCCTACTCTAACTACAGAATAATTATTATCTGTCGTTCTATAATTTCCTGTTGGTGTATATGGATAAGCATCACTTTCTGTATAACTTTCACAAGTATGTGTATGGAATATTAAAACATCTTTATTATTTATTTTAAGATCTTCTGGATTTAAAATATCATCTGTCAAGTTAAAACTTGTTTCATTTTTTATTTTTACTCCATTATAAGTTTGTGTATAAGCATCTGCTATAGGATTTTTTGTTACTACCGTTGTTTTACCACTTAAATCCATATTTGAATCTGTTGTTAAGTCTTCTTTATTATTTTCATTTGATATTTCTAAATTAGAGCTATCTTTTTGTGTATTTTGATTTTCTTTTTTATCAGAATCTCCTACTATAGTAACAGAATTTAATACATTTGTATCTGCTATGCTTATTTCTGATTTTATTAATCCTTCAAAAAAATCTTTATAAAAATCTTCCTCATCAATTTCTTCAATTGTTTCATTTGCTGTGCTATTAGATACTGTTTTAATTTGTGGATATTGCATATCTATTAAATAGTCAACTTTTTCTTCTAACATTTTACCCAAATTTATGCTTTTACTTTCATTTTTATAAGAAAAAAAATATCTATTTGCAACATAAACTATTATCATTATAATAGCAAGGCAAAATAGATATTTTACTATATCTTTTATTCTAAAGATTGTAACATTGAACATATATATTCTCCTTGTCCTGTATATAATATATTCAATGTTTATAGTTTTTATTACTATAATTTTAAATTATAATTAAAACTAAATCATACATATTTCATTATGCAAAATACACATATTTTATGAAATTTTAAATTTTTCTTGGTTTTAATTCTAAATAAATTGGTTTTTCATTTCCAATCATTGTAGATTTACCGATGTCCTGGATATACAATTGTATCATCTGGAAGAAGCATAAGTTTATTTGTAATTGAATCTATAATTTGTTTAAAATCCGACGTTGGAAGGTCTGTTCTTCCCCAGGTTCCTCTAAATAATGTATCACCAGAAAACAGTAGCTTTTCTTCTTCACAATAAAGAGAACTTCCCCCTTTAGTATGTCCTGGTGTATGAATCACTCTAAATTCTAGATTTCCTAAATGAATTAAATCACCATCATCAATTCTAGAATCCGCTTCTAAATTAATATTATTTTCCACACCAATATATTCAGTTAAATTAATACTTTTATCGTTTAAACCTTCGGCATCATCCCTATGGATTAATATTTTACCTCCCATTCTTTCTCTAAGTTCAGTTACTCCTCCTATGTGATCGCCATGACAATGTGTTAAATAAATATATTTTATTTTTCCTCCTAATATATTTATCATCTCAACTATCCTATCAACATCTCCTGCTGGATCAACCACCATTGTTTCTTTTGAATCATTGTCAAATACGATATAGCAATTTGTATCGTCACCTTTCCATGTGGAGATTTTCAATCTTTTTAAAATCATTTTTTATTACCTTCTTATCCTTTTTTCCTCTTTACTTCATATACACTATCAACTTTTCTTAGTGCCTTTAAAATTTGATTTAATTCATCCAAATTTTTAGTTTCTATTGTAATATCAACAACTGCGATTCTTTCTTTAGATGCTTTTGCATTTACTGCAATTAAATTTGCTTTTGTATTACTTATTTCTTTTATTATATCTGCTAATAAACCAGATCTATCATTTGCATCTACTTCTATATCTACATTATAAGATGCTTGTTTTTGTTCAATCCATGATACTTCTATAATACGATTTGCTTCTTTAAATAATTCCTCAACATTTATGCAATCTTTTCTATGAACAGACACACCTCTTCCTTTTGTTATATACCCAATTATTTCATCACCTGGAAGTGGATTACAACATTTTGAAAGTTTAACTAAACAATTATCTATTCCTTTTACTATTACCCCTTGGTCAGAAGATTTTACTTGTTTTGCTTTTTTTGCTTTTGCAAGTTCTTCTATTTTTTCTTCAATGTCTTCTTCTTTATGTTCTTTTCTGTATTCTATAAGCATTCTCGCAATTACTTTCCCTGCCGAATTAGCTCCAAATCCAACTGCTGCATACATTTCATCTAAATTTTTATATTTGTATCTTTCAAGCATTTTGTCAATATATTCGGCTTTAAATAGTTCAGAATGTGATACTCCAATTCTTTTTAGTTCTTTATCAATTGAGTCTTTTCCTTTTTCAATATTTTCTGTTTTCTTTTCTTTTTTAAACCAACTATTAATTTTATTTTTGGCTGCTGCACTTTTTACAAATTTAAGCCAATCTAAACTTGGTCCTCTTGAATTATCAGATGTAATTATTTCTACAATATCTCCACTCTTTAAAGGTGTAATTATTGGCATCATTTTACTATTTATCTTGCACCCCGTCATGTGGTTACCTATCTCTGCATGTATACTATACGCAAAATCTATAGGTGTAGAATCTTTAGGAAGAGCTTTTATTAATCCTTTTGGAGTAAATACATATACTTCATCTTCAAATAATTCCCTTTTTAAATTTTCCATAAATTGTTCTGCATCTTGCAATTCTTGTTGTGATTCTATTGTTTCACGAAGCCATGCTAATTTATCTTCTGTTACAATAACATTTTTCTTTCCTCTTCCTAAGAAATTTGCTTCCTTATAAGCCCAATGTGCAGCAATACCATATTCAGCAACTTTATGCATATCCCAAGTTCTAATCTGAACTTCAAAAGGTGTTCCCTTTTCTCCTAGCAAGGTTGTATGTATTGATTGATACATATTTGATTTTGGAACTGCTATATAGTCTTTAAACCTACCTGGCATAGGATTATACATTTCATGAACAACACCTAAAGCTGCATAGCAATCTTTTACTGAATTAACTATTATTCTCATCGCAAATAAATCATAAATTTGATCTAATGTAGAATTATCTCTTTGCATTTTTTTATAAATTGAATACAAATGTTTTGCTCTACCTGTTACTTCTGCATCAATTCTACTTTTTTTCAATTCTTTTCTTATATCTTCCATTATTTTTTCAATGAATTGAAGTCTTTCATCTTTTTTCTTATTTATACCTTCAACTAATTCATAGTATTCATCTGGGTAAAGATATTTAAAACTTAAATCCTCTAACTCTGCTTTTATAGCATATAATCCCAGTCTATTTGCAAGTGGAGCATATAAATCCATTGTCTCTTTTGCATTTGCTATCTGTCTTGGTCTGCTAATATATTTTAAAGTTCTCATATTATGAAGTCTATCTGCTAGCTTTATTAAAATTACTCTTATGTCTTTTCCCATTGCTAAAAACATTCTTCTATAATTTTCAACTTGAGTTTCTTCAACAGATGCAAATTGAATATTGCTAAGTTTTGTAACACCAGCCACCATATCTGCAATTTCTTGTCCAAATTCTTTTACTAAATCCTCATTTGTTACATCTGTATCTTCCACTATATCATGTAAAAGAGCAGCACAAATTGTTTGACTATCTAACCCTATAGATGCTAAAGTATAAGCTACCTGTAACGGATGGATTATATATGGTTCACCTGACCCCCTTTTTTGGCCTTTATGCTTTTCGTTTGCTAAATAAAAAGCTTTCATAATTAGTTTTGTATCTACTTTTCTACTAATCTCTTTTTTCTTTGCTATTATGTCTTGAATTGTAACGTCCGGTAAATCAGACATACTTTTTCCCCCTTTGTTTTTATATTGATTTCATCATATCTTTTAAATTGATTTGTATACTTTCTATTCCATTAAATGAGTTAATTTCTAAATTTCCTGCTACATCTACTTTATCTCCTAATCTATATTCATCTACTAAAAATCCCAAATTAAATCCTATTGCATTTATATATATATTATTGCTTTTTAAAGATAATTTCAGATGTTTTCCCTCAGTTAATGCCCTTATTGAATCAATTTTCAGATTTTTAATTGCAAATATTGGTGTTTTATTTGCTTCCCCAAATGGTTCCAATAAACTTATACTTTTAACAGTATCTTGTGTAATTGTTTCTAAATTAAGTACAGAATCAATTTTTAATATTGGTTCCAAATCTTGTATATTTGCTTCCTCTACAATTTTGTTAAATATTTCTTGGAACTTTTCAAAATTTTCCCTTTTTAAAGAAAGTCCTACTGCCATACTATGACCACCAAAACCTTCAAGCAAATCCTTACATTTCATTAAAGCTTCATGTAAATCAAAACCAGGTATACTTCTTCCAGAACCTTTTCCTATATTTGAATTTTCTTCTAAACATATCAAAATACATGGTTTAAAATATAATTCCGTTATTTTAGATGCTACTATTCCTATTACTCCGCTATGCCATCCTTCTCCTGCTAAAACAATAGAATTTGCGTTTTCAAGTTTCTTTTGTTTTATTTGTTCCATAGCTTCTTCAAATATTTTCTTTTCTGCTTGTTGTCTATCATTATTATATTTTTTTAAACTATCTGTAAGTTCTTTTGCATTATTTTCATCTTCTGTTAAAAGTAATTTTAAAGCTTCATTTGCATATCCCATTCTCCCACATGCATTTATTCTTGGAGCAACACCAAAAGATATTACTGATGAATCTATTTTATTCATTCCTATTTCTTTAAGAAGTGACTTTAAACCAAGATTTCTAGTACAAGCCACTAACTTTAAACCAAGTTTTGTAATAACTCTATTTTCATCAACTAATGGAACTATGTCCGAAATTGTTCCAATCGATACTATATCTAAATACTTTAAATATTCCTTTTCCTCTAAATTTAATTTTTTACTTAATGCTTGTATAAATTTAAATGTTACTCCAACTCCTGCAAGTTCTCTGAATTGATATTTGTTATCTTTTCTTTTACAGTCTACTACAGCTATTGCCTTTGGAATTTCTTCTGCAGGTTCATGATGATCAGTAACAATTGTTTCTATTCCTAATTCTTCTGCATATTTTACTTCTTTTACAGAAGTAATTCCACAATCTACAGTTATCATTAATTTATAACCCTCTTCAGCTATCTTTTTTACAGCTTCCATATTTATTCCATAACCTTCACTTAGTCTATTTGGAATATATTCTCCTACATCAAATCCCCTATCTTTTAAAAAACTTTTTAATACAGTTATACTAGTAATTCCATCAACATCATAATCTCCATAAATTATAACCTTTTCTTTTAAATTCATTGCCTTTATCAATCTATCAACTGCTTTTTCCATATCAGGCATACCAAAAGGATCATAAAAATCACTTCTTGTTGGACTCAAAAATATTTCGGCTTTTTCTTCTGTTATATTCCTATTTACTAGTATTGTCGCAAGTAATCTATTAATTTTATATTTCTCTTGCAATTTATTTATCTTTTCTTCATCTACATTTTCATAATATTGCCACTTTTTGCTCATTTGCTTCATTCCTTTTTACGTTTTTAATTTTCTTTATGATATCATTATTTTTTTTAATTGTAAAGAGAAATAAGTGAACTTTTATATAATAAAAAGATGTCTATAACTTGCTTAATTTAGCATATTACAGACATTTTTCTTCACTTTTTTTATATACAATATATTCAATATTACTATTTTTACTTCTTTCGACCATACAATTATAAACTTTATCTCTTAAATTTTGTTTTTGTTCTTTTGGATTCAAATTTTTATCTGCGAAAAATGGTCCATCTATATATGTTACAATTTTAATTTTATTATTATTTTTTCCGTAACTCTGATAAGTATTTGTCATACAATATGTTGGTACATCAAACCTTATTGGATATTCAAAAGATACAGATTTAAATGGTCTTATTTTAGTATAGTATGGCCAAATATGTGCCTCCGGATAAATGGTAATTGAATGTTTTTTATTTATATGGTATTCAATTGCTTTTATAAAATTTTTCATCCCATTCATTTTATTTGGAATAGGAATAGCCCCTAAAAGTTGTATACTATTTCCTAAGAATTTCATAGAAACATTTTCAGGATTTACAATGAAATGATTTCTTTTTGGATAAATTGGTATACTTGGAATTAATACATCAGCAAATACTTGTGTATGATTTACATACACAAAGTATCCTGTATTTTTTGAGCTTTTTAATTTTTCTTTTCCAACATACTTAATTCTGAATTTTATTTTACTATATAAAATTTTTAATGGCATGCTTAAAAAATTCTGTAAAAAAATTGAAAGTGCATTCCATAAAAAATTATGATGTATAAATTTATAATTCTTATCTATAGTTCTTGGTTTAATATTTGCTCCTGAAAATTCATCATTCAATTCATCTTTATAATAGTTAATTTTTTTTGACTTCATTTTCTAAATTACCTTTTTCTGTACTATATTCTAATGGAATTTGATAAAACTCTTCGTATATATTTTTCCATATCTCAAAGTTTTGACTTTTCATTTTTTCTACATTTTCTTTTTCCGAAAGTTTTATATCTGGATATATAGGTTCTTTTATATGAACGTAGTATTCTTTTATAGGAAAACCATCTTCAGCCACAAATTCTGAATCAGTCATTGTTATAAATATTGGAATAACTGGAACCTTAGCTCTTGTTGCAATTTTGAATGCACCATTTTTCAAAGGCTTTGGTTTTTGATAATTCCACCATAAGCTTTGCTCTGGATAAATTAAAATAAAATCACCACGTTTTAAAATAGTTTCTGTTGCTTTCATAAATTTAATCATTGTTCTTGTATTCGAACTAAGTGGTAAAGTATCAGCATTTCTAAATAAGAAACCATAAAATCCTGGAAAGTTTGTATAATTTCCTTCTCTTATTACTTTATACATTTTCTTATTTTTTCTTTGACCTGAAAGCGTAAAAATCTTCTCTATTGTAAATGAATCGAATGGATTAAAATGGTTACATGTAATTACAGCACCTGACTGTATATTTCTCAAATTTTCTAACCCTTCAATTTCTTTTATAATTAATTTATTTTCTCTAATTATTTCTTCTAAAAATCTTTCGCCTAATTTGTTAGCTAATTTATTTTTTAATTTGTTTCTTCTTTTTACTTTCAAATAGTCTACATTTTCAGGAAGTAATTCGATCGTTGGAGGATCATCTTCTGCATCAACATCAAATCTTCCTTCTTTTTCTAATTGTTTTATTTTTTCAAGAACATGAAGTCTTTCTTTAGACTTTTCTATTTTTATTGTATTATTTGTTCTATCATCACCAACACAACTAGATTCTTTTATTGCAAGTTCTTTTAACTTTCTATCTGCTTCTATATCATTCTTTCTATCTTCGTCTGTAAAATCTCTTTTCATTTTTAAGATTTCTTCATAAAATTCTGTCTTTTTTGCAAATTCCCAAAAATATTCACTATATGGAATATCATCATGCCATGGTTTATATTGATAATTATAATGGATTAAATTTATATTTTTTCTATCCAATTCTTCTTCTGCAACATTTGGCATCAAATTCCAACTTTTATCTAAAAACTTTACTCTACCTTTGCAAATTCTGTTTAGGTAATCCTGATCTTGTACTACTGAATATTTGACAGTCTTTAATAAATATAAGAATTTTTCCTGAAAATTAAGTATTCTTAATTCTTCTAAATTCATCAAAAGGACACCTGCATTAAAATAAGATTTATATGATGATACCCCTACAACCTTTTCAACATACTCTTGAAAAATCTCATTTTTTTGAATTATATCATCAGCAACTACGCCTAAAAGATTACTTTCTAATTCAATATTATATAGATTTGCTACATCAGATAAAAGAACTATATCTGAATCTAAATATACAGCTTTCTTTAAATTAGGATATATATCCGGTATAAAAAGTCTAAAATATGTTGTCATTGTAAAATAATCTCTAGTATATAACATATCCTTTACTTTATCTATATATTTATTTAGATCTACAAACTCTATATCGATATTTTTCCTTTCATATTTTTTAATTGCACTTTTATTTTTTTCATAAACATTTGTATATAATATTTTTATTAGATATTTATATTCATTTGAAGCATTTTCTACAATTGATTGTAAAGTAACTGCTAAAAATGGAATATAACCATCGTCAATTGCAAAAAATATTGGAACCTCAGCTTTATAGTTATTCATTTTAAATTTCCTCTCTTTTTTTTACATTAAATTCTTCAATTAGTTTTACATATTCTTCTAAATCTTTGTCAAAATAATGACATTTTAAAACGCTGTGTACTTCTTCCACGTTCCATTGTTTAAAATTTTCTGTATGTGGATATGGTAAAAACATTAATCTTTTACAAAAATGACAAATAACTGTATCTTTTTTATTAAACTTAGATTGTTCATTATAAATTCTTGGTAAAAGTAATTTTTTGGTAGTTGACCAATATATTGCATCCTGGTCAGCAAAAAGCATTTTCTTTGTTCTAATTAAATTTCTTGCTTTTTCTAATAATTTGGTTTCTTTTATTTTTTTCATATTCAATAAAAGCATACCTGCATTAATATAGTCCGGTCTTATAAGCCAACATCCATATTTTTCCTTTACAGCAGCATATTCATATTCTTCTATATCTTTATTGTATAATTCTAATATATCATTCCCAATCATTATATCAATATCCAAATATAATATTTTATCTGGCAAATTTTCTATTTTATCTGCTAGAAGTCTTAACAAAGTATATGGTGTACAATATGCATTTTCATTAATACAACATTTAAATTCTTCCTCATAAATTTTAGTTACATCTATTTTAATTACTTTGTTATTTATATTTTTAGATTTTACAACTTTATTTAGAAAATCAACTTGTACTTCATTAATTGGTTCATATTCTTTTTTTAAGTATGTTGCATCCATTGTAAAAATATAACAGTTTATAGATTCTTTGGTTCTATTTGTCATTGAAATAAGCTGTGTTAAAGCTCCATCAAAAACTTTCTTATTTCCACATAATAATACATTTATCATTTTTAACCTTCCCACTTTTACACAATTTTCCTTTATTAGTATACTTTTTTTTAACCACAAAGTCAAGCTCGACCAATCGTACTAATTATAATGTATCTGTTAAGTAATTCGTGGCAAAATTTTTATCCATAAATTTTGCGTATATT
>USGK01000019.1 GCA_900554175.1 uncultured Clostridium sp.
AAATTCCCCCTTTCCCAAGGCCATGGTTCTTCAATCCATCTCCATTTATTACATGGAAAGTTTATTGTTAAAGGGCCATAAACTTTTTGATATTTATCTTGTAAATCTTTTAATTCCTTACAATATTTTTTGTGCAAACATAATGCTTTTTCATCATCAGGGTGAACATCTAAATATAATGCAAGATCATTTATTGCAAAAGCCAAACATTTTATTTGGTGTATCATTTCTCTTCTAGTATCTTGATTGCACATATTATTGCTACTTACAGGAGATACAGTTTGCATATTTTTATGACAAGGACAATTTCTATTATTTATATTTGATATATTAGAGTTTTCAATATTTTCTAACTTTTCTTGAAAATCTTCATTCATGAGTTACATCCCTCCTTTGGAGTATTTAGTGATTCAATAAAGGCATTTTGTCTCATTGAATCACATGGACTGTATGGGCTTACAAGCTCAGGAAATATGGTTCCATGCTTTAATCCGACACAAGGTTTAAATGTATCATTCATTTGTTGAAGTGGTACATAACTTTGCCCAAGCATTGGATTTTCAGGAAATACATTTTCTTCTTCATCGTCAAATCCACAGTCACAAGAATCAGATAGATTATTTTGAGGGCAACAGCAGTTAGTGTTGTTGCAAGCTGTTTCTATTCCAACTTTTGTAGGACAACTGTTTTGACTATTAAAATAGTTGTTATTCATACAATAACATTTTCTAAATCTTCTATTAATCATTTTTTTCCTCCTTTGGATTTATATTATAAGATATGACTTTTATCGACAATTTGTTACCAATTAGAATATTTAAATTTGTATTGATTATGATAAAAATAAATGATAAAATGCTTATATAGAAAAGATAAAGGAGATAGGTTTATGATTTATCCAAAATTTTTACAAAAAGGAAATACAATAGGTGTTCCGGCACCATCTTCAGGAGCATATAATGAATTTTATATAGAAAGATATAAAAATTCAAAAACTAAATTGGAAAAAATAGGTTATAAATGTGAATTATCAAAAAATATTTTTAAAAACAATAGAGCAAGAAGTGCATCAAAAGAGGAGAGGGCAAAAGAAATAAATTCAATGTTTGAAAATAACAATATTGATTTTATAATGTGTGCAGCTGGAGGAGAATTTTTAATAGAGATTTTGCCATATATAGATTTTGATTGTATTTTGAAAAATCCAAAATATATACAAGGTTTTTCAGATCCTACAGGACTTTTATTTCCTATAACAACAAAATGTGATATAGCAACTATATATGGAAATAATTTCGGGGAATATGGTGTGGAAAATTATTATAGAAATGTGACTGAAAATTTGGAGATATTAAAAGGAAATTTAATAAAACAAGAAAACTATTCGGAATATGAAAATGAGAGTAGAGAAATGAAAACTGGACTTGAAGGATATAATTTTACAAACAAGGTTGAATGGAAATCTTTAAATAATGAAAATATAAATTGTACTGGAAGAATTATAGGTGGTTGTATAGATATAATTTCGGAAATTGCAGGTACAAGGTATGATGGAA
This sequence comes from uncultured Clostridium sp., assembly GCA_900554175.1. Taxonomy (GTDB): domain Bacteria; phylum Bacillota; class Clostridia; order TANB77; family CAG-508; genus CAG-269. Next base: position 1,557 of record USGK01000019.1, read on the forward strand.
CAAAAGAATTTAATGAAAAATATAAAAATGATGGTATAATATGGTACTTTGATAATTGTGAACTTTCAAAAGAAGAGTTAATTAGAACTTTATGGAAATTAAATGAACTAGATTATTTTAAATATGTAAAAGCAATAATATTTGGAAGAAACGGAAATGAAGTATCGTTTTTAAATTATACAATGAGAGAAGCTTTAAAAGATAGTGTTATTAATGAATATAATATTCCAATAATTTTTGATGCTGATTTTTCTCATAAAGGTCCATGTTTTACAATAATTAATGGGGCAATTGCTAATTTAGAATATAAAAATGGAGAAGGCAGTTTAGAAATGAAATTAATTTAATAAAGATACACTTTTTTCAATTTTAATCACTTCATAACTAAGCTATTAAATAAAAAAATAGCCTTAAAGATATTAAATTTGACAATTTATGTAAAATGTAATATAATAAATATATTAACTTTTAAGGAGGCATTTTAAATGCGTAAAGACCAAATATCTATCCATTCGTTTAATGAATTTTCTGATTCAGAGTTTACATCAAATAAAATTCTGATTGAAAGAAATGACCAAGATGAAGATGTAGTAGAAATAACTTTAGCTACATGTTCAAAAAAGGAAGTAGAAGGTGAATTTGCAGAAGAAATAAAATTTGAGAAAATTGGAGAAATCGACTTAGAAGAAATTTTGATTGATTCTGAATATGGTAAATGTTCTGTTCCTTTGGAAGTCTTGAAAAATCAAGTAAACAACATCCTTGCTGATCAGGAAATTAAGGCAAAGAAGTTTTTTATTGAAGATGCTATAATTGAGTATTTAAATGAAGAATTTGAATGGGATAATTCACTTGGATAAGTTGGTTTAATTAATGTCGAAGGAGATTGTTTGTTCAATCTCCTTTAAATTTTATAAAAGGGGAAAAAATGTATAAAGAAAAAAAATTTAATAGTATAATAAAACAAATTTGTAAAGAAAAAGGAATTAAATATTCTGAATTATCAGATGATTGGATAATAAAATTAAAAAAGAAAAGTAAAATAAAATATATAATAGGTTATAAATTTGAACTTAATTCACAATCAACAGCAGATATATGTAATGATAAATGTGCATTGTATTCGGTTTTACATGCAGAAAATATACCCATTATTCGATATAACATTTTATATAAATATGAGGAAGAAAAGTTGGAAAAATACTTCAATATGTTTGAAAAAAATGTTGTTATAAAACCGAATAATGGAACTTGTGGAAACAATGTAATTCATACAAACAATATTGAAGAATTGAATAAAGAATATAAAAAAATAATAGAAAAAAATCATAGTATTTGTATTTGTCCATTTTATGATATAAAGAATGAATATAGAGTGATTTATTTAAAAGAAAAACAATATATTTACAAAAAAGTAAAACCAATTATAATTGGGGACGGAGAAAAAACTATAAAAGAACTTTTAAAAGACTTTAATAATTCATATTTTAGTAAAGAAGAAAATCTAAAAAATGAAAATATAGATATAAATTATATTCCAAAAAAGAATGAAAAGATAGAATATGAATGGAGATTTAACCTTTCAAAGGGAGCTATAATTGAAGACGTTAATGATGAAGAGAAAAAAGAGTTAATAAAATTGGTAAATAAAGTTATTGATGTAATTGATTTGGATTTTGTAAGTATTGACATTGTTAAGCTCGAAAATAATGAATTTAAGATTATGGAAATCAATAGCGGTGTTATGATGGAAAATCTAATAAATTTAAAGGAAGATGGAGAAAAGATTGCAAAAAGTATATATGAAATTGCTATTCAAAAAATGTTCAGTTAAAATATAAAAGTTTTGAATATTGTGAAAGGAATGAATTTTAACTATGAGAAAGATTTTATTAGTAGAAGATAATGAAACAATAGTAATGGGACTTAAATATTCTCTAGAACAAGAAAATTTTAAAGTGATTTCAGCTCAAAATGTAAAGAAATGTGAGGATATAATAAAACTTGAAGAAATAGATTTAATATTGTTAGATGTTTCATTACCAGATGGAAACGGATTTGACATATGTAAAAAAATAAAACAGAATTATAATATACCAATTATATTTTTGACAGCACAGGATGAAGAGACAAGTGTAGTATTAGGATTAGATTTAGGAGCAGATGATTATATTGTAAAACCCTTTAGAACTAGAGAGTTAATATCAAGAATAAATTCTGTTTTAAGAAGATATGGACAAAAAGAAGAAAAAACAGATATAATAAAATACGGAAATATAAAAGTAGATATGACATCTGCTAAAGTATATAAAGATAATCAAGAAATTATATTTACTAGTTTGGAGTATAGAATTTTACTTATGCTATTTAAAAATCAAAATAAATTAATTACAAGAGAACAATTATTGGAAAAAATATGGGATATTGCAGGAAACTTTGTTAATGATAATACTTTAACTGTATATATAAAAAGAATAAGAGAAAAATTGGGAGATGAAACAATAATAAAAACTGTTAGAGGATTGGGATATAGAGTAGGGGAATAAAATCTATTGTCAATAGTATATAATATAAAAGGAAATAAGTGAGATATGAAATGGTTAAAAAATAAGAATATAAAATCTTTAATATTAGCGATGATAAGTTTGACAATAATGACAATAATTATAATAACAATTCAAACCTATAAACAATATAAAGATGTAACTAGTATAACAAACAAAAAAATAACAGATATAGTAGGAAGAATAATTGTAAAATATCCAGAAGTTGATAGTAAAGCTATAATAGAAATATTAAATTCTGATAGTGAAGAATATGAAAGTGGAAAAGATGAACTTTTGAACTATGGAATCGACATAAATGAGACGAATGCAATTGTATCAGTCGAAAGACAAATGAGATTTAATTTGAAATTAAATATTATTTTGATTATAATATTTAGTACTTTATGGACAATTATTGTATTTGTATATTTAAAACAGCGTGATAAAAAAATTAATCAAATCACAAAATATATAAATAAAGTCAAAAATAGAGAATACGAATTAAGTATTGATGAGAACAGTGAAGACGAGCTAAGCAATTTAAAAAACGAATTATATAAAATTACGGTTATGCTTAAAGAAGAAAGTGAAATATCAAAAAAAGACAAGGAAAATTTAAAAATGTCTGTTGAAGATATATCACATCAATTAAAAACTCCTTTAACATCTATAACTATAATGCTAGATAATTTAAAGGATAATCCAAATATGGACCAAAATACAAAACAAAAATTCATATTTGAGATTAGTAAACAAGTTGACTGGATAAATTGGCTTGTTATATCAATGTTAAAATTATCGAAACTGGATGCAAATGTAGTACAATTTTTAGATGAAAAAATTAACCTAAAAAAATTTATTGAAGGAATACTAAAAAAATTAGAAATACCAATTGAAATAAGAAATCAACATGTTATCATACAAGGTAATGAAAAAGCCTCTTTTGTTGGTGATTATAAGTGGCAACAAGAAGCAGTTACAAATATTATTAAAAATTGTATCGAACACAATAAGGAAGACGGAAAAATTTATATAAAGTATGAAGAAAATACCTTATTTACAAAAATAACAATAAGAGATCAAGGAGAAGGAATGTCAAAAGAGGATTTAAAGCATATTTTTGAAAGATTTTATAAAGGAAAAAATTCTTCTGAAAATAGTGTGGGAATTGGACTTGCTTTGGCAAAAAATATTATTGAAAAAAATAATGGTATGATAAGTTGCAAATCAGAATTAGAAAATGGGACAGAATTTATAATTAAATATATGAAATAAAATCGGAGAAAGAGGAGGATAAAATGCAAAAATTTAATTATCACACACATACAAAAAGATGTGGACATGCAGATAAAAATATGTCAGACGAAGATTATGTAAGAGCATTTATAAAAAAAGGATTTACAAAGATAGCTTTTACAGAGCATTGTCCTGAAAAAGAGGAAATAGACCATAGAAAAAATATGAGAATGAAATATAGTGAGAAAGATGAATATCTAAATAATATAAAATCTTTAAAAGAAAAATACAAAAATACAATAGAAATAGAAACAGGATTCGAAGTAGAATATTTACCGGGACAAGAAGATAATTTATTTGAATTAAAAAAACAAACGGATAAATTAATTCTAGGACAGCATTTCATATATGATGATAAAAAAGAATTAAAAATTTTTAGAAAAAATGAATTTACTGATGCAGAACTTTTAAGATATGCTGAATACATAAAGACAGCAATTGAGAAAAATATACCAAATATAATAGCTCATCCGGATTTATATATGTTAAGTAGAAATACTTTTGAGGAAATTGAAGAAAAAGTTGCACACATAATTTGCAGTACTGCAGAAAAGTATGGGGTTCCAATAGAAATTAACTTATCTGAACCAGTTATGTATATAAGAGGAATAAAAGAAAAAATTACATATCCAAATAAAGAGTTTTGGAAGATTGCTTCTGAATATAAAGACTTAAAAGTTTTATATGGAATAGACGCACATTTTCGTGAACAAATTGATTTATATGAAAAAGCTATAAATGTTGTAAATGAACATATTGGATTAGATACTATTAATAAATTACATTTTTGTAACGAAAATTTATGTTTATAATAAAGCTGAAAAGATTAATACTTGTTTGTAAGTATTAATCTTTTTTTATATAGAGAAAAGTGACAAAATTTATAGTAAAAAAGTCACTTAAAAGTCACTTTCAAAAATTATACTAGGTACAAACAAAATGTTCTTTTAAGCCAATTAAAGAATATCACCATTGGTTGAAAAGAAAAAAGGAGGAAAAAATATGGAAATATTAAGAGTTGAAAACTTAAATAAAACTTATGGAAGAGGAGAAAATCAAGTAAAAGCAGTAGACAACATATCTTTTTCAATAGAAAAGGGAGAATTCGTTGCAATAATAGGAGCAAGCGGAAGTGGAAAATCTACATTGTTACATTTAATCGGAGGAGTAGATAGACCGACATCTGGAAAGGTATATATAGATGGAAAAGATATTTATACTTTAAATGACGATAATTTAGCTATTTTCAGAAGAAGACAAGTTGGTTTAATTTATCAATTTTATAATTTAATACCTGTCTTAAATGTTTCAGAAAATATTACTTTACCAACAAAATTAGATGGCAGAGAAGTTGACGAAAAAAGATTAAACGATTTATTAAAAACACTAGGAATCGAAAAAAGAAAGAATAATTTACCAAACCAATTATCAGGTGGTCAACAACAAAGAGTTTCTATTGGAAGAGCAATGATGAATGAACCAGCATTAATGCTTGCAGATGAGCCTACTGGAAACTTGGATTCGAGGGCAAGTGAAGAGATTATTTCATTATTAAGACTTTCAAATAAGAAATATAATCAGACTGTTATTATAATAACACATGATGAGAAAATTGCGTTAGAAGCTGATAGAATTATAACAATTGATGACGGAAAAATAATTAAAGATGAAAGGACAAGAAAATAATGAAGGTTTTGAATGAATTAAGTTTAAAAGATTTAAAGCTAAATAAAAAAAGGTCAATAGTAATTATAATAGGAATAATTTTATCAACAGCTTTAATTTGCGGAGTTGCTGGACTTATAACAAGTTTTCAAAAAACATTTATAGAAACTGCTAAAAATGGTCAAGGAAATTACCATGCTATTTTTTATAATGTTCCAAAAGATGAACTTAAGTATATAGAAGAAAATAGAGATGTTGAAAAGTATTATTTATCAGAAGAAATAGGATATAGTTATCTTCCAAATGTTAAAGTATCAACATCATCAGGTACAGAAGAAAATCCATATGTTAATATTATTTCAATGGATGACAAATTTTTGAATAATATGTCTATAAATGTACAAGATGGTAGATTGCCTGAAAATGATGGTGAACTTGCAATCTCAGCTAGAATAAATGAAAAATTCAAAACAAATTACAAAGTTGGGGATACAATAACATTAAATGTTGGGGAATTAAAAGGAACTACAGATAGTAAAAAAACAAATTATTATGATGAAGAAAAAATAAATGAAATGCCACAAACAGTTGAAAAAGAAATTGTAAATACAACAAAAAAAACATATAAAATTGTTGGAATTATAAGTAGACCAACAATTGCAATTGAACCTTATGAAGTTGAGTGGTTTACAGTTATTACCAAAATGCAAACAATAAATAAAAAGGCCAATATTGCTGTTTTATATACAAATCCATATGATTATGTAAAAAACACTGAAAGCATAAATCAAATGGTAATTGCAAAACCTGGAACGGAAACAAATGAGGTTAATGTAGTTAATGGATTAAAAAAAACATATAAAAGTTATAAATATAAACTAAAAATAAATAAAGAGTTATTATCATACGAAGGAGCAAGTTTAGATGATGAAACTTTAAAAACAATTTATGGACTAGGAGCGTTCATAATGGGAATTGTTCTAGTATCTAGTGTATTTGTTATTAGAAATGGATTTGCTATATCAATAACTGAGAGATTAAAACAATATGGAATGCTTTCAAGTATTGGGGCAACAAAAAAACAAATTAAAAAAAGTGTTTATTTTGAGGGATTTATACTAGGAATTATAGGAATACCTTTAGGAATCTTAAGTGGAATATTTGCAATATATATATTAGTAAATGTAGTAAATTATATATTAAAAGATTATGTATCAAGAGGAAATTTTCTAACATATGGTATATCTTGGCCAGCAGTAGTTGTAAGTATAATTGTATCAATTATAACAATATGGTTATCTTGTAAAAGGTCAGCTAAAAAAGCATCAAAAATAACACCAATTGAAGCAATAAGAAGTTCAGAAGATGTAAAATTAAAAGCAAAAAAAATAAAATGTCCAAAAATAATAACAAAAATATTTAAAACAGGTGGAGAAATAGCATATAAAAATTTAAAAAGAAGTAAGAAAAAATATAGAACAACAGTAATTTCTATAATAGTAAGTGTTGTAATATTTATTGCAATATCAAGTTTTATACAATATGGATTTAAGATGTCAAGTGCGTATTATACAGAAAAGAATTATAATTATGTAGTATATGCATTTACAACTGTTTCACCTGAAGATAAAGAAGAATTTGAAAAAGAACAAATAAAAAATTATAAAATTTTAACAGACATAACAAATTTACCAGATGCCGGGGATTTTTCAATTAATAAAAGTAATGTGTTAGAAATGGATATGGATGAAAAACACAAAGCAGAATTAACTGAATATGGAAAAGACGTAAAAACAAGATACTCAGAATCAGGAAAAGAGCAAATAGATACAATAAATGTTATATCATTAAGCAAAAATGCATATGAAAAGTATTTGAAGAAAATAGGTGGAGAGTATCAGACATACAAAGATGGAGCAATTTTAATTGACAACAATATCAATTCAGATAAAGATGGAAAAAGAGTTCAAGGAAGCATGTATACTTGGAAAAAGGGAGACACAGCCATAGGAAAAATAGATGACAAAGAATATAACATAAAAATAGTAGCAAGAACAGAAGAAAGACCAAATGGAATAGAAAATCTATATAGTATTAATGCATATTTTATTGTAAGTGAAGAATTTATGAATAAAGTAGGTTATAAATCTGAAACTTTATATGCACAGTCAAATGATGCTGATAAATTAGATAAAGAAGTAGAACAATATAAAAAAGACAACAATCTTACTGATTCTAATTTAAATACAATTAATATGGAAGAGTCAATAAGAGCTGAAAATGCAATTGTATTAGTGGTATCAATATTCTTATATGGATTCATTGGAGTAATTACATTAATTGGAATAACAAACATCTTTAATACTATAACAACAAATATGAATTTAAGAAAAAAAGAATTTGCAATGCTTAAATCAATAGGAATGACCAAAAAGGAATTTAATAGAATGATTAGATTAGAAAGTATATTCTATGGAGTTAAATCTTTAATAATTGGAATACCAATTGGATTAGTATTATCTTATGGTATGTATAATATGTTTAAAAATAGTATGGAAATGGAGTATGTTTTACCATATAAAGCTATTATAGTTGCAATTGTGTTTGTTGCTGTTGTTATTGGCATTATTATGAGATATTCTATGAGTAAAATTAACAAACAAAATATTATTGAAACTATAAGGAATGATAATATTTAATATTTTTAGTTATATAACATTATATATCATTTTTGTAAAATAATATGTTAAATTTATTGACAAAATTTGAAAGAAAATATAAAATAATATAAGAAAAAATAAAAAAGGTAATCAAATAACTTGTACCTTGGAAAGGAATGAGATTTAGGATGGAATATTTAAAGTTAATTTTAAAAAAAGAAGGAATATTATCTATAATCGAATCAATAGTTTTTGCAATACTTGGTTTAATTCTTGTTTACAAACCAGAAGGTACTTTAAAGATAATTGCTTGTATATTAGGAACAATTTTTATATTATTTGGTGTATTTAAAATAATAAATTATTTCTATACAAAAGGGAAATATGATTTTTATAATTATGATTTAGTTTTTGGAGTACTTGCGTTAATTATAGGAATTGTTACTATGATATATAGTTCAACAATAGGAACAATTTTTAGAATTATAATAGGAATATGGATAATTTATAGTGCTTTAATTAGAATAAGCTTATCTGTGAAATTAAAGACACAAAATTTAAATATTTGGTTATCAAGTTTAGTATTAGCTTGTATAATGTTAATTTGTGGATTATATATTACTTTAAATTCAGGAGCTATTATTATAACAATTGGTATTATGATGATTGTATCTTCTGTAATTGATATAATCGAAGATATTATGTTTATGAAAAGTGTGAAAAATAATTTATAATAAATCAGAATTATACATAATATGAAAAATAGAAATAAAAAAAGAGTTAAAAATGTAGATTTTTAATTCTTTTTTTGATATTATATAAGGGTATAAAGTACATTTGATAAAATAAAAAATAAGCGGAGGAAGAAGTTATGAAGAAAAGAGAGAAAAAACAATTGAGAAAAATATTAATCGCAATTATATTTTCTATAATTATTGCTATATTAGGTTACTATGGTTACGACATTTCGGCAATTACAGGAATGGAAAATAATAATGTTTCAAATAACATCGCAAATGTACTAACTTCAGATTCGAATAAAACGTTTAAAATAAGTGAAATACCAAAATTTGATGGAAACACCCCTTATGTTACAATAAACAATAATATTCCTAATTTTGAAGAAAAATATTTTACTACAAAATCTTTTGAAGAATATGCTCCATTAGATTCGCTAGGGAGATGTGGAGTAGCTTTTGCAAATGTTTCTGTAGATACTATGCCAACAGGAGAAAGAGGAGCAATATCAAAAATAAAACCTACAGGATGGCAAAATACAAAATATGATTTTATAGATGGAAAATATTTATATAATAGGTGTCATTTAATAGGATTCCAATTAACTGCAGAAAATGCAAATGAAAGAAACTTAATAACAGGAACAAGATTTATGAATGTACAAGGAATGTTACCATTTGAAAATAAAGTAGCAGAATATATAAAGAAAAATAAAAAACATGTATTATATAGAGTGACACCTATATTTGAAGGTGATAATTTAGTTGTAAGCGGTGTAGAAATGGAAGCAGAATCTGTAGAAGATAAAGGGTCTAGTATAATGTTTAATGTATATGTGTATAATAATCAACCAAAAGTAACAATAAATTATGCAACAGGAGCAAGTAGTATAAAATAAATGGAAAAATTGAAGTTATAAAGATTTTTTAAACGAAAGGATATGAAGTAAACAAATGAAACAGTTAAAACAAATAAATGGAACAATGATGCAATATTTTGAATGGTATTTAGATGTAGAAGAAGGATTATGGAATAAGGTAGCAGATGATGCAGAAAACTTATCAAATTTAGGAATAACATCTGTATGGTTACCACCTGCATATAAGGGAATGGCAGGAAAAAATGAAGTAGGATATGGTGTTTATGACTTATATGATCTTGGAGAATTTAACCAAAAAGGAAGCGTTCCTACAAAATATGGTACAAAAGACGAATATATAAGGGCAATTGAAAGTTTAAAAAGAAACTTTATAAATGTTTATGCAGATATTGTTTTGAATCATAAAATGGGTGCAGATAAACTTCAGGATATTTTAGTAAATAGGTGTGATTGGGGAGATCACACAAAAGTTGAAAGTAATTTAGAAGAAATCAAAGCAGCAACAAAATTCACTTTCCCTGGAAGAGGACATAAATATTCCAGCTTTGAATGGAATTGGACCCATTTTAAGGGGATAGATATAAATAGCAAAAATTCAGAAAAAGCTTTATTTAAATTTAAAGATAAATCCTGGGCAGAGTGTGTTGACAAAGAATTTGCTAATTTTGATTATCTAATGGGTGCGGATATTGATTTTTCAAATCCGGAAGTAGTTGAAGAATGCAAAAGATGGGGAAAATGGTATCTAGAAACAACAAGAGTTGATGGCTTTAGGTTAGATGCAGTTAAACATATAGATGCATTGTTTTATAAAGAGTGGCTTAAGTATTTAAGAGAAGAGTCAGGAAAAGAATTATTTACAGTAGGTGAATATTGGAGTTACAATGTGGATAATTTACATAACTATTTAAAAGAAACTGAAGGAGCTATGTCACTATTTGATGTACCACTTCACAATAATTTTTATAATGCAAGTGTAAATCCAGAATACGATATGTCAACAATATTAAATAAAACACTTGTAAAAGAAAACCCAGCATCAGCAGTTACTTTTGTGGATAATCATGATACACAACCAGGACAAGCACTTCAAAGTTATGTTGAAGAATGGTTTAAGGCAATAGCATATGCAATAATTTTGTTAAGAAAAGAAGGATATCCTTGTGTATTTTATGGTGATTTGTATGGTATAAAACACTCCAATAATAAACCAGTTGAAAGAATAAAAACTTTATTAGCTCTTAGAAAAATAAAAGCATACGGAAGACAACACGATTATTTTGATCATCCAAATGTAATCGGATGGACAAGAGAAGGAGATACAAAACATCTAGATTCGGGTTTAGCAGTAGTTGCATCAAATTCTTTTGATGCAGAAAAAAGAATGTATGTAGGAACAGGTTATACAGGTGAGGAATTTATAGATTGTTTAGATAATTGCCCAGATGTAGTACATATAGATGAACAGGGATGCGGAGTGTTTAGATGTAAAGGAAGAAGTGTATCAGTTTGGGTAAGAAAATAAAAAGAAAGGAGTAACAAAATGGGAGATTTTGTACATCTTCATATACATAGTGAGTTTAGTTTACTAGATGGGGCAAATAGAATAAAAGATTTACCAATAAGAGCAAAAGAATTGGGAATGGATGCAATTGCTTTAACAGATCATGGTGTTATGTATGGAGTAATTGATTTTTATAAAGCTTGTAAAAAAGAAGGTGTAAAACCAATAATTGGATGTGAAGTATATGTTGCTCCAAGAACTAGGTTTGATAAAGAACCAAATATAGATAATAAATATTATCATTTAATTTTACTTGCAAAAAATATGCAAGGATATAAAAATTTAAGTAAACTAGTTTCACTTGGTTTTATCGATGGTTATTATTATAAGCCAAGGATTGATTTAGATATATTAAAAGAATATCATGAAGGATTAATTTGTTTAAGTGCTTGTCTAGCAGGAGCAGTAAATCAGGCTCTTTTATATAAAACAGAAGAAGAAGCAGAAAAAATAGCTTTATGGCATAAGGAACTGTTTGGAGAAGACTATTATATAGAAATTCAGAGCAATGGACTTCCTCAACAAGTAATTGCAAACCAAAAATTAGTTAAATTAGCCAGAAAACTAGATATACCATTAGTTGCAACAACAGATGCTCACTATTTAAAAAAAGAAGATAGTTATAATCACGAAATACTGTTATGCATACAAACAGGAAAACGCATGAGTGATGAAGATAGAATGAAATTTGAAACTGATGAGTTGTATGTAAAATCACCTCAAGAGATGATAGATTATTTTAAAGCTTTTCCAGATGCAATAGAAAACACCGTGAAAATTGCAGAGAAATGTAATGTAGAGTTCGAGTTTGGGCATACAATATTACCAAACTATGATGTTCCAAAAGAATTTAAAACACATTATGATTTTCTAAAAAAATTATGTGATGATGGGATGAAAAAGAGATATGGTGACAATATTCCAGAGGAATATCAAAAAAGAGCAGACTATGAACTTGAAATAATAAATAAAATGGGATATGTAGACTATTATCTAATTGTTTGGGATTATATACACTATGCCAAAACTCATAATATCCCAGTAGGACCAGGAAGAGGATCAGGTGCTGGTTCAATTTTAGCTTATGCTATAGAGATTACTGATATTGACCCAATGAAATATAATTTACTGTTTGAGAGATTTTTAAATCCTGAAAGAGTAAGCATGCCAGATTTTGACGTTGATTTTAGTGATGAACAAAGACAAGAAATAATAGATTATGTATGTAGAAAATATGGACATGATCATGTATCACAAATAATAACATTTGGAACACTCGCTGCTAAAAATGCAATTAGAAATGTTGGAAGGGCACTAGACATACCACTTTCTGAAACTGATAAAATAGCAAAAATGATTCCAAATGCAGTTCATATTACAATAAAACAAGCTTTAGAACAAAATGTAGAATTAAGAAATCTTTATGAAAATGACGAAAAAATAAAAAAATTATTAGATATATCAATGTGGCTAGAAGGAATGCCAAAAAACACGTCAACACATGCGTGTGGTGTTGTAATCACAAAAGATCCTGTTGATACATATGTACCATTATATGTAAGAGATGGACAAAACGCTACTCAATATATAATGACAACACTAGAAGAATTAGGATTACTTAAAATGGATTTTCTAGGATTAAGAACATTAACTGTCATAAAAGATACAAAAGAAATGGTGAAAAAATCTAAAAATATTGATATAGAATTTGATAAAGATATGAATGACAAGAATGTATACAAATTATGGCGAGATGGAAGAACATGTGGAATATTCCAATTTGAATCACAAGGAATGACAAATTTTATGCAAGAATTAAAACCAGATAGCTTAGAGGATTTAATAGCAGGAGTTTCTTTATATCGCCCAGGACCAATGGATCAGATTCCAAGATATGTTAGAGGAAAACAGACAGGAAACTATGAATATACACATCCAAGTCTAGAACCAATCCTAAATGTAACATATGGTTGCATGGTATATCAAGAACAAGTAATGCAAATAGTAAGAGATTTAGCAGGTTATTCTTTAGGTAGAGCTGATTTAGTACGTCGTGCAATGGGAAAGAAAAAACTTGATGTAATGGCAAAAGAAAGAGAGATATTTATACATGGACAATTAGATGAAAAAGGAAATGTTATAGTCCCTGGATGTGTAAGAAATGGTATAGATGAAGTATCAGCAAATAAAATCTTCGATGAAATGGCTGAATTTGCAAAATATGCATTTAATAAATCACATGCAGCTTGTTACGCAGTAGTCTCATATCAAACAGCATGGTTAAAATGTTATTATCCAGCAGAATTTATGGCAGCAATGCTAAATAGCTATTTAGGAAATTTAGATAGAGTACCAATTTATATAGATGAATGTAAAGCATTAAAAATTGAAATATTAAAACCAGATATAAATAAAAGTAATCTTAAATTTGCAGTAGATGAAACAGGAAATATTAGATTTGGACTAGGAAGTATTAAGAATGTAGGAATAGCTCCTGTAGAAGAAATAATAAAAGAAAGAGAAGAAAATGGAAAATATGAAAGTTTTACATCTTTTTGTGAAAGAATTGCAGATGGAGCAGTAAATAAGAAATGCATAGAAAGTTTAATAAAAGCAGGTGTTTTTGATGAGTTTAATCAAACAAGAGCAACATTATTAGCTTCTTTTGAAATGATATTGGATGTAATACAATCAAATAAAAAGAAGGCATTAGATGGACAAGTGTCAATGTTCGATTTTGGAATAAACCAAAATGAAAATGATTCATTACAGGCAAAAGATATAAAATATAATTTTAATGAGAAAGATGAATTTTCAGAAAGAGAAATACTTTCTATGGAAAAAGAAATGTTAGGAATTTATTTATCAGGGCATCCATTGGAGAATTTAAAAAATCAAATCATTCATCAAACAACTATTACAAGCAATGATTTGAGACTTCTTTCAAATACAGTTTCCGAAGAAGAAAGTATAGAAGATTTTAATAGTAATTTAAGTTTAGAAAGTGAAGTAGAAAGAAACAAAACACAGAGTTCAAAATTTAAAGATGGACAAGAAGTAATATATGTAGGAATAATAAATAGTATAAAGAAAAAATTCACCAAAACAAATAAAATAATGGCATTTATAACTGTAGAAGACTTATATGGGACAACTGAAATTATATGTTTTGAAAATTCATATATACAAGCTGGAAATATTTTAACAGAAGAAAATATTGTTCTAATAAAAGGAAGGTTAAGTATTAGAGATGAGGAAAACGCAACGATTATAGCAAATAAAATAGAAAATTTTGGAGAACAAAAAAGAAAGGTATTAAACTTAAATATAACAGGAATTTCGGAGGAATCAAAAGTAAAACTTAGAGGAGCAATTAAATATTTTTCGGGTGAAATGAACAATATAGCTGTACAAATTCAAAATGAGAGTGACTTTAAGCCATGTGGAGGAATATACTGTACAGAAGAAATTTTAAAAATATTTGAAGAAATACTAGGAAATGAAAGAGTTTTAATAACAGAAATATAAGATATTAACGTAAAGATACAGGAAAGGAGAAGATTTTAGATTGATGTAATAAAACTAAAATCTGCTAAAAATATATGTGGAAAATAAATCAATTAAAAAATAAGGGACGAAAGACTTTAAAGAAAAACATATGGACACTTCTTGCAATAGGAATTTTAATGACAACGGCTTTTGGAAAAAATATAATAAATATAGATGGATTTACAAATTTGCAGATAATTTATGATTATGTTTCTAACAAAAATTCAGAAAAAGATAATTCGAATCAATTTATAGAGAAATCCAATAAAGATATAATAATAAATGAATATTTAGAAAAAATTCTATCTCAAGTATTTACAGGAAACAAAAATTATTTAACTGTTTTAATTAAAGAATATAATGAAAAGCATAATGTAACAAAAGGTGTCATATTTACTATATTTGATACATTAACAAAAGGAAACCTACAAATACAAAATGTATTTAATTCAATTGCAACATATAGTAATAGAGAAATATCTGCAAGTATAATGTTAATAGCTGCTGCGATTTGTGGATTATTAATAGAAATATTTATATCATATCCGATACAAGTTGGAGAAGCTAGAATATATCTTGAAAGTTTGAATTATCCTAAAACTAAATTTAGAAGAATAATATATGCGTTTAAAAATGGAAGATTTTTAAAAAGTACGAAGACGATTTTTTTAATGGAATTATACAAATTTTTGTGGAATCTTACAATAATTGGTGGCTTTATAAAAAATTATTCATATAGAATGGTAAAATTTATAGTTGCAGAAAATCCAAAAATAAATTCTAAAGATGCAATAGATATTTCAAGAAAAATGATGGATGGAAATAAATGGCAAGCATTTAAATTAGATTTATCATATGTAGGATGGATAATTTTACAGTATGTAACATTTGGAATAGCAGGTCTTTATGTTACTCCTTACTATTATGCAACATATGCAGAATTATATAATTCGCTTAGAAAAGAATATATTGAAAATAAAAAATATAAATTTGAATTATTGAATGATGAAAAATTATTCGAAGAAAATAAATTAGATACATATCCAGATTTATACGAAAAAGAAAGGAAAAAAATTAAAATTGATTATGATAAAAAATATGAAGTAACTTCAATTATATTATTTTTCTTTATATTTTCATTTGTAGGTTGGATTTGGGAGGTAGGACTATTCTTATTTACTAAAGGAAGTTTAATAAATAGAGGAGCTCTTTATGGACCATGGTTACCTATATATGGAACAGGTTGCACTTTAATTGTTCTTTTGACAAAATTTAAAAGTTTTAGGAAAGCATTAAAAAATCCTATTTTAACTTTTTTTATTGTCATGATATTATGTACAATAATAGAATATTTTACTTCTTGGTACATAGAAATGAAAACAGGAGTTCGATACTGGGAATATGAAGGTATATTTTTAAATATTAAAGGAAGAGTTTGCTTTGAAAATAGTGTATTTTTTGGATTAGGTGGTTGCGTATGTGTATATATTGTTGCCCCATTTTTGGAAGAAAAATTACAGAAAATTAATTTTTTAGTAAAAGCTATCTTGTGTGTAATTTTGGTAACTTTAATTGGCATAGATACTATTTATTCACAAATATATCCTCATACGGGAGAAGGGATAACTTCTGAAATTTCAAATAACTATTTTTTTGATGTAACTAGAAAAACCGCTTCTACAAAATAGTAGAAGCGGTTAATTAATTTTGCAAAGTAAATAAATTTATACTTCGCAAGGTTTAGTTAACTTTTTCGATTTTTTTTCAAAAAGCTTATTTATTTCCTTTTCTGTCAAAATTCCTTTTTTACAAAGTTCATTGGCAAGAATATCAAGATAAATATGATTGTCGTTAAGAATTGTTTGGGCTCGAATTTCAGCTTTATGCAAAAGATCATTAATATTTTGCTGAACTTTAGTAGCTATTTCAGGAGTTAAATCATCCTTTTCAATTGTTCGTTTAAAGTCTGGAACAAGGCCGAATTTCCTTACTACATTTTTGGCTAAAGATGTGGCACTTTCTAGGTCTTTTGATGCTCCTGATGTAATCTCAGAGGAATACATTTTTTCTGCAATTCTTCCTGCAAGTCTCCAAGAAATATTAGCAATGAAATAATCCAAATTATCATTAGGTATTACATTTGAATCAAAGTCAAATACATGAATACCGAGATAATCTTCAGCTGGCATTATTGAAATTGCTAAGCTTTTTATATCAGTAAGTTCTTTAGCAAATTTACTAACAAGATAGTGTCCCGCTTCATGATAAGCTATTTGCATTTTTTGTTTTTCAGTCATATTCTTAAATTTCTCTGTATAAACATCAAAAACATCAAGTATATCAGCTTTGGTTATATTTTTAGTTGGATTATTACCAAAAAGTTGTACTTTGGCCATTGCTTGATCAATTACATCCAAAACCTTATCTGGGTTTTTAGCAGAGTTTTTGAAACAACTTGAAAGAAGTATAGCATTATCAACAACTTCTGGTGTAATCGTAGTACCATGGATTTCTTCAAGAAGTTTAATCTTATTTTTAATCATTGGATAAACTTCGTCATGTTTGGGTTCTTTAACCTTGATTTCTTCAAATCTTCTTTTAAGAGCAGAATCTTTGCAAATGTATTTTTGATATTCTTCGTCTGTTGTTGCACCAATAACTTTAGTTACTCCTCTAGCTAAAAGTGGTTTTAATGCATTGGCAAGATCAAGATCGTTATCTTTACATGAACCAGCACCAAGAATCAAGTGCATTTCATCAATAAACAGAATGCAATTTGTGTTTTGCTCCAAGAAAGCTATTAATGATTGAAAACGTTTTTCTGCACTTCCGCGGTAAGTTGTACCAGAGATTATAGAGTTTACATCAAGTGATAAAACAATACAATCTTTAAAAATCTCAGGACAATTACCTGTTGCAATATTCCAAGTTAACTTTTCAACAATTGCAGTTTTTCCAACGCCTGCAGGACCAGTCAAAACACAATTACGTTTTGTCTTTTTGGCTAGAGTAATCCAAATTTTGGTTAGCTCTTTTTCTCGCCCACAAATTGGGCAGAATGTTGGATTAGAAGAGTAGATGTCATTAATAACTGTTAAAAAACTGGAAAGTTCCTCAGGAATAACAAAAGATTGCTTTTCTGTAACATTAGTTTCATTTCGTTGTTCAACAGATTTTCTTTTTTTAGTTAATTTGTTGCTAAATATTAGTTCTGTCATTATTATTGAATAAGCTTTAGGATTAGTATAACTGAAAGCAACTAATGCGTCGTCAACGGTTAATGTAACCACTTCATCAGAGTCTGTTTTGTTTACTTTCTGAAAAATAAAGTAAGCTGTATCTATTAAAGTCAATACATTTTCACTAATGTTAAATTTTTCTTGATTTAAATCAATTGTATAAAAACACTGATTAAAATCAAAGAGATAAGTAAGTGAATCCAAACATGTTGCTATTATAGTAACAATATCGTCATAAGTAAGTCCTTGTGAGCTTAACATCTTGTATACTGAAGATTCCGACTCTGAATAAAGTGCTAACAATAAACAAGCAGTGTTTATGCAAGGAAGCTCAGCGTTTTCAGAGTATTTTTTTGCATCAATTAATGCATTTGCAAGCGTATGGTCAAACAAGTAATTTTGGTTCATAAAGATACCTCCAATGATGTCATAAATATTCTATTTCGAAAAAGTTATCTAGTAATTAAACCTCCTTTTTAATTAACAGATTTAGATAACATAATAATTTTACATTGAATAAGAGATTTTGTCAATTAAATTTGACAAAATAATTGATATTTTAACAAAATTATTATAAAATATTGATGTTAAATAAATGAAGAAAGGAGTTTATGGTTATTTAAAAATTAAATATACCATAACAAGAAAAATGCTTAATCAATTTTCAAGAACAGAATTAGTAATAGGAAAAGAAAATGTAAAAAAATTAAATAATTCAAAAGTTGCTATATTTGGAATTGGAGGAGTAGGTTCTTTCGTGTTGGAAGGTCTTGTAAGAGCTGGCGTAGCCAATTTTGTTTTAGTAGATGATGATAAAGTGTGTTTGACAAATTTAAATAGACAAATAATTGCAACAAGGCAAACAGTTGGAAAATTAAAGGTAGAAGTTGCTAAAGAACGAATTTTATCAATTAATCCAGAAGCAAATGTTGAAATTTATCAAGAGTTTTTTATGCCTGAAAGTCGTAATGAAATTTTAAATAGTAGCATTGATTATATAGTAGATAGTGTGGATACTGTTACGGCTAAAATTGAACTTGTTGTAAGAGCTACAGAATTAAACATACCTATTATTTCGTGTATGGGAACAGGTAATAAATTAGATCCAACAAAATTTGAAGTAACAGATATATATAAAACAAGTGTATGTCCTCTTGCAAAAGTAATGAGAAAAGAATTAAGAGCAAGAAATATAAAAAAGTTAAAGGTTGTTTATTCAAAAGAAGAACCAGTAAAAATAAATGAAAATGCCGAAAGCAGTTGCAAAACAAATTGTATATGTCCTCTAGGCACAAAAAGGAAGTGTTCTATTAGAAATCAAGTACCAGGAAGTATTTCATTTGTACCTTCTGTTGCCGGGTTAATTATAGCTGGGGAAGTTGTTAAAGATTTAATAAGTGGTAATAAAATATAAGTTTTATTAATATATTTGTAATATTTATTAAATACATATTTGATTAAAATATACAATTTGTTAAAAAGATGTTATTGCAGAAAAAATATTTGGTATTATTTTCAGCAAAAAAATGTCGAAAAATGTTGTACTGAAAATTTTTATATGATATACTTTAAAGTGTATAGAAAATTTTTTCTAAAAATATAATAAAAGGAGAAATGAATTATGGGATTTATTAAAGCATTTGCAGGAGCCATAGGAGGAACATTTGCAGATCAATGGAAAGATTTTTTTAAACCAAGTGATGAAATGACGCCAACAACTGCAGTTTGCCCAGCAGTTTCAAGTGGAGTAAACAATGGAAGAGGATCAAATACTAAAGGATCTTCAAATATAATTACAAATGGAAGTAAAATTTTAGTACCTAATAATATGGCATTAATTACAATGCAAGATGGAGCTATTACTGGGGTAATTACAGAGCCAGGAGGATTTATATATTCGACAGATGATCAAAATTCAAAATCAATTTTTTCTGGAGATGGAATTATAAATTCAATTGTAAAAACATCATGGGAAAGATTTAAATATGGAGGAATACCAGGTTCAGAACAACAAGCTTACTATGTAAATTTAGCACCAATACCAAACAATAGATTTGGAACACAATCTGAGATTTATTGGGATGATGCGTATATTGGAGCTCAAGTTGGGGCGATGACAAGAGGATCTTATGTTTTAAGAATTGAAGACCCTATGTTATTTTTGAAACAATTTGTACCAGTTACATATGTAAGACCTGATGCACCTTTATTTGATTTTCAAGATATGGATAATGATGCTTGTAATCAATTATTTAATGAAGTAGTAAGTAGTTTGTCAGCAGCATTCTCAAATTACACAAATGATCCATCAAGAGGTAATCGTATTACAAAAATACAGGCTGATCAAATAGGATTTGCTAAATCTTTATCTCAGGCTGTTGAAGAAAATTATGGATGGAAATCAGGTCGTGGTTTAGTAATAGAAAGTGTTACACTTGCTGCTATTGAGTATGATGAGGATACAAAGAAATTATTAAGTGATGTAAAAGCAGCTGATGCACTATCAGGTGCTCGTGGAAATTCATTTATGCAACAACAAGTTGCTCGCGGAATGAGAGCTGCTGGTGAAAATGGAGGAGCTGGAAATATGGCTTTCATGGGAATGGGAATGAATATGGCAGGAAATATGATGGGAGCAATGCAACAACCTACATATGGTCAACCAATGAATCAACAACCAACACAGGTAGAAGAAAAGAAAGAAGATCCATATGAAAAATTAGCTTCACTAAAAAAACTATTAGACCAAGGAATAATTTCTCAAGAAGAATTTGATAAAGCAAAAGCCAAATTACTGGATTTATAATGTATTTATTTAAAGTATATTAAAAGAAAGCCCTCGCATTTTATGCGAGGGTATAGAAAGGATAAAGAATGGACGATTCAGATGTTAAGGTAGTAAAAACAGATATAGGTGCAAAAGATGGACAAAATAAATGCCCTAAGTGTGGTGCTACAGATATATCGTTAAACACAAATACTGGAAAATTAAGATGTAATTTTTGTAGACATGAATTCGAGCCTCAAAAAGTCGAAGGAATGGAAACAGATATAAAAAATTTACATGGAAAAGTTGTTGGTTCAGGAGCTAAAAATATTGAACAAGATGTAAATAATATTGTAACTTTTAAATGCACAAGTTGTGGAGCAGAAGTCGTAGTAGATACTGCAGAAGCAACACAAGCAAGATGCCACTGGTGCCGTAATACACTTTCAGTAAATCAACAAATTCCTAATGGAAGTGTACCAGATGTTGTTCTACCATTTAAATTAAAAAAACAAGAAGCAAGAGATGAAATTGAAAAATTTGTTGGCAAAAGAAAATTCTACGCTCATCCTAAATTTAGACAAGAATTTAAGACAGATAATATAATGGGAGTATATCTTCCTTATATGGTAGTTGATATAAATGCCAATGCTGATTTATCAGGACAAGGAGAAGAAGAAGTAAGATCTTATACTGTAGGAAGTGAAGATAATAAAGAGACTCGTTATGATGCTAAGCTATATGATGTTGCTCGTAATTTTGATATTGCAATAGATGGGTTGACAGTTGAATCCAGTGCTGATAAATTAAATCAAGCAGATTCTAGTAAAACAAACAACATTATAAATTCTATTATGCCATTTGATATTGAAAATAGTGTTAAATGGGATGCAAATTATTTAAAAGGTTATACTTCTGAAAAACGTGATACTAATATTGAGCAATTAGAAGGTTTAGTAAATACGCAAGCAAAGGATATTGCTAGATTTCAGGCGAATAAAACATTGAAAAAATATGACAGGGGTGTTCGTTGGGATACAGAAAATTTGGATATTAAAGGAGAACAATGGAAAGCGGCATATTTACCTGTTTGGCTTTACAGTTATCAACAAAAAAAGGATAATGGAAAGAGCATTTTACATTATGTTGCAGTTAATGCACGTACAAAAGAAACTATGGGTAGTGTTCCAATCCATATGCCAAAATTAATAGGGATTTCTGCAGTGATAGAAGCACTAAGTATTTTAGTATCTACATTTATAGATGAAGATTGGAATTGGATCTTTTGGTTAATTGGTATAATATATTTTTGTATTATTTATTCAAAATATCGCAATAACGGTGCTAGACATATGCATGAATCTGAAACTAAAGCCGAGGTTTCTAACATGAAAGAACATGATTCTTATGTAAGAGAATTACATGGATTGCGTAGTTCAACAATGGAGAGAGCTAACAATAAGAAAGTTAGTTCAAGGAATAGTTCAGGTATTATGGATAAAATTAGTGAAAATTTTAAATAAGTTTAAAGTAATATAGTTTCAATTAAAAAAGAATTGATATTTTAATATCAATTCTTTTTCCTATTATTATTTTATAAGAAATATTCCGTAGTATCATTTAATATATTGTCAAAACAATCTTCTATTAGTTTAAATGATTTAACATATCCACCTAAATTTCTAGCTTTATCAGCTAAAGATTGATTTTCTATATTAACATAGATTTTAGAGTTACCTTTTCCATTTTTAGCTTCTTGTACTAAATTAGATACAGAAGAATTACCATCAAAGGCTATAACAACTGAATTTCTTCTTTCGAAAATTTCATAGTTAAAACTTTTGTAAATTCCCATTTCATCACTTTCTATAGAAATTCGTAATCCGTTTAAATTACTATTAAGCAATAATTCGTAATTTTCTTTTGAAATCATTTTAGGAATAATAGCGTAAATTTCAAACTTTTTCTTTAAATTTTTATTAAGTTCAATAAGTTCTTTTTCATAGCCATCAATTTTATGGCCAATTACAAAAAATACTTTTTTAGGATCTAAGGATTCTAATAATTTTTTTAAAAGTAGTTTTCCGTTTTCATTAACAATAGTATGTCTTTTTTTATTATTAAAGCTTCCACCAGCTATTATTATAGGAGTTTTATTTATAGGAAGTTGTTTAATATTGTGTGCTAAAATACTTTCTGACTCAATGTTTTTATTTATTCTCATTGGCATAGTGTTATTTTTATTCTCTTCGTGTATATCATTTTCTAATTTAGTTAGAGCATCTTTTATAGTTCTTCCGTTTAGAAATTTCTCAAATTCTTTTGATTTATTTTTAAAATAAGTATCCGCTTCTGAAATAACAGTATCTTCTACTTTTCTCATTTTTGCAAAATCATCAGAATCTAAATTTAAAAGATTATAAAGAGCTAACTGTTCGTCTATTGTATCAACACCATAAAAGCCACAGCCATCTGTGCCTTGCACACAATTTATGTCATTTTGCAAATAAGTTTTTAAAGGATGAAGTTTTAAATTTGTAAGATTATTTAGTCGTACATTTGAAGTTAATTGGAATTCGACTATTACATTATTTTCTTTTAATTCTTGTAAAAGTTGTTGCCCTGCTTTTGAAGAGAGTTTAGCAGTGTAAAGTCCATGTCCAATTCTTATTTTAGGCATTTTTTGACCAGGTTTTAAAGAATCTTTTACGCACCAAATTGCTTTAGCAACATTATCTCTTAAATTATCATTTTCTCCTGCATGAATTCTTAGAGTAAAATCTTTATCATAATCATTTACATATTGAACCAATTCATTTATTGCTGGTTTTAAATCTGCTATATCATTTATTTCTTCGCCAATAAAGTCACTTCCAACAACATAAGGACTTTTGGCAATTGTTTTTAAAACATCTAAATTGTCTCTTAAGTAATTACCTCCTATAATTTGATCTTTTATAATTGTTAGTGGAATTCTACGCATCGCTGCTAAGAATCTTATTTTTACGCCTGTTTCTTTCTCAATATATGGCATAATTTGGTGAAGTTCTTCAATTAACTTTATTGCAGGTCCATTAGATTTAACTAAGTCTGTATCAGCTATTTCTACATAATAAATACCTTGCTTTTGGTATTCTCTTGCAATCCATAAAAGTTTATTTTGTCTTAAAGTGATGTTTTTTAAATATGGATTGCTATCATCCTGAATCATTAACTTAACTAATGTTTGAATATCTTTTTCAGGAATCAAATTTATTTTATTATCATCTAATTTTATTTTTTTATTACAAGTTGTTCCTTTACAAAATACATACCTATAAATGTACAATTTTTCTAGATTTGTAAATACAGCCTGACCATCTTTTAAGATAGCTAAGCTTTTTCTTATTTTTGAAATATTGTATTCTGCATTTTCTAAATTATTTAATATTAAATCTGCAAAATTGATAAAAGTATTATCATCTATTTTTCTTGTTAAATATTTTCCTTTTAATTCACAATTTTTATATTTTTCTTCTACAATTTTTCTATCAGCCATTAAAATTTCTTTTTGATTAGGCGTTATTTTTAAATTTAATTTTTTTATATAATATAAAGGATATCTCAATTGATGTTTTATACCAAGTGCAATTAAAACATCTGGATTTAAATTTGCATTCATATGAGTATGAAGGTCAGTCCTGAATTTATCTTTTTTTAATATATAAGATTTAACAATTGTTTTTTCAATGGGAAATTTATAGTCTTTAGTTTGAGACATAAGTGTTTTAGTTATTGCTGGTATTTTTGCTTTTATTTCAATTTTACCATTTTCATATATATTAGCTATTTTAATTCCACCCAGTCTAAATATGTATACAATTTCATTATCACCATTTATACTTGCTGGAATTATATCAGTAATTATTTTCATATCGTTTTTATTTTTTACAGTTTCTACATTAAAAAGTTTTGCTAAATTTGTAATTAAATTTCCTGAATTATGGTTAGGGGTTTCTAAAATATATCTTATTTCATCAGGATTTTCTTTATAAATATTCACTATTATGTCTTTTTCTTTATCTAAATAAAATTTGCTTAATACTTTCTTACTCATTTTCGTTTCTCCTTTTCTTTAAAAATGTATTAAATTTTATTTTAACATAAAATTCGACTATTTACAACAAAAAATTGAAATTCAGATATTAAAATGTGATATAAAATTATTCATAATTTTGTTGACAAAATAAATACAAAAGTATACAATGGTGTAAAAAACAAAAGGTAAAAGGAGAAAAGTGCATATGATAAAAGAAAAAATAGAAAAAAATAAAGGTCATCCTCCAACAGGTTCATATTTATAATATAAGAAAAAATATTAAGAAGTTAAAATTGGAGGATAAAATGAATTTT
>USGK01000020.1 GCA_900554175.1 uncultured Clostridium sp.
TGCCCATATTCCAAATGCTACTATTCCTATGTATAAACTGCTATATACTACTGCTTGTCCTATAAATTGATATAATTTATTTTTATTTATTTTTTTCATTTGTTTTCACCTTCTTTCACTTATTTTCTAAACTTTTTAAAATTTGACATCCTATTTTGTTAAAGTCTTCATAAACTTTTTCATTTTCTACTTTTGTTTTTGGAAAATATGTATTATCTACTTCAATAGTTGTGCTCCCTAATTTAAATTCTTTTACTGTCATTCTGTAACCACCTCTTTAAAAGCTTATTCACATTGTTTGTCCTCCTTTCTCTTTTTTTGTACCGTGTCGCAATTTCCGTTTTGTAACTTTTTAAGTTACTTATAATGTAAAAAAAATATTGTCAATTTCTTTTGGGCTTAAATTATATCTTTCTTTTATATCAGCAATTTCATTTCTTGTAAATTCTGCTTTTCCATTTATTTTGGCTGATAATGTTGTCTTGGACATATTTAATGCTTTTGATAATGTTATGCCTGTATCATTATTTGCAATCATTTTTATTCTTAATGCAGTTTTATTCATAATTACACCTCTTTTCTTTATTGTAACTTTTTAAGTTACTCGTATATTATCATTAGTTAAATAACTTGTCAAGTTATTTTTTAAATTTTTTTTAATTTTTTTTAAATTATTTTAAATATTTTTCGTAAATATATTGATTTAAGTAACTTTATATGTTATTATAACATTATAATATTATATTACAGAGGTTTTTATTATGGATATGGGAGAAAGATTAAAAGAATTAAGATTAAAAAAAGGGGCTACTCAAGAAGAGGTCGGAAAAGTTATAAATGTTACCAAACCTACTATCATGAAATATGAAAAAGGATTAGTTGAAAATCTAAAAAGAAGTTCAATAGAAAAACTGGCTAAATATTTTGAAGTTGCTCCATCATATTTAATGTGTTTAGATGAAAATAAAACAGATCGTTTAGGAAATCCTGTAACATCTATCCCTATTTTAGGAACAGTTAAGGCTGGATATGATTATTTAGCACAAGAAAACTGGATTGGAACTATTGATATTGAAACTTCATTAGTTGGCAATGGTGATGAATATTTTGCTTTAAAAATACACGGTGACTCAATGTTCCCTGTTCTTATTGAAGATGATATTGTTATTGTTAAGAAGCAAAATGATTTTGAAAACGGAGATATTGTTGTAGCAATTATAAATGGTGATGAAGCAACAATAAAAAAAGGCAAAAAGAGCGACAGCAGTATTTTATTACAACCACTAAACTCTGCTTATGAGCCACTCATTTTCACCAAAGATGAAGCAAAGACTATTCCAGTAACAATAATAGGTGTAGTAAAACAATTAAAAAGGGAGTTTTAACATGGGAGTTTTTAGTAAAATATTCAATAATTTTTCAAAAATTAAAATTAAATCAACTTCATGCAATGGATTTAATTTTAATTATACAACACCTGAATATAGTTCGATAAGATATAAAAGATATTATGAGGGGACTATTCAAAGATATTTGAAAATACTTAAAGATTGTGAGGAACTAATTAATACTACTAAAAATCCAGATATATTTTTTAATAGATACTTAATGTCTATTGCTATTTTAAATGACTTGATACTTATTGAAAATAAATTATCTTTTAAAGGAAAAAAGCCTAGTAGCATAAAAAAGCAACTTCAAGAAAAAGAAGTCTTTACAGTGAATGATTTTTTAAATAGATACTATACTGAAACATTATCTAAAATTACTAATCTTAAAACTACTAAAGCAAAACAAAATAAAATTATTGCTTTTTCAAATAAGATAGATGAATATTCGATACATATAAACAATCAAAGTTTAACAAAATTTACTAATATGTATGAAAATTTTAAAAAAATTATTTAAAAAAAGAGAATTATGTTCCAAAGTTTGCGACACGGTACATAATTCTCACAATATAAAAAATCCTTGAAAAAGGTCTTTTTATGTTATTTATTATAGCATAATTAAATGCCTTTTTTCAAGAGATTATAAAAATTTTTGAAAGAAGGTATTTTTATATGGAAAATTTAATAAATAATAACATGGAATATTATTGTGCATACTTGAGAAAATCAAGAAAAGATATGGATGCAGAAGCACATGGTCAAGGTGAAACACTAGCAAGACATGAAAAAAGATTAATAGACTATGCTAATTCTGCCGGAATAAAAATTAGTAAATTTTATAGAGAAGTTGTATCTGGAGAAACTATCTCTGCAAGACCCATAATGCAACAACTATTAGCAGATGTAGAAAATGGTATGTGGACAGGTGTGTTGGTTGTAGAAGTAGAACGTCTAGCAAGAGGCAATACATTTGATCAAGGTATCGTATCTAATGCTTTTCAAAACTCTAATACCAAAATTATTACACCTCTAAAAACATACGACCCTAATAATGATTATGATGAAGAATATTTTGAGTTTGGGTTATTTATGTCTAGAAGAGAATATAAAAAGATAAATCAAAGACTTCATGAGGGAATATTATCCAGTGTAAATGAAGGTAAACATGTTGGCGCTGCTGCTCCATATGGTTACGAGAAATATAAATTACCTAAGCAGAAAGGTTATTCTCTAAAAATAAATGAATATGAGGCAAATATGGTAAAGTTAATATTTAACTTATATTCTAATGGTAAGGGCCTAGTTTTTATATGTAATGAACTTAATAGATTAGGTTATAAACCTCATAGAAGTAATGAATTTACAAAATCTAGTATATCACATATTCTGTCTAACCCCGTTTATATCGGTAAGATAAAATATACAGATAGAGCTACTATAAAAAAGATAATAAACGGGAATATGGTAAGAATTAAAAATGAAAATAAAAATGAGATATATGTTGATGGTCTGCATAAACCTATAATTGATTTGAACACATGGAATAAAGTACAAAATATACGTAATAATAACTTAATTGCTAGAACTAAAATGGATTATACCCTAAAAAATCCTATGGCATCTATTTTGAAATGTGGAATTTGTGGAAGGTCTTTATCAAGAA
Source organism: uncultured Clostridium sp. (assembly GCA_900554175.1). GTDB lineage: Bacteria > Bacillota > Clostridia > TANB77 > CAG-508 > CAG-269. Next base: position 3,055 of record USGK01000020.1, read on the forward strand.
TTACATATTCAGATAGGAATGATGTAAGAATATGTTGCCGAAAATGTAAAGAAAATATTGGAAGTAACATAGATTATGTAGAAAACAAATTATTGCAATCTTTAAAAATTTTATTAGAAGATTATAAAATAAAATTAATTAACAATGACAATAATGATATTGAAATGCTGTTAAAAATAAATGAAAGTAGTATTTTAAATCTAAAATCCGAACTAGATAAATTGAAATTTCAATTGAATAATACTTATGATTTATTAGAACAAGGAGTTTATACTAAAGATATATTTATAGAACGTTCAAACCTATTAAAGCAACAGATAAAAGAAACTAATGGTAAAATTGCAAAACTAGAACACAAAAAAAATAATATTATGTCTCAAAAAAATAACAAGGAAATATTAGTTCCTAAAATTGAAAACGTTATAGATAGTTATTATGAAACTGATGATATAACAATGAAAAATATGCTCTTAAAGAGTGTGTTAGAAAAAGTTGAATACACAAAAATAACCCCTAAAGACAAAGATGATTTTAAATTAAAATTATTTCCTAAAATACAAGCATAGATTATTTTTTTATTCTATGCTTGTAACATTAACATTTTCATTTATCGAAATGAACCCACGTTGGTGTAAGTGACAATGGTTCTACATAACTCCATACCCCTGATGAATTTGCACTATTCCAAAGTCTTCTTCTTTGTGCATTTGTAAAAGTCTGCCCTACATCAAAAGCAACACCTGCATAATGTTGTGACTGATTTCCATGCCCACCTTCATATGGTCTTTTAAAAGCAAAACCTACTGTAATTGGACTTCCATAAATATATCTTTGACTATTCCAAGATTGCATTGTTCTTTTAGTTGTCCATAATATATTTGATTTACTTGATCCTCTAAATTCCCTTACTTTAAGTGTGCCATTAGAATTATATGGCATCGGGTCGTTTTCCCCTCTTATATAATTTTCCATTCTATTTAAATCATTATTAAAAATAAGTATTTTAGCCACAAAAACTCTCCTTTCATAAATAATATATTTTATGAAAGAAGAGTTTTTTTAGTTAATTCTCTTTAAAATTTTTCCTCCACCAACAACAATATCACCTAAGTAAAATACTGCTGATTGACCTGGAGTAATTGCTCTTTGCGGTTCGTTAAAAATCACTCTAATTTTATCATTTTCTTGAATAATTTTTGCTTTTGACTCTTTCGCAGAATACCTGGTTTTTACTTCAACTTCAGTCCAAGAATCAATTTTATCAAATAACAAAAGATTTACATCGCATACTTCAATTTCCTTGCTAAATAATTCATTTTTCTCTCCAACTATAACCTCATTTTTAATTTTATTAAATCCAATTACGAAAAGTGGTACTTTATATGCTATTCCTAACCCTTTTCTTTGTCCAATTGTGTAATTATATAACCCTGTATGTTTTCCTAAGATAGTGCCATCTTTTAAAATAATATTTCCTTCTTGCGGTTTAATTTCCGAATTATTCTCTAAAAATTTTTTATAATTTCCGTCCGGTACAAAACATATATCTTCACTATCCGGCTTATTTGCAACTTTTAAATTGTTGTCTCTTGCAATTTTTCTTATTTCGTCTTTGCTTTCAAAATCTGCAAGTGGAAATAATACATGTTCAATTAAATCTTTGGGAATATTCCACAAAACATAACTTTGATCTTTTCTTCCTGCTTTTGATTTTTTTAATACCCATCTTTGATATTTTTCTGAATATTCTGTTTTAGCATAATGACCTGTTGCAATAAAATTACACTCCATTTCTTGTGCTTTTTCCCACATGCATCCAAATTTCATGTATTTATTGCATTCTATGCAAGGATTAGGAGTTTTACAATTTTTATAACACTCTATAAAATCATCTATAACATATTTTTTAAATTCATCTTTATAATCTATTGTAAAATGAGGTATCCCTATTGATTTACATACATTTTTTGCATCTATATATGTACTTATATTACAACAACTACTTCCTGGAAAAAGTTCCATTGTTGCTCCTATTACTTCATATCCTTCTTTTTTTAAAAGTAGAGCAGATACGCTACTGTCAACGCCTCCACTCATACCCAATAGCACTTTTTTATTTTCCATTATTTCTTACCTTTTTCTAATGACAAATATCTATTTTGCCATTCCCTGAATTCAAATTTTTTTCTAACATATCTTCTAAAGTATGCCAAGCAAGCAATGCACATTTTACCCTTGCAGGCATATTTGCAACATTTTTAAATGCTATAGCCTCTTCTAATTTTTTTAGATCTTTCTCGTTTTTTGTTTCTCTTTTTATCATTTCTATAAATGTATTTATGATTTCTTTTGCTTCATCAATTGTTTTGCCCTTTAAAGTATCTATCATTATTGATGTAGATGCCTGTGAAATTGCACATCCATGACCAGAAAAGGCCATATCTTCTATTATATTTCCATTTAGTTTTACTTCTAAAGTTATTTCATCGCCACAATTTGGATTATGACCTATTTCGCATAAATCAGATTTTTCTAATTTTTTTTTGTTATATGAGTTCATGCTATGCTCCATTATGAGCTCATTATAAACATCACTTAAATCTTCCATCTAAAATTACCTTTCTAATTTTTTATATATTTTTTAAACATATTATATGCTTTATCTAAAGCTTTTACAAGCTTGTCCACATCTTCTTTTGTATTATAAAAATAAAAACTTGCTCTGCATGTTGAATCAATTCCTAAAAATCTCAAAAGTGGCTGTGCACAATGATTTCCTGAACGTACACATACTCCATCTGAATCTAGAATACTTGCTACATCATGTGGATGAACTCCTTTTATATTGAATGATATAACTGCTGAATGATTTTCTTTATTTGGTGTTAAATATAAAGTTAAATATTCAATTTTTTTTAGTTTTTCTATTGCATAATATACAACTTCTTTTTCTAACTCATTTATTTTATTATAACCTAAATTTTCTATGTAATCAATTGCTGCTCCTAGACCTATAACACCTTCTACATTTTGAGTTCCTGCTTCAAATTTATTTGGAAGTGGTGCAAAAGTTGTATCTTGCTCATAGACATATTCTATCATATCTCCACCCATTAAAAATGGAGTCATTCTATTTAATAATTCTTTTTTACCGTACATTACTCCTATTCCAAGTGGTGCAAGCATTTTGTGTCCTGAGAACACTAAAAAGTCACAATCTAAATCTTGTACATCAATTTTCATATGAGGGATACTCTGTGATGCATCCACAATAACAATAGCACCTTTTTTATGTGCATACTTTATTATTTTTTTCACATTATTAATAGTTCCTAAAACATTCGATACATGCGTAATGCTAACTATTTTAGTCTTATCAGTAATTTTAGATTCTATTTCTTCGTCTGAAAGTTCAAATTCATTATTTATATACATATATTTTAATTTGCTTTCTGTTTTTCTAGATACCATTTGCCATGGTACTAAATTTGAATGATGTTCCATTATTGAAATAACAATCTCATCATCTTTTTTTAAATTTTCTATACCATAAGAATATGCAATTAGATTCAAGCTTTCAGAGGCATTTTTTGAAAATATAATTTCTTCTCTATGTTTTGCATTTATGAATTTTGCTATTTTTGTTCTTGTATTTTCGTATATTTCTGTTGCTTCCATACTTAACGTGTATGCCCCTCTATGTGGATTGGCATTATATTTTTCATAAAATTTTTCTATTGCATTTATTACTTGAATTGGTTTTTGAGTTGTTGCCCCACTATCTAAATACACAATTTCTGTGTTCTCTAATAAAGGGAAATCTCTTTTTATATTTTCCATAAACCCCTCCTCCTAAAAATTCTTTTTCAAATTAATCTAATCTAATATCAATTTCATTTAAAATTTGATTTTTTAATTCTTCCTCTTCAATTTTTTCTAAAATCTTATTAAATTTAGCTCTTACTATTAATTTCATAGCTTCTTTTAAAGTAAATCCTCTACTCATAATATAAAATAGTTCTTTTTCTCCAACTTTTCCCGCTGAACTACTATGATTTCCTTCGACATCTTCTTCTGAACATAAAAGCATTGGAAGTGCTAAGGATTTTGCTTTATCTGATAAAAGCATACAATTTTCATTTTCATTTCCTGAAGCCTTTTTTGCTCCTTTTTTGAAGTCTATAGTTCCTTTGAAGTGTTTTCTTGCTTCATCTTTTAATGCACCTTGAACTTCAATATTTATATTTGATTTTTTTCCTCGTAATTCTCCGATATAATTCAAGTCAAATACTTGATTTTCTTTTCCTAAATAAATTGTATTTAAACTATTATCAGCTTTTTCTCCAATTAAATTCGAATAATAATTTGTAATACTATTTTTACCACCAAAATCAATAATTATATAATTGACTTTAGCATTTTTTTCTATATTATTTTCTATTGCTAGAAAATTATTTGATTTTAAATTTAATAGATTTACAATTATTATATTTACTTCTGAATTTTCCTTTGCTTCAACAGTTAATATTCCGTTATGAAAAAATGTTTCATCTTCTTTTGACTCATACTTTAATACAAATGAACTTATTGAATTTTTTTCTGCAATAACTTTAATATTTTCAAGTAAATTATTATTTTTATCGTCAAAATTAAAGTTTATCTTATTTAATTTTTTACATTTACCATTAACTTCAAAATTCAACTTACAATTTGACATTTCATTTACTAAATCTGTTAATTCGTCGCTTAATCCATATGTTAACTTTATACTTTTTATTTGATTATTGACTTTTATATCTTCTTGTTCTTTTATAATTTCTACATTCTCAAACTCTTCTATCTTTTTTGGAATTGATATATTCTCTAATTTTATATTATTAATATTAAATTTCCTTGAAGTTCTGACTGGTGTTTCATTTAATTTTAATTTTTCCACTTTCTATTATCATTCCTTTCTCAAGGTAAAAATTAGGTTAAAAAAACTTAATTAAGAGTGTCTATACTCTTTTCATTATATTTAATTTTAAAAAGAATTAATATAAAACTTTATTTTAACCAATAGCTCCTTCTAATTCTAAATTTATCAAATTATTCATTTCAACTGCATATTCAACAGGGAGTTCTTTTGATATAGGATATGCAAATCCTCTTACTATCATTGCTTTTGCATCTTCTTCTGATAATCCCCTACTCATTAAATAAAAAATTGCTTTATCACTTATTTTTCCGATTTTAGCTTCATGTGAAAATTCTACATCATCTGTTTTAATATCGTTAGTTGGTATTGTATCTGAAATCGAATTATCATCTAACATTAGTGATTCACAAGACACTGATGATTTTGAATTTTTTGCTACCTCGTTTATTCTTACTAGACTTCTATAAGTGCATTTTCCTCCATCTTTAGAAATTGATTTTGCATTTACTACACTTGAAGTATTTTTTGCATTGTGAACAACTTTAAAACCATTATCTAAATTTTGACCTTTACCTGCAAATGAAATTCCTGTATACTCTGTTTTTGCTCCATCTCCATTTAAAATGCTCATAGGATAAAGCATAGATATTTTTGAACCAAATGAACCAGTTACCCATTCCATCTTTGCATTTTTTCCTACCAATGCTTTTTTAGTATTTAAATTTAGCATATTTTTTGACCAATTTTCAATTGTAGAGTATCTTAAATAGCTATTGTCTTTAACATATAATTCAACACAACCTGCATGTAAATTTACTTTATTATATTTAGGTGCACTACAACCTTCTATAAAATGAAGTGATGCTCCTTCATCTACAATAATCAAAGTATGTTCAAATTGACCTGATTCAGGTGAATTTAATCTAAAGTATGATTGAAGTGGGATGTCTACTTTCACTCCCCTTGGAACATATACAAATGACCCTCCTGACCATACAGCACCATGTAGTGCAACAAATTTATGATCATAAACTGGTACACATTTCATGAAATGTGCTTTTACTAAATCAGGATATTCTCTAACTGCAGTTTCCATATCTGTATAAATTACTCCTTGTTCTAAAAGTTCTTCTTTCATGCTGTGATAAACTACTTCTGAATCATATTGTGCTCCAACTCCCGCTAAAGATTTTTTTTCTGCTTCCGGAATTCCAAGTTTATCGAATGTATCTTTTATATCTTTTGGAACATCATCCCATGAATTATTTAATTTGGTTTTTGGTCTTACATATGTTGCAATTTCATCCATATTAAGTTCAGAAATATCTGGTCCCCATGTCGGAAGTTCTAATTTTTCATAAACTTCTAGAGCTTTTAATCTGAATTCTTTCATCCAATTTGGTTCTTTTTTTTGTCTTGATATTTCCTCAATTATATCTTTTGTTAAACCTTTCTTTATTTTAAAGTCATATTCATCTTTGTTTTTTATATCATAGATATTTCTATTTATTTCTTCAACTTGAGTTTTCATTCTTTATCCTTTCTCAATTATTAGTTAAAAATTTTTTTACATTAAGCAAATTATAATAAATAAGAAGTAATCCAGTTCAAACATTAAATGCTGATCTATTCTTCAACCGTAGTTTATTTTCTGTATTTACTATATCCATTTTCTTCAATTTCTAAAGCCAATTTTGCATCACCTGTTGTAACAATTTTTCCATCTACTAGAACATGTACATAGTCAGGTTTTAAACTATGCAAAATTTTTGAATTATGTGTTATTATTAAAACTGCATTTTCATTGTTCTTAAACATTTCAATTCCTTTTGAAACTGTTTTTATTGCATCAACATCTAACCCAGAATCTGTCTCATCAAGTATTGCAAGTTTTGAATTTAATACAAGCATTTGTAAAATTTCATTTTTCTTTTTTTCTCCACCAGAAAATCCTACATTTAAACTTCTTTCCATATTTGCTGGATTCATTTTTAATTCTTCCATATCTTTTTTTAACTCTTCTCTGAATGCCAAAACTTTCACTGGTTTTCCTGTTATTTTACTTTTTGCATATTTTAAAAAGTTTGTAACAGATACACCTGGAATTTCTTCTGGAAGTTGAAATGACATAAATACTCCTTTTCTTGCTATTTCATCTGTTTTTGAGTTAGTTATATCTTCTCCTTCAAATATAATTTCTCCGGCAGTCTTGGTATATTGTGGATTATTTAAAATTGCATTTGCTGTTGTTGTTTTTCCTGAACCATTTGGGCCCATTATTACATGTATTTCTCCTTTGTTTATATTTAAATTTATTCCTTTTAATATTTCTTTTTCTCCTGCATTTACATATAAATCTTTTATTTGTAATAATCTTTCACTCATTTTTATCCTGCTTTAGGTTTTACCCCTTAGCTCTCCTTTCTTAATTTTAATTTTTATTAATTATTTATTTTCTTTCTCCTTAAGCAACTCCTACATTTATTTTTATTTATATCATATCCACATTCTAGGCTATATAAACCTAAAGTTTTATTTGTGTATATTGCAATCTTGTTCAAAGTTTCATCATCTAATGTTGCTTTTATCTTACTTGCCTCTTGTTCTGCCTTTTTTTCGTCTAGTTTTAATATCTCACTAAAAAAAATATACATTATATCATAAGCTTCTAATGTTTTTTGTGCTTTTAAAACTCCTTCTTCTGTAAGTGTTATGCTTCCATATAATTCATAATTTATTAATCCTTCAGTTTTTAAATTGTTTACCGCATAGTTTACAGTTGGTTTTGTTTTATTTAATTTATTGGCAATATCTGTAATTCGGACATTTTTCTCGGTCTTTTGAAGAGTATATATCGTTTTTAGATATTCCTCCTGAATACTTGTTAATTTCATTTTAATCTCATTCCTTTTTGTTAGAGTACTCTAACATTATAGTACCATATTAATAAATTGTCAACATTTTCTCTAAAAAATTGGCATAAAACGGCAAAAAAGAAACGTTTCTAATAAATTAAGAAACATTTCTTTTACATTTTTATTTTATAATTTTTCTGCTAATCTGCAATACTATTGTTTTCTAATTGATTTAATATTAAGTTACTTAGTTCGATTGAGAAACTGCTAATTTTATATAAATCATAAATAACTCTTTCATCTAAAGAATTTTGCGAATTCATTGCAAAAACATCTATATTATGAAATCTAATATAAAGCATGTCCTTTTTTAATGTTAATTCAATTCTTACACCCAAATTGTCTTTTATTTGTGTCATTGTTTCCATCATATTTGATGTTAAAAATTGAAATGTTTTAATTTGATCATTACTATATACATCATATTCTTCTTCAAATTCTGAAGAATCCAGTTGTACTCGTAATTTTTCTTTATTAGCTGGACCAGTACTTTTAGAAGAAGATTTTTCATGAGTATCATGTCTTAAATAAAAATTAAAATCTATACTTTTGGGTAATTTTAATCTACAAAAACATCCATCAAAAAGAGTTGTATATGTTGTTTTTTCTGTTTTATTTCCATTACTATCAGTTTCTTCTGTCACATGTTCTTTTTTTGTTAATACATCAAACAATGTATATTCACATCCGTTATTTAATGTCCCTCCAAAAGCTCCACTTTGTACATATACATCATATTTTTCAAATTCTGCATTATTATAGTCAGAAGTTTGTTTATCTATTTTTATATAATCAATATTAGGTTGATTAAGTTCTTTTTTTATCTCGTCTACAGTAACTGAATAAAATTTATCTTTATAATCACTTCTAGATACTAATTTTCTTCCTTTAGATTTATTTTTTAAGTTATATGCCAATATCCAACATATAACAGATGCCCATATTAAAAATATTGAAAATGCAAAAACAATTCCAACAATTACAAGAATAAGTGCTCCTTTTGAATAATCTACTGTAGCTGTCCTCATTGTTTCCAATTCTTCTCCATATTTTTCAATAATGTTTTTATAAATTCTATTAAATTTTTCGTCACTGCTATATCTTGTTTCTTCTTTTGCTTTACTCAAATTGTTTTCGATAAGTTCAACTTCTTTTTCGTTAAATCCATTTTCGTCCAATCTATTATCTGCCATATATTAACACTCCTTTTTTTAGATAAAAAGTTGCTACAATAAGTTTATATTAATTATTTATAGCAACCTTTATTTAATTTACTATTTTATATCTTTATATCCATTATACTTTTTGAACATAATAATTGATATTAATGTAACTGGTATTATACATAATATAATTTTTATTCCTAATCCTGTATTTGGAAAAATTTTATTAGCAATAGTATTGTCTTTATTTATATCTTCCTTTATTTCAGATAGTTGAATTTCTGGACTACTTGAAAGTATTACTGTATAGTCTTTTAAATCTTTATCTTTATATGTTAATACAACCTTTTGATTTGTAGCAATAGTTTTGTTTAGTATAGCTGTGTTTTTCATATCTTTTATTTTTAATTTGTATTTTAAGCTTGCAACCTGATTACCTTTTAATTCACCAACATTCCATTCTATTATATTATTTTCTTTATCTATAGTATCTGATGTTGTTCCAATATTTGGATTTCCTACATAAGAAAACTCAAAATTATCTGTTATATCTTTAGGAAAATAATCCACTACTTTAACTGTATTTATTGGATTTTGTACTTTCGTCGAAACATCATTAAGCATATCTTTTGATATTACTTTATCTATTTCTACACTAGTAGCCAAGTAATATTTATCTGTTATTGGATTTTCTTTTGTTCCAAATATTTCTTCTGATGCAGCTAATTCTTCCTCTATAGTATTTGTCCTTTCAAAAACATTTCCATTTTTATCCGCATTTCCATCTGATTCACTTATTCCTGTTAACATTGCAATTGTATATATACCTTCTTGTTTCAATTCTAATATTCTATTTTTTGTATTTAAAGCAATCTTTTTATTTATTTCATTTTTTACATCATCTGTTCCATTATTTCCACTAACATCTACATTAGGAATACCATCTGTTAATAAAATTACTATTTTATTCTTTATATCTTTGTCAAAAGAAGTTTCTGCTTTTAGTAGTCCTGCATCAATGTTTGTCCCACTTACAGTTTTTCTATCTAATTGTTCATTAATTTTTGATAATACAATTTCTTTATTCTGAGTTGCTCTTTGAATTAATGTGGCATCATATTTACTAGCATTTTTTCCATTAAAATCTATTATTCCTACATTTACATTCTCATAATTTTCATATATTGAAGTTATTAATTTTGATGCACTATTTAATACAATTTCTTTTCTTGTTTTACCTGTTGATGTTACAAAATCCATACTTGGGGAATTATCTATTACAAACAATACTTCCGTTTTATTTTGTTCTTCTTCTACTTTTGGCTTATTTTCTAACTTTAATTCTATTGTTACTTCACCTGAATCTTTATTCGAATCTACTATTGTCTTTGAAATATTTCCTTGATCATTTTCTAGTTCCTTTGTTTCACTCGCATTCTGAATTATTTTAAACTCAGTTTTTAATTCTGCGGCTTTTGCGTCTTTTGTCATTCCAATTATTGATATTAATATAATCACTATTACTGTAATCATCTTTACAATTATTTTTTTCATTTTCCTCTACCTTTCTTGTCTTAAGTTAAAGACATTTAAAATTAATATATAATTTATATATATCATTCTTTAACTTTAATTGCAATAATATACAAAAAAATCCAAAAAATTTTTTTAATATTTGCTTATATTCTTTTTTTCTTCAAGTGACTATATTTACCATATATTTCAAATAATGTCAAATAAATTTTCGTATTTAGAATGATAAAAATATTGAAATTTAAATGATATAGAACTAATTTTTATAAAAAACTTTTAATTTTCATTGAAAATTAAATAATAATGTATTATAATAAATTTTGTGCAAAAAATAAAATAGATTAGTGAAATCAGTCATAAACTAACTGGTTGAATTAAAGGAGGAATTTAAATGATTAAAATAGCATTTTTTGATACAAAAGACTATGATCAGGAATTTTTTAATGAATATAATAAAAACTACAATTACGAAATAACATATTTCGAATCTAAATTAAATGCAGAAACTGCACCACTTGCAAAAGGTTTTGATGTTGTTTGTATATTTGTAAATGATACTGCAGATAAAAAAACATTAGATCTACTAAATGAATATGGAGTAAAAGTTTTGGCTCTTAGATGTGCCGGATTCAATAATGTAGATTTAGAACATGTTGGAAATATAAAAGTTGTTCGTGTTCCTCAATATTCTCCATATGCTGTTGCTGAACATGCTACTGCATTATTATTAAATATTAATAGAAAAATTTATAAATCATATCAACGTGTTAAGAAATATAACTTTTCGTTAGATGGATTATTAGGATTTGATATCCATGGAAAAACTATAGGTGTAGTTGGAACTGGTAGAATTGGAAAGGTTTTTATACAAATAATGAAGGGATTTGGTACTAAAATCATAGCATATGATCTTTTTAAAGATGAAAAATTTGCTAAAGAAAATGATTTTGAATATGTAAGTTTTAATGAACTTTGCCAAAGATCAGATATTATATCTTTACATTGCCCTTTAACACCTGAAACAACAAATATCATCAATAAAAATGCAATTGACCAAATGAAAAAAGGCGTAATTATTATAAATTGCAGTAGAGGACAACTTATAAATACAGATGACCTTATAACTGAATTATCAACAGGAAAAATTGGAGGAGTTGGATTAGACGTTTATGATAAAGAAGGAGATTATTTCTTAAAAGATATGTCTAATTCTTACCAAAGAGACAAAAACTTATCTCTTTTAATCTCTATGCCAAATGTTATTGTTACATCACATCAAGCATTCTTCACATCAGAAGCTTTAAATAAAATTGCAAGTGATACATGCCAAAATATCTATGATATTATAGAAAAAGGCGAATGTATTAATGAAGTAAAATAAATGAAACTACGTGCTCCAGAATATTATAAGAACTTTCAATGTATAGCAGATAAATGTAACGATACCTGTTGCAAACAGTGGGAAATAGACATAGATAAGAAAACTACTCTTTTTTATCAAAACATAGATGGAGAGTTTGGGAAAATGCTAAAAGAAAATATTTCATCTACTTTGCCTAATCATTTCATTTTAGATAAAAATAACAAATGTCCTTTTTTAACAAAAAATAATCTTTGTAGCATCTATATAAAATTAGGTGAAGAAAATTTGTGTGAAATATGTAAAAAACACCCACGTTACTATGAATGGTTTAAAGATTTTAAAGAATGTGGCATCGGATTATGTTGCGAAGAAGCAGCAAGAATTATTTTAAGTCAGGACAGGCCTTTTAAAACCTATGAAATTAATATAAGTCCTGAACCATATGATTCATATAACGAAAAACTATATTCTTTTCTTTCTAAGATAAGAGACACTATAATTCTATATTTGGAAGATAAGTCTGTTCCTTTTAATGTTAAATTATTTAATATTTTATGTTATTCAGAAATACTTCAAAAAAGAATTGATAATAATGATTTCGATTGTCTAAAAAACTTAGAATATATACCTATATTTAGTAGAAATACTACAAAAACTAATTTGAAAAATATTATATATTTTTATTCAAAACTTGAACCTTTAAATAAAGAATGGATTGAATACTTAAAGAAATCTACTAGTAAACTAGATAAATATTCATATACATTTACTTCATTTAAAACTAATATTAATGTTTATTTACAAAATTTAGCAATTTATTTTATATGGAGATATTTTTTAAAAGGAGTCTTTGACAGAGATATTTTATCAAAAATTAATTTTATGGTTGTAAGTTTAATTGTTATTAATTTTTTGTTTTGGTGTAAGTATACAGAAAAAAACAATTTATTATTTGATGATTGTGTAAATATTGTGAAAGATTATTCTAAAGAAATTGAATATTGTGAAAATAATTTAAATTCTTTATTTAACGCAAGTTATGAAAATTACTTTTTTTCTATTGATTATTTAAAGGGATTACTATTGTAATCCCTTTAAATATATCTTAATGAATCAATTATATCCATTTTGTTAACATTATATGTGTTTTAATCAAATCTCTAACACTCTACTCCACCCAAACTCAAGTAATAGCTATTATATAACCTTGCATAATACCCGTCATTCTTAAGAAGATCATTATGATTCCCTTGTTCTATAATTCTACCTTTATCAAGAACAATAATCTTATCTACATTAACAATAGTTGCCAATCTATGAGCAATACAAATTGACGTTTTATTCGATAATAATTTATCAACAGATTTTTGAATAAGTTCTTCAGTAATTGTATCAATGTTAGCAGTTGCTTCATCTAGAATAAATATTGATGGATTTTTTGCAAAAATTCTTGCAAAAGCTACAAGCTGTTTTTGTCCAGCTGAATATGAATTTCCTCTTTCCATAGAGACTTCCTCTATTCCATTTGGCAGTGATTTTACAAAATTCTCTGCTGAAGCAAGTTTAACTGACTCATCTACAGTTTCATCTGTAATTTCTGAATACATTTTTATGTTGTCTTTCATACTTCTTGCAAAAATAAATGGATCTTGAAGAATTGTTCCTATATTTGATCTCAAGCTTATTAAATTAATATCATTTATATTAATTCCATCTAATAAAATTTCACCTTTTTGAATCTTGTAAAATCTACTTATTAAGGCTGTTATAGTAGTTTTTCCAGAGCCTGTCTTTCCTACTAAAGCTGCTGATTCTCCTGGGTTAATTGTAAAACTTACATCTTTTAAAATCCAATCTTCTTTTTCATAAGCAAACCAAACATTTTTAAATTCAATCTTACCTTTTACATCTTTCAATATTATTCCTGAATCGAAATTCTCTAAATCTTTTTCTTGATCTAAGATATCATAAATTTTATCAATTGAACTAAATGCATCTGTTACTACTTCCATATTTTCAATTATTCTATCTATTGGATCAATTAATTTTCTTAAATATGAAATAAATAAATATATTATTCCAATTTCTAAATTTATTCCCCATATCTTATAAACACAAAATAATACTACTGCTGATATTGACAAGTTTTCAATTAAATTAATTATACCAGGCAAAGTTCCCCAAAAATAAGCTAATTTAATAGTTGCATCAGTATAATCTTTTGTATTTTTTTCACATTCTTTTTGCTTTATTTTTTGTCTATTAAAAATCTTTATTAATTTTACACCATAAATTGATTCTGCTAAAAAAGTATTTAATTTTGTTCTTTTATTTTTTGAATCACTAAAAATTTTATTCATTTGCTTGGTAATTATTACAGTTGTAAATACTAAAAAAATAATCATAAAAACATTAATAATTGAAAGTTTTACACTTAAATAAATCATCATTCCAATTAAACTAAAAATCAATATTAGATCCTTTGGTAATGTTGTAATTACATCTGTAAATAGACTATATACATCCTCTGTATCTGATGTCACTCTTACATACAGCTTTCCAGATGGTGTTTTATCATGAAATGTTAAATTAGCTTTTTCTATAAATTTAAATAATTTTAAACGTAAATTATATACTACACTTTCACCTAGATTATAGGATACGCATCTATTTATATAGTCAATAACATTTCCAAATATTACAAGTAACACATAAAAAATTACCATTTGATCTATAGTAATATTATTAAAAATATTATTTTTTTCTCTCAAAAAATTGTCAATAATTTGTTGAATTATGTATGGTTTTACTAACTCAGCTAAATCTATAATAATTGACAAAATTGTAACTACTATTATAACCTTCCAATATGGTTTAATCATCTTTTTAAATCTTGATAATGTTTTAGTTTTCATTTTTCCCTCCTTTACTTTGTCAAGCATAATAAATTTTTTACTTTGTTTTATGCCAATTCCTCTACCTTGTTTGCTTGTCCTTGGTAAAATTTATAATATTTTTGTTCAAGTTCTAATAATGATTTGTGATTTCCTCTTTCAATAATTTTACCTTGCTCCATGACAACAATTTTGTCACAATCTTTAATATCCGAGATTCTATTTGAAATAATGATACAAGTCTTATCTTTTACTAAGCTTTTAATATTTTTCAAAACATTTTGTTCTGTCCTGTTGTCTAAAGCAGAAAAAGTGTCATCAAAAATAACAATATTACTATTATTTAAAAAGGCTCTAGAAAGTACCACTCTTTGTTTTTGACCACCAGATAAGTCTATACCTTTTTCTCCTATTATAGTATAAAGACCTTCTTCCATTTCCTGAATTTCATCATAAATCATAGCATTTTTGACACTATCAATTATTTCGTCATCTAGGTAATCATCTTTAAATAAATTAATATTTTCTTTTAAGGATGTTGAAAATAAAAAATTATCCTGTGTAATATAGCAAATACTATCTCTTAAAACTTCTGTTGGAATATCATTTATATCTTGACCACCAATAGAAACTTTTCCTTTTTCCACTTTATAAAGCTTTAATAATATATTCATAAGTGTTGTTTTTCCACTACCTATAACTCCTATAATTCCAAGTGTTTCACCTTTCTTTACATCAATTGATATATTACTTAAAACTTCTTCTATTGAATCAGGATAATGGAATGTTAAATCATTTATTTTTATATCCCCTGACACTCTTTGTTTTGAATCTTTTTCTAGTAAAATCTTTTCTTCTGGCAATTTAAAAATTTTATCTAACCTAGAAATTGAAACTTTAAGTTCATCCATTCTTGAAACCATCCAAGGAAAGAATTGCATTGGCATATCAAGCAATGATAGATATCCTATAAATGATACAATACTTCCAACAGTCATATCTCCTGAAATAACTTTTTTTGATCCTAAGAATATAGCTATCGCGTAAGAAAGTCCTATTCCTACGTTTACCATAACATCCAATAATCCTTCATTATATGAAACTTTTAAATTGTCATTTTTTAGTTTTTTATTTTTCTTTTCAAAGCTTTCAAACTCTTTCCTCTCTCCGCTAAATGCTTTTACTGTTCTTATACTATCTGTATTTTCCTGAACAAATTCTGAAAACTCTGTAAATGATTTTTGTGCAACTGTAAAGCTACTTTTAATATTTTTCCTTATAAATATTAATGTTATCATTGTTATAAAAACTGGAATAATAGCACATAAGGCAAGTTTGATATTACTTAATTGGGCAATTAAAATAATTACCATTACAACATATCCTGTAATTCTTATACTTATCGAATAAAATCTTAATAAAAAACTAGCTACTTTCTTTGTATCTCTTACAAAATATGACATTATTTCTCCATTTTTTATTAATTTAATGTCTTCCAGTCTCATTTTCATAAATTTTTTAAATAAATGATCTGTTAATGTTTTTCTTATATCCATTGATATTCTAAAATCTATATTTTTAAATACAAATTTTGAAATTGCTATTCCTAGTGCTGAACATATCATTATAGCGACATTTTGTAATATCAACTTTTTATTTTCCTCCATATTATAAAGCAAATCTATTATTTTCCCCAAATATTTAGCTGGACATGTCATGAAATATACAAATAGTATTATTGCTATTCCCTCTACTATAAGTTTTACCTTGTGTTTTTTTAATAGTTCAAATAATTCTTTTTTCAAATTTTCCCCTCCTTTTTTGGAACAAAAAAAGTAAGTAGATAAATAAAAACCTACTTACTCTTTGTATAGATTATGATTTTTACTTAGCGCAATTTAAGCCGCTAAAACATTTTTTCTGTTTAGCTGCTGATATGAAATTATTTTATTATTATTGTTTGTTACTAATCTTATAATCATTTTTCTATACTTCCTTTCTCTTTTTTTACGACAATATAGTATCATGTTTTAAATTGTTTGTCAACAATTTTTGATAGTGGATTAATATATTCTCTAAAACAAATTCTAAATTAATTTTTTTATCATAAAAACGTTAGAAAAAATTTCTAACGTTTTGGTTTAATCTATTCTCTACATTTCCCATTTTCATTGATAAGACATATTACTAATCTTAATATATTAAATATAGTTATTGTTAAGAATAAAGTTGCTAATCCTAATAATATTGCTATACCTATTGATTCAGCTGTAATCGTTATTGCTAATCCTATAATTGTTGTTATAACAGTTCCCACTGCTGGCACTGCAATACATTTTCCTATTTTATATACACATTTTTCTTTTTTACCATACGCAACTAATGATATTATAGTCAAAAATATTATTGCTCCAATGCCTATCCCAAATCCTATCCATAATGCTGCTACAATTCCAGGTATTAATGTTATATACGCATTATATCCTACAATTATTCCAAAAATTATGGCAATTATTAAAGTTATAAAACATCCATAATTATTTCGATTCATAATTATCATTCCTTCCAAGAGCTTTTTTAGTTTCGCTCTTTATATAATTATATTCGTATTATTGAATGTTTGTTAATTTTTTCTATTTTTCCAAAATCTTTTTTGCGTATGAACATGTAGATTTCAAATTTTTATTGTATTTTTTAGCATTTTCAATTATGCATTCTACTAATTTTCGTGCAATGCCTTGTCCTTGATATGAGCTATCAACTTCTGTATGTGTTATATTCCAACTCTTTTCTGATTCTATAAAACTACATTCTCCTATTTTCTTATCGTTATCATATGCTATTGATCTATTTTTATTTTTATCAAATACTATTTTAATCATTTTTTATTATTCCTTTCATATTTTTTATAATATTCTATTCTTTAAATATTATTTTAGTCAATATTACTAATTTTTTATTTTACTTTTTTTAAAATTTTATATTTTTTCTTATAAATCTATGTTATAATATCATAGATTTATTTAATTTTATTTATAAAAGGAGATTTTTTATGTATTGGAATAAATTAATACCGGAATTATCTGTATCTAATCTAGAAAATAGTTTGAATTTTTATAAAACTGCTGGTTTTAATTTAGAATATGAAAGACCTGAAAATAAATTTGCATTTATTTCTCTTGGTGAAATCCAATTTATGCTTCAAGAGTTAACCGCTTCCGATAAATGGGACATTGGCAAATTAACTTATCCATTTGGTAATGGCATTAATTTTCAATTAGAAATTGAAAATATTGATACTATTTATAATGCTTTTAAAGAAAATAATTATAAAATAACTTTTGATATTGAAGAAAATTGGTATAGACAAGATGATAAATTGTTAGGAAACAGGGAATTTTTGATACAAGATCCTGATGGCTATTTGTTAAGGTTTTCGGAAGATTTAGGAGAAAAGTAATAAATTGTAATTTATCGCTTAACTATCAAACAATAATTAACTCCTTTTGGTGCTATTATTTTATTTTTCGATTTCAAATTATATTCTTTAAAATATTGCTCATTTATATCTTTATCATCAAGATGGTCATAAATTAACAAATCATACTCTTGAAATTTTGACTCTAATTCTTCATAGCTATATTTTGATTTCATTTCTTCGTTAGCACCTTTAGCCAATTTTCTTGTGATTTCTTCTTTCTCTGAATCTTCTATTATAGGATAATCAAATATGATTGTACTTCCTTTACATATAAGTTTTGAAATTTTATTAACCATATTATAGAATTGATCTTTTGTTAAATAATAACTAATACCAAGCATACTACAAAATACTTTTTTATTCCATTTTATATCACTATTTATTAAATAATTTTGCCAATCGTCTAATGAAAAATCCGTTTCTATATATTTAACATTTGAATAATCAATATTGGCATTTTTAACTCTTTTAATTTTATCTTTAATAATGTTTGCTTTATCTAATTCATAACATTGCAATTCTTTGTCACTATATCCATAAGTGTCATAACCTGATGCAAATATTAAATATTGTTTCAATCCTAATCTTTTATCTCGTTGTATTGACTTAGCCGTAAAAGCACTTCTTGCTAAAATAGATGGTGCTAAATTATTGTTTACAATCCAATCAAGTGCTTCATTATTATTTCCTGTAAATTTAGGATTAAAAAATTTAATCCCATTACTCATATTGATTGAAATATTATCATATTCCTCTTTTGATAAAATTTTTTCAGCTAAATTATCTTCATAAATTTTTATATTACTATTTTTATTATGATATGCTCTTGCAAAACAACAAACAAGAGCTGTCATATTTTTTTCTTCCATTTTAAATTCACACCTTTTTTTATATAAATATATAGTTGCAACTATATATTTAATATATCATTTTAGTATAAATTACAAGTCTTGAATTTTTTGTAATTTTGTGGTATAGTAATTATAGTAAAAAAGAGAGTAAATACTATAAATCTAGGTATTTTCTCTCTTTTTAATATTTTTATATTTTTTCTTTTAAATTGTAATTTATATTTATCTTTTCTTAACTGGAAATTGAATCTCTGTTAAATAATCTTCTTCATTTTCTTTATTCCAACATCCATCAATATAACATTCTCTCGCATTATCTATTATCTCATATCCATTATCTTCAATGTACTTTAAAATAATATTATAAGAATCTCTTAAATTATTGTAAGCTCCTTTATGATAAATACATACTGCTGTAATAGGATTTGATTTCATAAATTTAACACTATCAGTTTCATTTCCTAATTTTTCTACTGCTTGTGCATATCTAATCTTAATATCTTTTTCTTTGTATTCTCCATCTAAATAACTGATATAACAATAATCTGGGTTTATGCACTTTAAGTTTGGATTTGCTTTTGCACATTCTGTTCCTGCTTGTAAAACAAATTCTGTAATTTTACTAAAATCCTTTATCATTCCATCACGATAATAAATAATGTAACTTGGAATGTCTTTGATAAAAATCTCATTTTTCATATTGTTTTCCTCCAATAAATAATTTATTTTAGAAAGCTCAATATTAAAATTAGCAATATTTTTCTCAATTTCATTTTTTCTTTTATTAAGGATTAACGACATATCTTGTCCATCTAAAACTTTTTTAATATCTTTAATTGATAAACCTATTTGCCTTAAGGATATTATCTTTGAAATATCAACTAACTGACTACTTTCATAATACCTATAACTCGTATCTTGGTCTATAAAAGCAGGTTTTAATAATCCTTCTTTTTCATAGTATCTTAATGTCTTTATGGTGGTTTTAGACATTTTAGAAAAATCTCCTATTTTATACATATCTTGCCTCCTCAAATTATTTATACAACCTACTCTAAGGGGAGAGTCAATAATTTTTAATGAAATTTTTTAAATTATTAAATTATAATTTTTAGTTACATTTTATTGAAAGTTACTGTCTTATCTTTCATTAATATTTTACTAACTTCATACCCATATTCTTTTAACTCTTTTTTATAAGTCAAAAATCAATGGTCAATTTCAAATCATAAAATATTTTTGATTTCTTCATAAGTTAATTTATAATTTTCTTTCTTATTATCTTTTATATATTTCCATAATGGTTCATATTTACTCATCTTCAACACCTCATATAATTGTAATTTAGCAAATAGTATGTGCTGTAATAATTGTATAACTATATGAGTTAATAGTTATCTTTATATTATCAATTTCACAATACCAATTCTTACCTTGTTTATATATATTACAATTTTTATCTAAAACTTTATTTTTACAATATTGGACTACATCATTAGTATCTAATTTTAGATTTTTCTTAATTCTATCAATTCCCATTTCTGTAGTATGAACTTTATCTATATTAGATATTAGTATTTCTTTATTCATTTATAATCATCTCCATATATTGTAATTTGTAACTATAACAATTTCTTTAATTCTTCTTTTACATACTCTAAATTGCTGTTTGTTAGTAAAGGAATTAATTTATTTATTTCTTCTATACTTTTATCCCACCACTTTAATTTTTCCATAATATCAATTAGTTCTTCATCAAATCTTTTTCTTAACGCTTTTGCAGGATTTCCTACAACTATTGTATATGGTTCAACATTACTTCCAACAACACTATTAGCACCAATTATTGCACCATCTCCAATATGAACTCCTGGAAGAATAGTTGCATTTTGTCCTATCCATACATCATTGGCAATGATAGTATCTCCCTTTATTGGTAAGTCATTTCGTGTTGGTGGTGTTTGTTTCCATCCTTCTAAAGTATAAAACGGAAATGTCGAAACTGCATTCATTTGATGATTTGCTCCATTCATAACAAATTCAACACCTGAAGCTATCTGACAAAACTTTCCTATATTTAACTTATCATTATTCCATTCGTAATGATGTGTTACATGACTTTCGAAATCAGAATCTGCAATATATGAAAAATCTCCTACAATAATATTCTTATTCTTTATTGTTGGCTTTATATATATTTCTTTATCATATCCTGCAATAGGATTTATTGTATTTGGATTAGGTATTTTTCCATCTTTCATACTATCAACCTCACTCTCAAATTATTGTTTATTATTTTGAATTATTTATCTTAGCAATTAAATAAATTCCTATAATTAAAAAAACTATTGATAGAATAATCCCAAATATTTTTCCAAATAATAACTCACTTTTAATAACAATTGAAACTCCTAAAAAAATTATAAAACCGCATAACAAGCATACAATAATATTTCTTATTATTCTTGGTATTTTTTTATTATTTATAAAATCTGCTAAAAATGGTTCCATAAATCATACTCCTATTATTCAGATGGTTATTGTTATTTAGTTAATTTCAATTTACCACAATTTCTGAATATATTTTTTCTATATATAAATTTCTTATCATTTGTATTTGGTGGTAGTTCTATAACTTCTAAAGTATAGTTTTTAATATTTACTAATAATTTTAAATCATCTTTTTCTATCAAATAGTATGGCGATAAATCACCTAATTCATCTGCTGTTGATACAGGTCCAATTTCTGGTGCAATAAATGTATCAATTATTAATTCTATAAAATTTAATTTTTTTGTTCTAGATAATACATATATCTCATATGGTTCTGGATAATATTCTTTTAATACTTCATTATACATAGTTATTTTGTCTTTATATTTATCCTTATCTAATTCTTTTCTCATAGATAATGCAGGTAATCCATTATTATCATTTAATAAATAATCTACAGTTATACCAAATACTTTTGACAGTTCCTGTAAATTACTTACATCAGGTAAACCACCATCATTTTCCCACTTTGTTATTGCTTGTCTTGAAACATTTATAATTTCAGCAAGTTGTTCTTGTGATAATCCAAACTTATTTCTAATTTTTTTTATTTTTTGACCTAATGTCATATTACACCTCCTTTCAAATTTAATGTTACTAAAATCACTTAAACTTTAACAGCAACTCTACTTTACATTTATGCTACTTATCGTGGCCAATCAATAGTTTAGTAGACAAATGCCTCTCGACACTAGCCCCTATTCAGAACCGTACGTGCA
>USGK01000021.1 GCA_900554175.1 uncultured Clostridium sp.
TTTTGTACATTCTTATTTTCAAAAATTTGTACATTTTTATATTGACATTAACACTAAAAAAGTTTATAATATTCTAGGAGATTATCCAGATGTTATTGCAAAATTTTTAGTAGAAAGAATGATTACAAATAAGAAAAATGATGTAAAAATAAATTGGCTAACAAATGCAAAAGCTAGTTTCAGATTTATGACAAGTGCATTCATAAAGGAATGAGAATATGGAATTTGAGAGAAAATTTTTAATTAGTGATAATATATAATAATACATTAATAAAAGATAGATATCTTATTCATATTTAGAAAATCTCAAAATTGAATTAGATATATTTCATGGGATATATGAGGTTATTGCTTTTGTGGAAATTGAGTTTGAAAATGAAAAACAAGCTAATAAAATAAAATTTCCTCAATGGTTTAGCAAAGATATAAGTAGAGTAGTATCAAATAGCAAAATGGCTATAAAAGATATTAAGAAAGATATAGAAAAATATAATAGTTGAAATAATAAAAATCAAACAAGGACAATAAAAATTTATGAAAAGAGGTTAAAAGCTATGCAAAATAATGGTAATTACCTAGATATTTTTTATAATGGTAGAATTAAAAATAGATATACTATTGATGATATCTCAAAAAAAATTCAAAATTTTATAAGAAAAAATAAATTAAAAAACTGGTCATGTGAAGTAACAAATGGAATAATTTCAATTGAATTTAATGATGATATTAGTGATACATTAGAATTAAATTTAAAAGATAATAAATTTGAGGGATTTTGTAGAGTAAGTAATACTAATTTGGAAACTCTATTAGATATGTTTTTTGAAATAAAATGCATATTTACTAAATTTAATATTGAAGATGATTTTTTAATTTGTGAATCATATCTAAATAATAAATTAATAGGAATCGATTTATTAAAAATTACTGAATATGAAAAGAATATAATTGATAATATATATTATAATGG
Source organism: uncultured Clostridium sp. (assembly GCA_900554175.1). GTDB lineage: Bacteria > Bacillota > Clostridia > TANB77 > CAG-508 > CAG-269. The sequence continues at coordinate 971 of USGK01000021.1, forward strand.
GCATATAGATTATAAGGAATTTATTCTACAATATTTTGCATACACTTTAGAATTGTTTTCATGGGAAGAATTATATGTAAATTTAGAAGCCATAGATAATAAATGGTTTTTTGACAGTAAGGAGAAATTATATGAAGAAATTTTCTTGTATATTATAGAAACATGGCTTTACGAAGTATGTAATTATAAAGATTATGGAAGATTTTGTTATTTGGAGTTTTTTAATAAAAATAATGCTGCTGAATATTTAGCATTAAATGGAATTGCATTTGATATGTACGCATTTTGTAATGGTATTGAAAAATTGATATTCGGTAATAAATATAAAAATAAAAAATCTTTTGGAATTAAAGATGCGAAAATCAGTAAATTTTATAATGAGAAAATTACTATAATTCTAGAGGAAGAAAATGATAGATATAATCAATGCGTTTTAGCATACAGATTTCTAAAAACAATTCTAAAATATACTAATTTTCAGGTGTGTAATAAAAATGAAGAATTATCAAACACTAGTCGAAAAAAATATTTTAAATTTACTAATGGAATGGCAGCTTCGATAGAAGAAACTTTAAAATACATATTAGGACAAGTATAATTATATAAATAATTCTAAAGATTATTTATTACCTGAAAAACTTATTTTTAAAAAAAAGATATTAATAAAAGAATTGTTAAAAGTATAATATGTTGCTGATTTGTAATAAATTCGTAACAAAAATGCAAAGGAAAATTAACATTTATATGAGTTAAATTTTTCGTGGCAAAATTAAAGAACAAATAAGAAAAATTTAATAAAAAAGTCAATGGCTTTGTAGATTTTTTCAGGATAAAGACATGAAAATATATAATAGCGTTTTTCTTCAACCTTTCCTCCATCAGACTTTTCAATTGTCTTCTTTACTAGTCTTATGCTCTTTAATCCTTTCCATTCTTCTATTTCTTCATACCAATTAACTTTTTCTGTTTGATAATATTCATATGTTATTACTGCTTCATGGTTTTTCTCCATTGTTAGTTGATATCCTCCTTCATATCCTGACTCTATTATTAATAATCTATCTTCATCAAAATAGTCTTGAACATCTTTATAAAAATTTCCTTGATTTCCCTTTAATGCTACACAATAATCTCCACCTTTTTCTATTACTGCTTTTATATTTGCTTTTTGGGTATTTAATGCATCCCATGTGCATATAACATTTTCTAAATTTAATCTTTTTATAATTTCTGGTATTGCTGTTATTTCATTTGTTTTTTTTCTATCATTTCCTGGTCTATGCGCATTTGTAACTTATCCGAATATACATTCAAAACATTTAGTGGCTTTGTTTCTTCTACTATATAACCTTTTTTTCTCGCACTTCCTTTGTCTACTTTTCCGTCAAATGACAATACATCTTTAAAGAATTTATTATCCATAAATTGAATATTTTTTACAAAATCCACAAATATTTGGTTTAGTTCTTGACAATCTATCAAACTTATGACTCTTTCATATGTTTTTGCAGATGGTATTCCTCCTGTTAATTTTAAAAATTTTTTTAAAAATTCTTTTACTTCTCTTGCATAATCTGCAATTTCTTCCCATTCATTACAGTCTGCTAAAACCGCTAATATTACAACCACAACTATATCCCAGATCTTATATGTTACTTTTCCTTTTTGTCTTTCATCTTTTAACATTTTTGATTTTTCCTTTAAGTCTTTTAATTTTAATATTTCAATTTCTCTAATTTCCATTTTTTCTTTTGCTCCATTTCAAAGATATTATATCGTAATTTTTGTATATTGGGAACTGTTTTTTGTTGATTTTTATATTGTTTTAGAATATTTGTTATTTTTTTCATGTCTTTATCCTGAACGATAAGTCAAATACATGTAATATAGTAATCTTTTATGATACAATATACAAAAAAGTATAAAAGGAGATATACATGGAAGAAAAAAATAATAAGCCAAATATTTTAAGGAAGATATTAATTGCAATATTAATTATAGTTATAATTAGCATAGTAGTAACCATAGGAATAGGAAACTATTTTGTTAATTATGCAATCTTAAGAACAGGAAATGGTGGGAATAGAGAAGTAAAAAATAAAGGCTCAATAGAAGTTGCTAGTATAAATAATGAAACAGAAAAAACTATAGAAGAAAATCGAGAAAAAGAAATACAACTTGCAAGTCAATGGACCAATACTATAAAAAATGAAAAAGTTGAGGTTACTGCAAAAGATGGAATTACTTTAAGAGGAACAGAATATATAAAAGACAAACAAATTGATGATTGGGTAATTATTTTACATGGTTATCGCTCGAATCCAGAATCAGTAATATCAGTAGGAATGCACTTTTCAGAAAAAGGCTATAATGTATTAATTCCATATATGAGAGCGACTGGCGAAAGTGAAGGAGAATATATTGGAATGGGATGGCTAGATAAAGAAGATTTAAAGTGCTGGATAGATTTAATTATAGAGCAAAACAGAAATTCTAATATTATATTACATGGTTCATCAATGGGGGCTGCAACAGTATTAATGGCATCTGGTGATACACTTCCAAATAATATTAAAGCGATAATAGAAGATAGTGGTTATACATCTGTATGGAATATATTTGCATCTGAAGCAAAAGCAAGATTTAATTTACCAGCTTTTCCTGTATTAAATATGTTTGAAGTAGTAGCAAATTATAGAGCAAAATATGATATAAAAGAAGCCTCTGCATTAGAACAAGTAAAAAAAGCCTCTGTTCCAATATTGTTTATTCATGGAGATAATGATGATTTTGTTCCTGAGTATATGTGTGAACAATTATATGAATCAGCTAATTGCAAAAAAGATAAACTTATAATACATGGTGCAGGACATACTGAATCAAGATATAAAGAACTAGATATATATTATAGTAAGATATTTGATTTTATAAAAATTGTTATGAAAGAGGAGTAATTATAATGAATAAAACAAAAAGAAGAATTTTTAATACAGCAATCAAAATGTTTTCAGAAAAGGGATATGATAATACAAGTGTTGAAGAGATAACAGTAATAGCAGGAGTGGCAAAAGGCTCGCTATACTATCATTTCTCTAAAAAAGAAGATATATTTGATATGTTATTAAAAGAAGGATTTGAATTATTAAAAAACAATATAGAAATAAAAACCAAAAACTGTACTACTGCGTTAGAAAAAATAAAAGCAGTCATACTAATACAAATAAAAGTAATTGTAAAATACGAATATTTCCTTAATGTTGTTTTTTCACAATTATGGGGTGAAGAAGAAAAAAATAAAAAGTGTAAAAAGGCAGTTTTTCAATATATCAAAATCATTGAAAAAATAGTAAATGAAGGAATTGCAAATGGGGAATTTTATGATGGTGATGTAGAAGCAATAGCATCCGGGATTTTTGGAGTTACATGTTCAAGTCTTATTTATAGAATAAAAAAGAATAGAAAAGTAGATGTAATACAGGTATATAATGGCTTTATTGATAATGTTACAAGAACATTAAGTAAAAAATGAAAAATATTATTTTAGTGATGTAAAAAGTGCAATAGTTAATTACAAATAAGTAGTTAGCTATTTTTTTGTATTTAGACTAAGTGTTCAGTTAATAAGTGATTTAAAAAAATATATATTTCTCAAAGCACTGAAAACAGATTGTACTGACTTACCAGTTTAAAGACATTAATTTATTATTGTGATATAAATATGATACAAAATTAAAAGTAATAGGAGAAAATATGAGTAAGAGAATATATGATTATTTAAAAATTAATGATTTAAAAGATATGTTAAATAAAACAGGAAGATTATATGCAGATAAACCAGCATACAGAATTAAAGTAGAAGAAGGAAAATATCAAATTTATACCCATAAAGAAGTACGAGACATGATAAATAATTTAGGAACAGCATTAATAAATTTAGGACTAAAGGGAAAAAGAATTGCAGTTATTGGAGAAAATAGATATGAATGGGAAATAGCATATTTATCAATTGTATGTGGAACAGGAATTGTTGTTCCGTTAGATAAATCACTACCAGCAAATGAGCTAGAACTATTGATAGAAAGATCTGATGTAGAAGCGATATTTTATACAAAAAAATATTCAGATATAATTCAAAATATTAAGTTTAGTGAGAAAAACAAATTAAAACATTTAATTTCTATGGATAATGATGAGAATTGTGAAGGTATATACTCACAAAAAGAATTAATACGAGAAGGTAAGAAACTAATAGAAGAAGGAAATAATGAGTTTTTAAATGCAAAAATCAATCCAAAAGAAATGGAAATGATGCTATTTACATCAGGAACTACATCTAAGTCTAAAGTAGTAGCGCTTTCACACGAAAATATTTGCACAAATTTAATGGATATTGGAAGTGTGTTAGATGTAACGCAAGATGATGTCTTTCTTTCTATTTTACCAATACACCATGTGTTTGAATGTACAGTAGGATTTTTATTTTCACTATATAAAGGAGCAGAAACTGTATTTTGCGATGGTTTAAGACATATAGTAGAAAACCTAAATGAATATCATGTAACAGTCATGGCATGTGTACCAGGTATATATGAAAGAATATTTATGATGATTAGAAAAAAAATAGAAAAACAAGGAAAACTTGAGGAAATATTAGAAAATGAAGAAAAATATAAAAATTTCTCTATGCAAAAAAAGAAAGAAGTATTTAAAGAAATACATGATATGCTAGGTGGAAAAATAAAACTATTGATAAGTGGAGCTGCAGCTTTAGATAAGACAATAGAAGAAAAATATAGATTATTAGGACTAAACTTAGTACAAGGATATGGATTGACTGAAACTTCGCCTGTTGTGGCAGTTGGGACAAATAAAAATTATAAGTTAGGATCAATTGGAAAAACAGTTCCAAGTGTAGAAGCAAAACTTGTAGATGTAAATGATGATGGAATTGGAGAATTAGTAGTTAGAGGTTCAAGTGTAATGCTAGGATATTATGAAAATGAAAAAGTAAATAAAAAATCATTACAAGATGGATGGTTCTATACAGGAGATTTAGCTAAAATAGATGAAGAAGGATATATATTTATATGTGGTAGAAAGAAAAGTGTAATAGTATTAAAAAATGGCAAAAACATATTCCCAGAAGAAATGGAAAATTTAGTTAATAAAATAGAAGGAATAAAAGAGTCGTTTATCTTTGGAAAAATACAATCAAATGATGAAAACAATATAAAAATAAATGTAAAGATAGTATTTGATAGAGATGTTATAAAAGATGTTTATAAAGTTGAAAAAGATGAAGAAATATATAAAGTCTTGTCAAAGAAAATTAAAGAAGTCAACCAAAATATGCCATCATATAAAGCAATAAGAGGAATGATACTAACAGAAGAACCGTTAATTAGAACAACAACAAATAAAATAAAAAGGCAGGAAAATTTAGATGCAATTAGAAAACTTAAGGACTAAATTTTTAGGAAGAAATAGTATTTTTTATAATAAAATAGATTCAACACAAAATGAAATTTGGAGATTAATAGAAAACAAAAATACTCCAGATGGTACTTTAGTATTTGCAGATATTCAGGATAAAGGAATAGGAACACATGGAAGAGTCTGGCATACAGATGAAGCAAATAATATAGCATTTTCATTTTTTATAAAAACAAATTGTAATATTCAAAGATTAGATGGACTTACAATAAAAATTGCAAATATAATTGTTGATATTTTTAAGAATAAATATGGAATTAATTTAAATATTAAAGAGCCAAATGATATTACATTTAAAAATAAAAAAATAGGTGGAATTTTAACTCAAACTAAGCTTGTTAATGAAAAAGTTAAATACTTAGTAGTTGGAATTGGAATTAATACTAAAAAGGAAAAATTTACAGATGATATAAAAAATATAGCAACATCCATAAAAAAAGAATTTGGAATAGATGTGGATACAAAAAAGTTTATAGTAGAGTTTTGTAATCAATTTGAAAAAGAAATAGAAATGAGAGGAGTTGTTAAAAAATGAATATTGGATTTTTATTTCCTGGTCAAGGATCTCAAAGTATTGGAATGGGAAAAGATATATATGAAGAATATGAAGAGGCAAGAAAAATATATAATAAAGTTAAAAATATAACAGGAATAGACATTGCAAAAATATCATTTGAAGGACCAGAAGATATATTAAATGAAACAAAATATACACAACTTGCGATACTTACAGAGAGTTTAGCAATATTAGAAATTTTAAAAGATAATAATATAACAGCTAATATGTCAGCAGGATTGAGTTTAGGTGAATATACAGCACTAATCAATAGTAAAGCACTTATGTTTGAAGAAGGAATAAGAATTGTCCAAAAGCGAGGAGAATATATGCAAAATTTGCTTCCTAATGGAGAATGGCAAATGGCAGCAATTATGGGCTATATATCTAAAATATATAATCTAATATAAAGATATATTAAAATGGAATAAACTAAGAAATAATTATAGAAAAAAACATATTATATAAAATGATATGATTTGTATAATATAATGAATTACCAAGATCTAAAATAAGATATTTAAAAATAGATAACTTATATGACTTAAAAGAGGCTATATTAAAGGGATAACTGAAATTGTAAGGGGACACCAGAATGGAGGTCTTTATATTTTACTCCTATCTCTTATTGAACAAAACTTTTATACTGGGCTATTTTTTGTCTACCCCCTTTACACCCAAACAGGTGGACATTTATAAATTCTATTTTCTTATTTCCCTAAAATAGACTATTATTTAGCTTGAATTAAAACTTATAAATTGAACCGCTCATTGCCAAACAGCACGATGTGGTGGTGTGAGAGGGGATGAAAATTTTATTTAATAAAATTTTCTACTCTACTCGATGTAACGATAATATTACAACTATTTTACATTTATATTACATTTTTCGAATTTTATTGAAAAATGTAATATAAAATTTTATAATAAAAATAGATAAAAGATATAGCAAAGGTGATTAAGTATGAAAAAAATATTAAGTATAATTTGTATAATAATTTTATTACCAGTATTATTCGTAAATGCAGTAATACTAATTAATTCATGGGTACATCCAAATGAAATACCATCTTTTTTTGGGTGGAAGCCCTTTATTGTATTATCGGGTTCAATGGAAAGTGAAATCTACTCCGGAGATATTGTAGTTGTAAAAGAAGTAGATAAAGAAAATTTAAAAGTAAATGATGTCATAGCATTTAAAAATGATGATATTGTTGTAACACATAGAATAGTAGAAATTGTAAACGAAAATGGAACCACAAAATATATAACTAAAGGTGATAATAACAACACTCAGGATAAAGACTATGTATTACCAGAAAATGTAGAAGGATTATATCAATTTAAAGTTAGTAATTTGGGAAATTTAGCAATGTTTATACAAACTCCAACAGGAATGCTTGTATGCTTATCAATTCCTATATTATTACTAATTTTAGTACAAGTTTCAGAAAATGCTAAGAACAAAAAATATATAAAAGAAGAAGTAGGAAAGAAAAGAAGAATGGAAGAAGAACTCGAGGAACTAAGAAAACAAAACGAAGCACTAAAGAATAAATAAAATATGTTATTAAAGTTTATAATTCAGATTAAAACTGATATTATAATTTTAAATATAGAAACAAAAGAAGGAGGTGAAAAATATGAGAAGAGAAGAAAATAAAGTAGCAAAATTTGCAATAATAGTTCTAGCATTAACAATGATAGCATTAATACTAGTTTCTGGTACATATGCAAAATATACATCTGAATTTGAAGCAACTTCAAATGCAAGAGTTGCTAAATGGTCATTCAAAGTTAATAATAAAGACATAGCAACTTCAGAAGCTCAAGAACTAACAATAAACCTATTTAAAACAATAAAAGATACAACAGATGCAGAAGAAGTTGGAAGTAATGAAACTGATGTAAAAGCTGGAACAGCAACACAAGCAATAATAGCACCAGGAACAGCTGGAGAATTTACAATCTCTGTACAAAACTTATCAGAAGTTACAGCAAAAGCTGAAATTGCATTTGATGTGAATACTACATTACCACTTGAATTTAAAGTGGGAGATGGAGAATGGATAGCAGCTTCATCTTTTACTGGAGAAGTGGCAAAGGTTACTTTAGCTACATTAGCTATGGAACAAACTACAGCAACTGATACAGTGGTACAATGGAGATGGAAATACAATTCGGGAGCTATATCTGAAGGAAAATCTACAGAGAATAAAACTGGAGATGCTGCAGATACAGCATTAGGAGTTGCAGGAACTGCAACAGCAGCTGTAAAAGTTACAGTAACAGCAACACAAGTTAACTAACTAAATAAATAAAAGCTCTATTTATAAAGATAGATAGATAGGGCTTTTATTGCTAAATTAAATATACTCACAAAAGTAAAATAAAAATTTTATTTTTGTGAATACATTTAAACAAAAGAAAGGAGGCATAGCTAATAAAATGGATGTGAAAGAAAAAACAAAAGAAGCGGAAGAATTGGAATTTCTTGAGATAGAAGAAAATATAGATAAAAAAAATCAACAAATTGGAAAAACAAAATACAAAATAACAATCAGAATATTAATTTTTGTAATAATAGTTTTATTAGTTATGTTATATACCTTATGTTATAGAGTAGGAAAAATTGGTTATAATTATTTATCAATATGGGATACTAATCAAATAGTACCAATTACAGTAACAGCAGAAGATATTGAAATAGAAACAAAAACAGAGTTAAACATTTTTACAAATTCCAAAAGAAATTGGCAAAATATTATAGAACCAATGGCGACAGGAACATTTAAATTCAGCGTAAAAAATGACACAAATGATGATGCAGAATATCATATACAATTCTTAGATGAAATGAGTAACTTTGTAAACATGAAATACAAACTTAAGATGGATAATGTTTATATTGTAGGAAATAAAGATACATATGTTGGAATAGAAGAATTAGATGTGAAAAATATAGTTTCTCCAAAAGATTCTACAAGTATATTTGTTTTAGAATGGTATTGGGAAAGTGATGATGAAAAAGATACTATAGTTGGAACATCATCCGGGGACCAATACTATGGACTTGCTTTACATATATACACACAGGCATATAAACGTTAGGAAACATAGAATACTAAAAATGGAGGTCATAACAGATAAATGTTATATACAGAGGAAGCTATAAGAAAAAGGCAAAGAAGGCAGAAAAAATTAAGAGATTTAAGCTCTATTATGATATATATCGTTTTGGTGCCATTACTTATTTACAATATATTTTTAATTATACAGGCTGTAGTGAAGCCGGGGGAGACTCCAAGCTTTTTTGGAATAAAAACCTATGTAATTATCTCTCGGAAGTATGGAGCCTAATTTGAGTATAGGGGATATTGTAGTAGCAAAAAAAGTAAGTGAAGACAAAATTGATGTTGACGATATTATTTGCTTTAGACAAGGACAAACAGTTATAACACACAGAATATCTGAAATCATACAAACAGATAAGGGATTAGAATACAAAACAAAAGGAGACAACAATAACGCAGAAGATAGTGGAACAATAACTGCCAAACTGATAGAAGGAAAAGTAATAAAAAAACTGCCATATATAGGAAATTTGTCGATTGCACTTCAAAACAAAATACTATTAGTAATTATTATAATAATCTTTTATATTTACTTAGCTAAAGCAAACAAAAGAAAAAGAAAACAAGATGAAAGAATGTTAAAAAGACTTAAGTACGAAAGAGAAAATCATACGAAATAAAAAATTTAATTTTAATAAGTGGAAAATATTACTGAATTTATGAGGAGAATTTTTTGGAAGAAAGGATTCTAGGGATGTGTGAGCGGAGATAAAGGATATTTTACTGTAAAATAAATTTTATATGGGAAAGGTATACTAATAAGAAACGAGGTGAGGAAATGCAAAGGCATATGTCAAATCAAAGAAAAAGATATAAATTAAATTCTAAAAGACTCATAATGTGTTTTATTGTTACAACTATCATGGTAACAATTCTTACACTTTCAAAATATAAAACAACAACAGCAAAAGAATCTAGTGCCAAAGTTGCATTTCCTGCAATAGACTTACTATCAGATGAGATTTTAGATGTAGATATAAACCCAACAACAGAAGACAAAGAATTTATATTTGCAGTTACAAATACAGAAGAAGAAAAAAGAACAGAAGTTGCAATGAACTATACAGTAAAAATTGAGTCATTAAGCAATTTACCTTTGGAATTTGAACTATATACTTATGATAATAATACAAAAGGAACTGAAAATTTATTACAAGGCAATGGAAATATAACAGATGATATAAATTTTAATTTTAATGAAGATAAAACAGATACATATATGCTAATTATAAAATGGAAAGACGGCCAGACAGATTATAGATTTAGTCACACCATAGACTATGTACGAGTTGTAGTAAATGGAGTACAAGTTGATTGATAGATTTTGTAAGGAGGTTATAATGAGAACAAGAAAAAAGAAACAAAAAATAAATATTAAATATATATTAATTCTTATGATTATAATCGCCCTTATTTTAATTATGAGAAGTTTCGGGAAATATGTATTAGAAAGAAAAGATACACATTCGCAAGATTCGTCTGTATTTTACTTTGAAAGTGAAATAGCAGATATTGGCGAGGGAAAAGAATATACTCTATATTGGGATGGAACAAATACAAAGCAAATAGAATTTGGTATAAAAAATTATATAGACAAATTACAAATGACATATCAAGATATTAGGTATACGATAAAAGCAGAAATAACACAAGGACAAGAATTAGTAACAGCAAAAATAATAGATTCAAGTGAGACAGAAATAAAAGAAACAGATGAATTAATACTTAAGGAATCAGTTTTAAGTGACAATAAATATAAATTGTGTTTACAACCAAATGAAAGTATCATAGATGAAAGTGAAATTAGCATCGAACTAACTATTTCTTCAACAGAGCCATACACAAAGGAATTAAACTCTACATTAAAAGTAATAGTAAAAAAGGATAAAGAGTATGAATTAAAATATATAGAAAATGAAGACCACACAGTGATAAATTTAAGAACACATACTTTAAGAAATGATATAGAGATAGAATATGACAATACAAAATATGTAGTGGATATATCGAACAATATAGTGAAAAATTCTCAAATTAAAACAAATGGAGAAAAAAATACTATAAAAATACCAAAGAATATATTAGAAGATAATAGTAATTATGAAATAATACTTATAAATAAAGTATAAAGTAATAAAGATGCTACTTACTAAAAAAAGGTTTAGTTCTATATTATGATGCAATAGATAATATAGAAAATGGACATGATAGTTAAGCAAATATATGGAAAGATTTGGAATTAATTAAGATAAGGAGGGAATAGTATGATAAAAAATAAAAAACTAAAAATAGCAATAGTTACAATATTTATATTAACAATAATCATAGTCGGGATAGCTAGACTATTCCCAACTTCAAAAGCAGAAGGAGAAACAGTCTTTGGAAACAACAATGGCTATGGAATGGTAACAGTTACATATCATAGTAATTATGTACAAGGAACTGCAGAAAACGGTGAAAAAGCAGATGAAGTAACATATTCAATTACAACTCCAATATATATAAACAATAAAGGTAAATATTGTATAAGTTTTGGAGAATATAAATTTGCAGAAAAGCAAGTATCGAGTGACGGAATATTAAACCCAAGCGAAGATGAAAACGCTATTGATACAGGTTTTAGAGGATACACATTAACAAAATCACCAGAAAATAATATTGACGAAGAAACAGGATTTTGGAAATCAGTTGCAACTGGAAGCCATGGACCAGACAATATTCCAGATACTGCATATAACAATACAAAAGTAGGAGTAAAAAGAATTTTTAATGACTGGGCAGATGGAATATATCAACAAGGCGATGAACTTGTATTATCATCAAGCAATTTTACTAATTATTCTAAAATAAGTTATAAAAGCTCTTACGATGCAAACAGAAATGGCGGAACTGGAGCATTAGGGGATACTAGAATATATACTTTAGATGTTTATGCTCAGTGGGTTAAAGCAAATAATGTATATGTAGCATCAAGTGCAACAGAAGCAAAAGCAAAAGAATTAAATACTACTTTTGGAGTAAGTAATATTACAGCAGATAAAATAAAAACAACTGTAACAAATGCAATAACTGCAGTTAATAAATTGGGTGCAAATTTCTATGAAAATTATATCATTGTAACAGATTATGCTGCTAACTCTCAATTAGGATATACTATAAAATCATCCGCAAATACAGGTGGAAATGGATTTACAATTACCTCAAAATATTTTGGGAAGGATACAGAAGGAAGACTTAAGCTTAATGGCTCAAACCCTGAATTTATACAATATGAAGATCTGAAAATAAGAGATATAGATATAACGTGTGCTTCTAATGGAAATGCTGGGGTGAATGAAATATATACACAAGGGAATTGCCTAATATTTGAGTATGGGATAAGACTCTTTAGAGGAAATACTGTTACATCTGCGATGAGCAATGAAATAACTAAAAATGCTTCTGTAACTGGATTTATTAATATAGATGTTGATGGATATAAAGACTTTGGCACAAGTAGGGCTTCTTATGCTAAAATACTAAGCGGACATGCTTTCAGAGTAATAATAGATAGACAAAGTTCAAGTATATATACAAACAAATATGTATATTATGAAATAGGAGGAACTGCAATTTGCGATATGCTTTTAGCAGGTCCTGCGCAAGGAACAATTCAAAATGTTACAAGTTATATGAGTGTTAAAGATTGTGCAACTGTTAGAGATTTTTATGGTGGAAATCAAGGGTTCAATGCAACAAACTATTTGGCGAAAGATTGCACTTCATATTTGAATATATATTCAAATGCAAAAATTACAAGAGGAATATATGGAGGAGGAGGAGGAAGAAGTAGAAGTATTCCTTTCTTCTCGGGAAATATATACATAAATGTTTGTGGCGGAGAAGTTAATACTATTTATGGAGCTGGTGCAGCGAGTGTTATAGTTAAAAAGTCTGATGGTACAGATAGTACAATAAATATTAATGTATTAGGTGGAAAGGTTTCTACCATTTATGGCGCTGGGTATGGAATGAGTCCAGATGAAACTGGAGGAGTATTTAATGCATTTACAATAGTTGATGGTTCATTAAATGGAAATGTAAACATAAAAACATCTAATTCCACAATAGGTTCAATTTATGGTGGCGGTGAAGGATATAGTAGCGCAAATGGATGCGCATTTAGAAATGGTGATGCTACAATTACAATTTCAGAAGGAACAATTATAGAAGGAAATGTTTATGGCGGAGGAAAAGGTTTTGAAGCCCATCCAGAAGCAACAGGAATATCAAGCTTTAGCAGAGCATTAGCATGGGAAGGTACATATAAATTAGATAGTAGTATAACCTCAAAAACAAATTCGATAGAAACAGCATCTGTAATAAACGGAAAAACTGTTATAAACATTGAAGATGGTGTAACAGTAAATGGAAATGTGTATGGTGGAGGAGAATATGCACCAACAATTTCGGAAGAAGGCTCAGAAGTAAATATTACAGGAGGCACAATTAAAGGAGAAGTATTTGGCGGTGGAAACGCAGCAACTGTAACAAGCACAAAATTAAACATTAGTGGAGGAACTCTTACAAATGTATATGGTGGAGGAAATGCAGCAGATGTAGATAATACGACTCTAAATATTACAGGTGGTACACTAGAAAATATCTATGGAGGTGGAAAATCTGGAAATGTAATAGGCTCTACAAGTACAAATATAAGTAAAGTAACTGCAAATGACGTATTTGGTGGAGGATATGAAGGAGACGTATTAGTAAATGCTTCAACTACAATTACTTCAGGTACATATAAAAATGTATTTGGAGGAGGAGACCAAGGGCATATTGGAGAAGAGACTGAAGAAGGAGAAGAAGCAACTGGGGGAAATATAACTTTAATAATAGGAAATGAAAGTGATTTGGGAGTAATAGTAACAGAAATTGCTTATGGTGGTGGAAAAGGTAAAATTGAAGATGGTAAAGAAGATGCAAGTGATTTTCCAACAGCATATGGAACTGCAATAGTAACAATCCAAGGAATAAAAACAAATGTAGCAAATTATGGTTCAAAAACTTTAGGAAAAGTTGTAGGAGATGTAGACGTTATATTTAAAGATTATTGGTCAGGAAATTCTACTGCTAAATACAAAACGATGAATGGTATAGACAGAGCTACAACAGTTACATTTGAAAAAAGTTATGTATTACTTACAAATACAGATGGAAGCGGAATTTCAGCTATAGAAAACTTAGAGATTCCAGATGGAAGCGGGATAAAAATATCCGCAAAAGAAAATAATATTTCAGGAAACTTCGTCGGTGGAGGAGAAATATATTTGGATAGTGGATGTTCTCTAACAGTAGGAGGAAACTTAACTGGCCAAACAAAAATGCTATTAAATCCAAAAGTTACAGAAGATAAGAACTTAATAAAAGGTGGAATAGAAAATGCATATATAAAAGTTTCAAATGAAGTTCCAGAAGTGCAAGGTGTAATAAGTGGAGAAGAAGATAAATATCATATATTACAAGATGAAGATGGAAACTATACCTGTTTTTATATTGAAAAAGATGTTGAAATAACATCAGAAATTGTACCTACATCGATCAGTATAGCAAATAGATGCTTTGACAAAAAAATAACAAATGAAAATGATGTAGTAATTAACACAAAAGATATATTTACTACAAACATAAATATAAAATTTGATGTAATGCAAGATGATAATGACCTTACTAAATATAAAAATATAACAAGAAAGTTCATGCTAAAAATTGATAAAGAAAATCCTGTTACAATACCATCAGGCACAGAAATTTTAATGATAAATAGTGGAAAATATTATTCATATATCTTAAGTGAAGACAAAACAGAAATTGATATAGCAGATTTTAAAGATATTGATGGAAATAATTTTGCAGAAATAACAGATTTTTCAAATGATGAAAATATTACAAAAACAGTGAATGAAGTAACTTTGGTAGAGAGTTATAAATTAACCGAAAACTTTAGGTTTGTTATAAACTTTGCAAATAGCAAAACAAGTATAGCTGAAGGAACATATTATCCAATGATAGATATTTATGACAATGGAACTTGGATAAAAAAAGAGCAAAATGACACAGCTGTAAATACAGTACAAATAAAGGCAAGGAATTATACAGCAGAATTAAATTCATACAAACAAGAATATAAGAATAATGACAAGATTAACTTAGCTATGACAGTAAATATTTCGGAAGTATCAGATTTAAATATAACAGAAAATACAGATGTATATTTAAGATTAGGGCTTGAAGATTCCAATGGACAAAAAGTAAATATTCCAAGTGTTGCGAAAGTAACTGCAAATGGCGAAAACTATGAAATAGTAGATGGAATGACATTAATAAAATTGGTAGATAATATGACAAATAAGGCAATTTCTAAAAATATTTCAATTACAATAGATATGTCAAATATTCTAGACGAATATAGCTTAGATGCAGGAAACTATAACGTAAAAGCAAAAATTTTAATAAGTGAAAATGATTCAATCAAACATAATGTGCAAGCAGAAGCAACGACTTCTGTATCAATAGTCCAAAAAGAAAAATCATCTGATTATGGAATAAGAGCAGAACTTCTTGAATATCAAAATATAGCAAAAGACAAGATACAACTAATAGGAGATGATGCAGAAGTAATAAGGCATATTAGACTTATGACTGATACAGAGAATTTAAAAAATGTAAAAGTTAAAATAAAGAAGTTAGAAAGAGTATCAGAATTTGCATATGAAGAAACGTCTGTTGCAAATAAAATAAAAATTGAAACATCTAATGAACAAGAAGTAACAGAAATAGATACACCTATAAAATACCAAACATATATAGTAGTTTTTAAAGAAGGAATGAAACATGGAACTTATAGAATTGTTTTCGAATTATACAATAGCAATGATGAAAAATTAACAGAAAGCTTTGTGAATTTTATACTTAAACATGATTAAAAATAGGCGAAGATTTTGTTTTAATCTTCGCTTATTTTGTAGTTCTCTTAATTTTTAAGACTTTTAAAATGGATTTTTTTGTTTTACAACTGCTGGAGGCAGTTCAAATACAACTTTAAAACAATCAAATTTATTTGTTTCCCCGTTTTCTAAGTAATCTAAGTAAATATCTAATTCATCTAAGTTTTTGCAAGCAGAGATAATTGCAGGGTGCAAATTATAATTAAACATTAATTCAGTACCAAGGTCAAAAGCTTCTTTAATAGAGTTTTTTTCTTTATTCCTCATTAGTTTAAAGGCTTCTCTAAACCTAGCTATAAATGGATTTTTAAACATTGAAATTGGTAAAGTATACTCTTGATTAATAATTTCATCAATAGTAGAATATTTTCCGTTTTCTAATAGCCCGTTTAACTTAGAAATTTCATAAGGTAATATTACATTTCCAGAAGTTTCAGAGACAATAAGAGTTTTTTCCACATATTCTTTCTTTGGTGAATTGGTTTCAGAAGTTACTATATTTTTTTCGCTTGAAGTATTTTCATCATAGTTAATGTTGCTAAAATGAAATGAAACGAGTTCAGGAGGTTTTTCGTCTATATTTTCTTCCCTAGCAAATATAAGCTCGGATTTTTCAGAAATAGAGTATAAGCAATTCTCTATTTTCAAAGTGTTCTCTATTATTTTCTTTTGAGAATTTATATATTTTGAATTGAAATTATTAATTTCATTCTCTAGTGTTTCACTATTATTTTTTATAGAAAGAACAACTTCATTTGCTGTACTCAAAAGCCTTTCTAGACATACAATATTTTCATTACATAAATTTAAAGAAACTTTCAAATCATCTAAAAAATGTAGAACACTTTCTACAGCTTTAAAGTCTATATCAGCTGTGGAATTTGCAAAATTTTGCATATATTTTACAATAATATTTTTTTGTTTTTCATGTGACTTAATACTATAATTTATAAATTCCTTTTCAGTTTCAAAATAATTATCTACTTTTTGCAAATTGTTTATAAAAATCATTTCTCATCACCTCTTAAATTATTATATAGTATAACCAAAAAAAAGTCTATAATTAAATATTATTTTTTTGGATAGATTATAATAATTTGGACAAAAAAATAAGTACATATTATAATAAATAAAATGAAATGAAATGGAGGAATTAAACATGTCTAGAAGACCAAGAAAAGAATTTACAGAAGAATTTAAATTACAAATAGTAAAATTATATAATACAAATTTTTAAAGAAAGCAAAAATAATTATGGTTCAAGGAAAATGGAATTATATCTGCTTAATAATTGATTTATTTAATAGAGAAATTATAGGATATGCTGTAGGAAAAAATAAGAATGCAGAGCTTGTATATAAAGCATTTGGAACGATAAAAACAAATTTAAACAATATAAATATATTTCATACAGATAGAGGAAATGAATTTAAAAATAAGATTATTGATGAAGTTTTAACAACATTTAATATTGATAGATCACTAAGTAAAAAAGGTTGTCCATATGATAATGCAGTAGCAGAAGCAACATATAAAATAATAAAAACAGAATTTGCATTTAATAGAATATTTGAAAGTTTCGAAGAATTAGAAATAGAATTATTTGATTATGTTAATTGGTATAATAATTTTAGAATACATAGTTCACTTGATTATTTAACGCCAGTTGAATATAAAAAAGTGTCCTTATAAAAATTGTACAAAAAAGTGTTGACAATCCAGGAACTGATATTAAGACTATAAAAGAAGTTTTAGGACATGTACAAATTGATACAACTGAGATTTATACTCATTTATATAATAAACAAGTTATGGATGCTATGCTAGAACACCCTATGGCAAACTTTATGATGGCAGATGCAGTTGGATATTAAAAAGGAGGATATTATAATGGATACAAGACCAAGTTTTGACAAAACAGCTATACATTCTGTAGAACTTAATTTATTAGATGGACAAGTTGATTTAATATTAAGATCTTTAGAATTATATAGCTATAATCTTGAATTTATGCTAAATGCTGAAGAATCAGATGAAGAAAAAAAGAGGGAAAAACTAGCACAACTAAAATATACTTATGAACAAGTATTATCAAGCCTTGCAGAACAAGTAAACGGAAAAGCTGAAGAATATGAAAATAGAAGAACAACAGGAAGAAATATGCTTGGAGATAACATTATAGATATAATACCTGCTAATAAAGAAAAATTTCAAGTTGGATAAAAACGGTGGAGTAGGGGGGAATAGAGGATTTTTTAAAATTATAAATTGTAATTTTTTAAAAAATAAATTACAAAAATGAAAATTTTAAAAATAGATTCTAAAAATATAAAAATGATAAATAAAAAATAATTTTAAAATTTTTAGTAAAAATTAAAAATTTATAAATTTAAGATTTAATTTTAAAATTTGAATTTAAATTTGTGCAATGTTAAATTTTAAATGTTCGATTTATAATTCTAAAAAACGAACATTTGTTATTTGATAAATTTTTTATAATATTTTAAGAATTAATTATAATTTTATAAATCTAAACCTCCGAAAATCGTTTTTAAGACATTTTTATAATTAACCAATAAAACTAATCGTCTAAATATTAAATACTTAATTTACAATTACAAATATCTTGATATTATAAAACTTATATTGAATTATTATAAGATTTTTATACATATTTATTATAATAATATGTAATTTTTAATGATTTATATAAATCCATGTAATTATTGCAGCAACTTGGATTTAGCTCAAAAATCGCTAAAATAACGACGCACGAGAATCGATTTTAAGCCGTTTTTAAAAATTAGCCATATAGTTTGTTGTCTAAAAAATAAGGCTATTTTAAGACGAATCGCTAAAATCGTTTTTAAGGCGTTTTTTTATTTAAGTAATATAAGTTGCTGTTTAAAATATAAGCTCTAATATAAGAATATAAATATAATGAATAAAAATTATAGTAATGAATACTAAATATAGTATAAATAAAAAATAGCCGTTATACTGAAAATACTGAAAATGGATAAAATGAATATAAAATATAAGAAAAATAACTAAATATAAGATACTATTAAGAGCTTGTAAACAAGTAGTATCAAGACTTGAAGGGGATACTTGAACCAGGTATTCTATTTTTTACTCCCACTCCTTTTTGCACAAAACTTTGATTTTGTGCAATGTTCTGTATTCCTTTTTTTACACTTTTCCATATCTACTTCTACCTCTCTTCTATTGTTTATTTATGTGTGCAACAAAAAAGAGATATTGATTAAATTCAATACCTCGTAATTTTTTTATTATTTACTTATTTTAATGTTGTTAAAGTAATTTGATTTACTTATTGTAATTTTTTACTTAAAGTCTTTCTTTGCCAACTTTTCTTGTTACATTTTGGACATTTCATATATCGTGTAGTTCCAGAATGCATTGCAAAATATACTTGGCTATATTTTGGTACATATTTATGATGACATTTTTGACATTCATAATAGCCTGTTTCTGTTTCTATTTTTAATGCAAATGAAACACCTATTATTAAAAGAACAAATGCTAATATAAACAACACTATTTTAGCAATATTATTCTCCACTAAAAATGATGTAACAAAAATTAGTATTAAGAAAGATATTGTCGAACTAAATCCAATCACATTTTCATACATCATTAATTTTTTATTTTGCATTTCTTCCTTTTGCGCCATTTCTAATAACATTTTTTCTGCTACTTCATTATAATTATTCATTTCAATCAACTCCCCACATAATAATTCATTTACACTTATTTTGAGTTCATTACACAAATCGAGCATTATTGATGAATCAGGCATTCCTTTTCCGTTTTCCCATTTTGAAATAGCTCTATCTGTAATGTTTAATTTCTCTGCAAGTTGCATTTGAGTTAAATTATTCTTTTTTCTACATTCAGCTATAAATTTTCCTATTTTAATCTGATTCATATTTTTTACCTCCTTCAATTTAAGTGTAAATTATTATCTAAAAAAAGTACACAAACTAATCGTTGAGTGGGGTATTTTTCTTTATCAACGATTAGTTGAATTGTTATAATTTGTGTGATAACTTGTAATTTGTTAGTTCGTAAAAACTAAAATATTACGATCAATTTATTTTTCTTTTTATATAAGTATAAGTTTTTTTAAATTTAATTATACTTAATATTAAGAATAATAATCCAAATAAAATTAATATAATTCCAGCAAGTAAATTCTTACTTAAACCAACTATTCCAAAGTAGAATAAAAATCCAATTATGACAATATAAATCAATGAAATCAAAAATATTAATATATATCTAATTGGCTTAGGAACTTTTTTACTTTTGCTTGCTTCAAAGCTTCCTTCTAAAATTAAATCAAATAAAGTTTCAAAAAATAAATCCATAATCATTCACCATTATTTTAAAATTACCTTTCTACAAAGTATTAAACCACTTATAATACCTATTATTAGTCCACCCACATGAGCAATAACTGATATATTAGGAATTGCAAATGTAACAATTAAGTTAATAACAACTGTGGGTAATAAGTCATATCTATATGTAAATTTCATTACATTTCTATTTTTAAATGCAATTAATAAATAACAACCAAATAAACCAAATATTGCTCCAGAAGCACCAACACATGGGTTGCTAGATAATAATGCAATTAAAATTGCAGACCCTAATCCTGAAATCATATATATAATAAAATATTTTATATTTCCTACTAATGATTCTAATTTACTACCACATAAATATAATGCTAACATATTAAATAATAAATGTGTTTCATCTGCATGTGCAAACATTGAAGTAAATAATTTATAAAATTCAAATTCATTTTTTGATATTGCGTATTTTAATACTTCTTCATTGCCATGCGACATATTGATAATAATAAACGTTAAAATATTAATACCAATTACAATATAAGTTATTATAGGCTTATATTTATAATATTTATTTAACTTTATATTTTCTTCTTTCTTTATCACTTGTTCTTTAAAATGTTCTTCAGGAGTTTTAATCATTAAGATGCCTAATCCCCATATAATACAAACAACACTTATTATAGTTAAAACAAAACATAATGTATCATTAACTTGTTCAAAAACATTTTCGAAAACAAAGAAACAAACCATATATGTAATGCCAACTATTAGCATTATTAATCCTACTATTTTTCTTTTATTCATATAACCACCTACTTGAACTATAACTGATATGTTTAGTATTGCAAAAGTAACAATTAAATTAATAATATTTGCTCATGATAGAATATTATAACTCAACTATTCTTTAATACTTGAATCTTACTTTTTATTATTTTTTAGAATTAACCTTTTAGGACTAGAAACTTACTGCAAATTCAATTTAATATTAAAAAGCAGATGGTCTTCAATTAACTACCAGCTAATTTTAATTATTATTTTTTATTTACTAATGAAACATATAATATAGATTCTTTCCAAAATCATGAAATATACTATTCCATTTATCAAATATTGCACAAATAAATACAACAAATATAATTACGATAACAATATTCTTTATTTTTTTCCACATTTGTTCCCCTTTAAATTGTTCGTTTGCTAACAACTCATTTAATTTTGATAATTCAATAGATATATTATCAATAGCATTTGGTTTCTCTGTTTCAATATTTTTCCCAAGTAAATCACTTACAGATACTTGCAATACTTCAGCAAGTTGTACAAGCATTTCTGCATCTGGAACAGATAATCCTTTTTCCCATTTTGAAATTGTCTGTCTAACAACATTTAGTCTTACCGAAAGTTGTTCTTGAGAAAATCCTTTTGAGATTCTTATTTTTTTTAGATTTTGTTGAAACATATTTAAATTCTCCTTTCTTGCCTCTAATAATTTAATTGTATCAAAAGCAAGCCGTTGCTACAAGCAATGTATTTTAACATATCAATCAAACGCAGTTATTTCAGCATTTTCATTTACTCACTAAATTTACCAACCTTTTATATAACATATCAATACTAATATCCACATTATTAAATTTACAATATTTGAAACTACATAATATCCAAATAAAATACTAAAAATACTTGTTATTATCATTACTATTGAAATCACAGTTAATGCTTTACTACCTTTTATTTTATTAAATAATTTTTTAAACATATAATTACACATCTTTTCTATTTAATAAATTATTATTTTTCCAACTAATTATTAAATCGACTTGTAATTTGCATTTATTTTTGATATTTCTCTGGCATTATCTTAATATCTCTAATCATATCACCATTTACAAGTCTACTTGTATTTTTCTCTGAAATCTTTATCCAATTTCCTTCTACAGATATTATTTTACCTGTAATTTCAAAAGACTCATTAAACAATGTAATTGCACATACTTTTCCTATAAAATCTTTCATTAATTCTGTTGGCATTTTCCTTTTCTCTCCTTTCTTTTTTCTGTTTATTACTCCTAAATAAAATTTATTTCTTCGCGGTATTATTATACAAAATAAAAGTATAATAAACCAAATCCACCAATAACTAATCTCTATCACCTCCATATTTATCACAAAAAACTACTATTTTTAACAAACCGCTAATTTGTTATTATCTATATCATTGAAATAATTGTCATAATAACAGTCATTCCATTTCCTAATAAATTCCCGATAAAATGTGCTGTCATTGGTACATATATATTTTTAGTATTAATATATGAAACACTTAATGGTAAAGCCCAAATCATAGTTAAAAATATTCCCCATATTGTTAACGAGTGTTCTAAAGCATATAAAAGCATCCCTAATATAGTTGTAATTAGAAGTATTCCTTTTCTTTTAAAAGAAATTATACTTTTTCTATAAAATGTTTCTTCTGCTATAGCAGGTAATAATATTGTAGATACTGCAAATATTGTCAATTTTAACCAACTATCTCTTTTCAATCCAATTGTCCCTGTATTATAATTAGAAAATACATTTTCTAAAATCGTTGTTATTATAAATGCTACCATAAAAAGTAATGCTGTAATTATTACTTGTTTCCAAAATTTTTTTCCACTTTTTATATTATTTAACCATTCTTTAAATGAAAATTCCTTTTTTATATAAAAATATATTAATAGAAACATATAAAAAAGAAAGTTAGTATAGATAAAATATTCCTTTGGTATAATAAAACAAGACACTACAAATATTATTTCTATTATAATTGGTATTATATTTAATTTGATATATTTATTCATTATTTTGCTCTCCAATCTTTTCAACAAATTCAGTAAAATATTTATTATCTTTTATTTCTAATATTGTTGCTAAATTATTATTCTTTAATTCTACTACATCAAATACTTTTATTTGCATCTTCCTTCCTCATAAATTGTAATTTGTAGTATTTAATTATTTTTATATTTTTTATTTTTGATTATATATATTATCAAAGCAAATAAGCTTATTAATATTAAAATATGCAAAAGAAAATGATATAAATCAGGAAAATAACCATTTACATTAAATATTTTTATACTTCCACTAAAATAATTTATTTTAGATTCTGTTGTTTGTCCAATTAATTGGTATCCATAATGAAACAAGCATTGTATAAATAGCCATATACTTAACCAAATAGTTAATACATATTTTCCAATTTTCTCTTTAAATATATATAGTAATAACGATACTAAATATATAATAAAAAATACACCATCTTCACCAAATGAACGAGATACCAAATATGTATTGTTGAAAGATATACCAATCATATCAAGAAAAAACCACATTAATAATAAAATTGTTGGTATTAAAACAAAATTTTTTTTCATAATTTTCATCTCACTTTCAAATTGTAAGTTATCGTTCTAATTCATTATATAGAAGTAATCGTCAACTTACTATTTTTTATTCATACATATTAATTATTTTTAAGTTATTATTTATTTATTTCATATCTTGTACTTGGCCCGTTTCCGATTTTAACCAAAACACCATTTTCAACTAATTTATTTAATATTGTTGAGGTAGTTGTCTTTTC
>USGK01000022.1 GCA_900554175.1 uncultured Clostridium sp.
AAATTAAGACATTTTCCTAAATGATTTATTAAGACATTATCATAAATGAATCATAAAAAAATCTCAAAAAATAAAAAAATTAATTGACAATTAAAAAAAAAGATTGTATAATGTTTACACCTGCGTTTTATAAAAGCGCATATTAGTTTTTAGTTAAAAATTATATAAAAAATCAATAAAAATGGAGGTGCTTCAATTATGAAAATGACTTTTCAACCAAAAAAGAGACAGGCAAAAAAGGAACATGGATTCATGAAAAGAATGTCTACAAGATCAGGTAGAAACGTATTAAAAGCTAGACGTGCAAAAGGAAGAAAGAAACTTTGTGCATAATTAATAAAAAGTCAATAAATAGCTTAAAGTATATAAATTCTGTGTAGACATTGTTCTATGCAGAAATTATACTAATCATTAGCTAAAGGACTGAATTTTATGAAAAAAACAAAAATGTTAAAAAAAAATTATGAGTTTAGAAAAGTTTTAACAAAGGGAAATTATTTTGCTGGTGACTGTATTCAAATAGTAGTATTGAAAAGTAATGGAAATAGATTTTACAAAAACTATAATTACATAGGAATTGCTGTTAATACCAAATTTGGAAAAGCTGTAAAAAGAAATAAAATTAAAAGACTAATAAGAGAAAATTATAAAATTCTCGAAGATAGGCTAGATTCAGGATATAGCTTAGTGTTTCTACTAAGAAAAAATGTAGAAATAGAAAGTATAACATTTAAAAATATATCACAGGATATGGAAAAATTGTTAAAAAAATCTAAAATCATGATAAAGTAGTAAAAAAATGAAAAATATTTTAATAAAAGTAATCACATGGTACCAAAAATATATATCTATGTGGTTAGATCATAGAAATATAAAATGTAAATATTACCCTACATGTTCTGAATATACAAAACAGGCAATCCAAAAGTATGGTGCGCTAAAAGGATGTATATTAGGAATATGGAGAATAATAAGATGTAATCCTTTTTCAAAAGGTGGATATGATCCATTGAAATAGAATATATGGAGGGAATAAATGATAGCATTTTTTGCAAATATATTTGGGTATGCTTTAAACTTTTTATATGAACTGGTTCATAACTATGGTTTAGCAATTATTTTATTTTCTATATTGGTAAAATTGTTGTTATTACCTTTATCTATAAAACAACAAAAAGCAATGAAAAAGAGTTCTAAAATACAAGAAGAAATGAAGCAAATTCAATTTAAATATAAAAATGAGCCTGAAAAATTAAATCAAGAAGTAATGAATTTATATAAAAGGGAAAATATGAGTCCTTTTTCAGGGTGTTTTAGTTCTATTGTGCAAATAATTTTACTTTTTTCAGTATTTTACTTAGTTCGTTCACCACTTACATATATGAGAAAAATTGATTCAAACGTAATTAATAAAATGGTTGCAATAGTTCAAGAAAATGGGGCAACAAAAGGATATGAAGAAATTGCAATAATAGACTATGTTAGAAACCTTGAAAGTGGCGAATCCGTAAGTAAAGAAAGCAATGAAAATAATAATAATATAGAAAATAATGTTAATGAAAATACATCAAACAACGAAAAAGTTGAACATGCTGAAGAAGAAAAAAAGGAAGATTTTAATGTATATGATTACATTGATGAAATTAATATGAATATGGATTTCCTTGGAATGGATTTAAGTAAAGTTCCAACAAGAGATTTAAAAGATCCTAAAGTATTCATAATACCTGCATTATATGTTTTAACATCTTTTATATCAATAAGATTAACGACTTCAATTCAAAATAAGAATAAAAAGGCTAATAGAGGTGAAGAAAAAGTTGGAGAAGAATATGATGCAATGGAACAATCAAATAAAATGATGGCATGGATGATGCCTATAATGTCAATTTCAATTGCAGTAATTGCACCATTGGGTCTTGCATTGTATTGGTTGATGAACAATATTTTAATGATTGCAGAAAGGCTAATTGCAGATAAATTTTTAAAAGACGATGAAAATTAAAAAAGAGGAGGCAACTAAAAATGCCTAAATGTATAATTTCAGAAGGAAAAACAACAAGCGAAGCGATAGAAAAAGGTTTGAAGGAATTGGGAGTTTCTAAAGAAAAAGTAGAAATTAAAGTTCTAGAAAACGAAGAAAAAAGAAGTTTTTTTAGTATATTAGCGCCTAGAGTTGTTAAAGTTGAATTAAAATTAAAAGAAAACGAACTAAAAAGTAACAATGATAATACAGTAAAAAAGGAAAAAATCGAACTATCAGCTCAAGAACTTAAATTAGCTGAAGAAAATGTTAAAAGATTTTTAGATGAAATTTTACCTAAAATTGGTAAACAAATTCAGTATCAAGTTAAGCAAGAAGAATATGGTTTAGAAGTTACTATAAATGGTGAAGAATCAAGTGTTTTAATAGGCTATAGAGGAGAAACTTTATATGATTTTCAAAATATTTTATCTATAGTTTCAAATAAAAATATAGAAAATAAGGTTAGAGTAATTTTAGACATTGAAAATTATAAAGAAAAAAGAGTAAAAACATTAGAAAATTTAGCTCTAAAGATTGCGAGAAGCGTTGAAAAGACTGGAAAATCAGTTACATTAGAGCCAATGAAAGCTTATGAAAGAAAAATTATTCATGCAAAATTACAAGACTCAGAAAAAGTTACGACAAAAAGTATTGGTGAGGAGCCAAAAAGAAGAGTTGTAATATCATTAAAATAATAACTAAACAAAAATAAATCAGAAGTCAAAGTTCCGGTTTAATCTTACTAAAGATTAAGGAATTTTGACTTCTTTTGATAATATATAAAAATAGGAGGTTTTAAATATGAGTACTATTGCATCAATATCTACGGCTACACGGAGTTGGTGGAATTGGAATAATAAGGATGAGTGGAGAAAAATCATTTAAAGTTTTAGAAAGAATATTCGTAGCAAAGAATAAAAAAAATATAGAAGAAATTCAGGGATATACTATTAAATATGGTAATATTGTTGACTTTTCAAATAATGATGAAATCATAGATGAAGTATTGGTTTCATTCTTTAAAGCACCTAAAAGTTATACAACAGAAAATATGTGTGAAATTAATTCACATGGAGGTACTGTAGTTGTAAAGAAAATTTTAGATTTATGTTTAAAAAATGGAGCAACACTTGCGGAACCGGGAGAGTTTACTAAAAGAGCTTTTTTGAATGGAAGAATAGATTTATCGCAAGCAGAGTCAGTTATTGATATTATAAATGCAAAATCAGATAAAGAAGCAAAAGAGGGAATAAAACAGTTAGAGGGATATTTATCAAATAAAATAAGAGATATAAAAAGCGATCTATTAGAAATAATGACAAATATTGAAGTATCTATAGATTATCCAGAGTATGATACGCCAGAGGTTTCTTTTGAAGATTTAAGAAATAAATTAAAAAAAATTAAAACAAACCTTATTAATTTAGAGAAATCATTTGATAACGGAAAACTAATAAAAGAAGGAATTAAAACTGTAATAATTGGTAAACCGAATGTAGGTAAATCTTCGTTACTTAACTATATTTTAAAAGAAGATAGGGCAATTGTTACAGAATATGAAGGAACAACAAGAGATACAATTGAAGAGTTTGTAAATATAAATGGAATACCCCTAAAAATTGTAGATACAGCAGGAATAAGAAAAACTTCCAATGAAGTAGAAAAGATAGGAATTGAGAAGTCAAAGAAAATGGCAGAAAATGCAGATTTAATTATTTGTATTTTGGATACAAGTAGAGAGTTAGAAGAAGAAGATTTTGAAATTTTGAAATTAGCAGAAGAAAAGAAAAATATTTTATTATTAAACAAAATGGATTTAGAAACAAAATTTGATGAAAACAGTGAGTATTTAAAGCATTTTAATAATATTATTAAAATATCTGCAATAAAACAAGAAGGAATAGAAACCTTATATGAAAAAATCTCTGAAATGTTTAATTTGGCTCAGATTGAGTTAAGTAATGAGGTTATTATTACAAATCAAAGACATAAAAATTTGATTGTTAAAGCAATTGAGAATTTAAATGAGGCTGAAAATACCTTGAAAAATAATATGCCAATAGATTTTATCGAAATCTATTTAAAAAATGTTTTAGTGAATTTGGGATCTATAACAGGTGAAGAAGCAAGTGAAGAAATTATTAATGAGATATTTTCAAGATTTTGTTTAGGCAAGTAATCACTAGAATGAAAGATAAAAGAAAAATATTACTAAAATGATTAACTTTATATTGAAAAATAAAAAAGTCTTATTTTCGATTTTAAAAGAAATATAGAGGTATAAGTTTTATAAGTATTAATTATGAAAATAAAAGACAAAATATAAAATTATGTAAACAAAACATTTTTTTCTGTTCCACAGGAAAATGGTAAAATTTGCAAAAGTGAAAATGAAGTAAAATTAGGAGGAGTAAAATGAGTTATTTTGGAGGAGAATATGATGTTGCAGTAATTGGAGCTGGTCATGCAGGATGTGAGGCAGGATTGGCTGCTGCAAGACTTGGAATGAAAACGTTAGTATTTTCAATAAGCTTAGATGCTGTTGCAAATATGCCATGTAATCCACATATTGGAGGTAGTTCAAAAGGACATCTAGTAAGGGAAATTGATTGTCTAGGTGGAGAAATGGCAAAAAATATAGATAAAACAATGATACAAATAAAAATGTTGAATACATCAAAAGGACCGGCTGTACATTCTTTAAGAGCACAAGCTGATAGAAAAAGATATCAAATGGAGATGAAACATACTTTAGAGAAACAAGAAAATTTGGAATTAAAACAAGCTGAAATAACAAAAATAGAATTAAAAGATGGAAAAGTGGATTCAATAGAAACATCAGTTGGAGCAATTTATAAGGTAAAAGCAGTTATAGTTGCAACAGGAACTTATTTAAAAGGGAAAATATTTATAGGTGAATTTTCGCAAGAAAGTGGACCTGATGGGGTATTTCCAGCTAATAAGTTGTCAGAATGTTTAAGAGATTTAGGGGTTAAAATAGTTAGATTTAAAACAGGAACTCCTGCTAGAATAAATAGAAAGAGTATAGACTTTTCTAAAATGGAAGTTCAAAAAGGTGATGACAATATTGTACCTTTTTCATTAGATGATGAGGTAAAAGATTTTGCTCAACAAGATTGTTATTTGACTTATACTAATGAAGAAACACATAAAATAATTAGAGAAAACTTACATAGATCACCTTTATATGCAGGAAAAATAGAAGGAACTGGACCAAGGTATTGTCCATCAATAGAAGATAAAGTAGTAAGATTTAGTGATAAGCCAAGACATCAAATTTTTATAGAGCCAATTGGACTAGATACGGATGAGATGTATGCTCAGGGAATGAGTTCATCTCTTCCAGAAGATGTTCAAATAGCTATGTATAGAACTATTCCAGGATTAGAACATGCGGAATTTACAAGACCTGCATATGCAATAGAGTATGATTGTATCGATCCTGCTGAACTTAAATTATCTTTAGAATATAAAAAAATAGATGGATTATTTTTTGCTGGTCAAACAAATGGAACATCGGGATATGAAGAGGCAGCTTGCCAAGGGCTTATGGCAGGAATAAATGCTGCTCAAAAGATAAAAGGAAAAAAGCCTATTGTTTTAGATAGAACACAAGGTTATATTGGTGTTTTAATTGATGATATTGTTACAAAAGGGACAAATGAACCATATAGAATGATGACTTCAAGAGCTGAATATAGGTTACTTTTGAGACAAGATAATGCAGATTTAAGATTAACAGAAATTGGACATGAAATTGGATTAATTTCTGATGAAAGATATAAAAAATTTTTAGTAAAAAAACAAAATATTGAAAATGAAGTTAGGAGACTTAAAAAAACAATTGTTAAACCAACAGAAAAAGTAAATGAATTCTTGGAAAAACATGGAACTACTAAACTTTCAACAGGATCTAAGCTTTCAGAACTATTAAAAAGGACAGAAATAACATATGAAGATTTAGCGGAAATTGATGAAAATAGGCCAGTATTGACTCTACAAGAAATGGAAGAAGCAGCTATTCAGATAAAGTATGAAGGATATATAAAAATGGAAGAAGAACAAGTAGAAAAATTTAAAAAAATGGAAAACAAACTTCTTTCCGAAGATATTAATTATTCTGAAATTAAAGGTTTAAGTTTAGAGGCAAGACAAAAACTTAATAAGGTAAAGCCTAATTCAATTGGACAAGCTTCAAGAATATCGGGAGTTTCTCCAGCAGATATAAATGTTCTTTTAATATTTTTACAAATTAAAAATAATAAAAATGTTTAATAGAAATAGGTAATCCACAAATCAGTACTAAATTGTGGATTGTTATATGGTAATATTTAAGAAAGGAGATATATATAAGTGAGGTAATCTTATATATACTATAGAAATATGGAAGAGAAATTTGCTAAAGATTTAAAACAATTATCAGAAAAGATAGAAGTAATGTTAAATGAGGAACAAATAAATAAATATTATGACTATATGAATTTACTTATTGAATGGAATAACAAAATTAATTTAACAGCAATAACTAGTCAAGATGAAATTATTTTAAAACATTTTGTAGATTCAATGACGGTTTTAAGATATTTAAAAGAAGATAAAAGTATTATTGATGTTGGGACAGGTGCCGGATTCCCTGGAGTTCCAATTGCTATTGTGAACAAAAATGTTTCAATAACTTTGATGGATTCATTAAATAAAAGAATTCTATTTTTAAATGATATTAAAGAAAAGTTAAATTTAAATAATGTAAAAACCATTCATTCAAGGGCTGAAGATTTAGGAAGAAACAAATTAAACAGAGAAAAATACGATGTTGCAATATCAAGAGCTGTTGCAAATCTTACCACTCTTTCAGAATATTTACTTCCTTTTGTTAAAGTAGGAGGAAAATGTATATGTATGAAAGGAGCTAATGTCCAAGAAGAAATTAATGAAAGTAAAAAAGCAATACAAGTTTTAGGAGGAAAAATAGAAAAAATTGATGAATTTTGTTTACCAGGCACTGATATGAAAAGAAATATTATAGTTATTAGAAAAATTAATCAAACAGATAAAAAATATCCAAGGAAAGCAGGAATACCTTCTAAAGAACCTATAAAATAGTTTTTTAACCGTAATAAAAGTAAAAATAATACTTTTTTACGGTTTTTTTGTGGAACATTATTCCAATTGTTCCACGGAGCAAGTGATTGAGGAATGTATTTTCGACATTATTCGACAAAATAAAAATCAAGTACCATTTTCAAAAGAATAATAAGTTATAAAAAATTTCATAACTAATAATTATATGACGACAAAAACATATAAAATTTTACATGAAAATTTTATAAATTTTATTGACATATTTTTAATATTTGTATATTATAGAAAGGTAAAATAAAATGCAATAAATGGAGGAATTTAAATTGGGAAAGATAATAGCAGTAGCGAATCAAAAAGGTGGAGTAGGAAAGACTACCACTACAGTTAATTTAAGCACTATTTTAGCCAAAAGAGGAAAAAAGGTGTTATTAATAGATACTGATCCACAAGGAAATGCAACAAGTGGATTAGGTGTTGAAAAAGAATCAGAATTTTCTACATACGATTTGTTAATTACAGATGCTAAAATGGAAGACATAATACAACAAACAGCAATAAAAAATCTTAAAATTTGTCCTTCAAATATTAATTTAGCAGGAGCTGAAGTTCAGCTTGTTTCAATGATGTCAAGAGAACAGAGAATGAAAGAAAAACTAGATTTAATTAAGGATCAATTTGACTATATTTTAATCGATTGTCCTCCATCACTTGGATTAATAACATTAAATGCTTTTACCGCATCAGACAGTGTTTTAATACCAGTGCAATGTGAATATTATGCATTAGAAGGACTAGGACAACTTTTAAGTACAGTAGAACTTGTAAAAAAACACCTAAACAAAAGTTTGTATGTGGAAGGGGCACTTCTTACAATGTATGATATTAGAACAAACTTATCTAATCAGGTTGTTAAAGAAGTAAAAAGATATTTTGAAAATAAAGTATATAAGACTGTAATACCAAGAAATGTAAGAGTCAGTGAAGCACCAAGTTATGGCATGCCGATTACTATATATGATCCACACTCAAAAGGTGCAAAAAGTTATGAGAAATTCGCAAAAGAGTTTCTGAAAATAAATGAACAAGCAAAAAGATAAAAATAAATAAAAATTATGGGAGGAAGAAAAATGGTTAAGAAAACAGGACTTGGAAAAGGTTTAGATGCATTATTTTCTATGCCAGTAGAAGAAGAAAAGTTAAAAGAAGATGACACACTAAAAAATTTAAAAATAATCGAAGTAGAGCCAAATAGAGAGCAACCAAGAAAAAGATTTGATGAAGATTCTTTAAAAGATTTGGCAGATTCTATAGAAAGATATGGCGTTATTCAACCAATAGTTGTTACTCCAAAAGAAGGATATTACGCAATTGTTGCAGGAGAAAGAAGATGGAGAGCTGCTAAAATAGCAGGTCTTGTTGAAATACCAGCCATTATTAGAGAATATGATGAAAGAAAAAATAAAGAAATTGCTTTAATAGAAAATATACAAAGAGAAGACTTAAATGCATATGAAAAAGCTTCAGGAATAAAAGCGTTAATGGAAGATTACAATTTAACACAAGAAGAGATTGCAAAAGTTCTAGGAAAAAGTAGAAGTAGTATTGCAAATAGTGTTAGAATTTTAAACTTAGATCCGAGAGTTTTAGAATTTGCAAAAGAGGGGAAACTTACAGAAGGGCACTGCAAAGCTTTAATGGCAATAACTGATAGCGAAAAACAATATGCAGCGGCAGTTAGAATGATTGAAAAAGGCGAAACTGTAAGGCAGGCAGAAGAAAAGGCGTTTAGAAATAAGGCTAAATTAGATGATAAATATGGAGCAGTTTATAGAGACATTGAAGATACTTTTCAAGGATTTTTTGGAACAAAAGTAAAAATAAATGCAGGAAAAAGAAGTGGAAAAATAATAATACAATACACTAATAATAGTGAACTAGAAAGGATTTTAGGCTTAATTAAATAATACGAAAAAAATATTAAAAAAATATTTAAATGCTATTGACAAAGGTCATACTTTTATGCTAAGATAGACATTGTCAGTAGATGTGGAGAGGTGGTCGAGTTGGTTTATGGCAGCAGTCTTGAAAATTGCCGTAGGTTAATAGCCTACCGTGGGTTCGAATCCCACCCTCTCCGCCATAATAAAATGAGTGAAAGTTAATGTAACTCATTTTTTTTATAGCAAGGTTATTTTATTAGTAAATTTTAAGTAACGTAGTTAATAGTTTAATTTTATATGGAGTAGTACCCAAGTGGTGAAGGGGATTGTTTGCTAAACAATTAGGTCGGTAACACGGCGCGGAGGTTCGAACCCTCTCTACTCCGCCAAAAAGTAATATAAAGAAAAAATATTTTATATTATTTTTTTTAATCAATTTAGCATAAAAATTATTATTTTTAATACGTAATAGGAGCTTATTTGACTTGAAAAGACAAAAAAACTTAAAAATGGTATTGCAATAAAAAGAATTTTATGATATATTTATAAATAGAGAAATTATTTTAATAAAAGGAGGAAGAATATGGTAAAAGTTAATAAAAAAATAGTTTGTGTATTACTTCTTGTATTTATAGTACTTATGGTAAACATTGCCCCTGTATTTGCATATGAACTACCAGTTAACGTTAATCCAAAAGGGCAGACAATAGATCCAAACGTAAGTTCTACTGGAAACAAAATATTAGCTTACATTCAAGGTATTGGAACATTTATTGCAGTTGGAGTTTTAATGTTTTTAGGAATAAAATACATGACAGCAAGTGCAAATGAGAAAGCAGATATTAAAAAATCTATTATCCCATATATTATAGGTGCAATAATATTACTTGTAGCAGTTAACATTGTTCCAATAATTGGAAGTATAGGAGATACCCTTTTTTCTGGTAAATAAGGATAGAATAATAAATGAAAAAGTTGAGAGAGTTAGATTCTTTCGACTTTTTTTATTTTTTGTAATAATATATAATTACGAAAATATTACAGTAATATTACAATAATATTAAATTTTCGCTTTTTTTATTAAAAACTTTACAATAAATAAGGAATTTTGCTATAATATAAATAGAAAAATTGGAGGTAATACAATGGGAACATATAAGATACCAAGAGATGTAAGTGGTGAAAGTAGAATTTTAATGATATTTTCATGGAAAGCATTAGGCTTTTCTGCAATCGGAGCAGCTATTGGAGCTGTATTTGTATATTTATTTTCATTAATTAATTTGATACAAGTTGGTATCGTAATTTTGGCTATATTTGTTTTAGCTGGTTTTTCAATTGGTACTTTTAAGGTTCCAGAAATCGACACTTTTGAGATAACAAGAAAAACAGGGGGATTAAATATAGACGAAGTTATAAAAAGAGGTATCCAATTTAAATTAAGAGGAAAGAAAATATATGTTTATGCAAGGGAGGATAAAAATAATGATTAAAATTTTAGTTATGATACTTATGTTATTATTTTTAGTTTTATTCACCTTGATTATGGTTTATATAATTAGAAAAATAAAAGAGAAGAGTAGAAATAATAATAATAATAATAATAATAATAAAATAGAAGAAATTTCTACAAGATCAACAGTTGGACAAAATTATAACATAAAGTCAGTTTTTGATTTTATGGATTTTGAGAATATTGAAGATAACATGATAGTACAAAAGAAAGAAAAAAAATATTTGATGGTTGTTGAATGCCAAGGTATTAATTATGATTTAATGTCTGACATGGAAAAAACATCTGTTGAAAGCGGATTTATTCAATTTTTAAATACTTTAAGAGACCCAATACAAATATATATTCAAACGAGAACAATAAATTTAGAGAGAAGTATTGTTAATTATAAGGAAAGAATAGGGGAGATTGAAAAAGAACTTATACAAAGAGAAAATGAATATAATCAGATGGTTAAAAGTGCTCAATATTCAGAAAAGGAATTAAACGAAAAAAGATTTGAGGTTGTAAGACAAAAAAATTTGTATGATTATGGTATAGATATAATTAAAAATACAGAAAATATGAGTTTAAATAAAAACATATTAAGAAAAAAATATTATATAATTGTATCATATTTTTATTCACCTATAGATGCAAATGAAGAACTACTTGGAAAATCAGAAATAAAAGATATTGCTTTTTCAGAATTGTATACTAGATGTCAATCAATGATTAGAGCTTTAGCTACGACAGGTGTTTTAGGAAGAGTTATAAATTCATATGAATTAGTAGACTTATTATATAGTACATATAACAGAGATGAAGCAGAAACATTTGGTGTAGGAAAAGCTGCTGCTGCTGAATATGACCAGCTATATGTTCAAACACAAGATGTATTGGATAAAAAGATGAAAGCAATAAATCAAGAAATAGAACGTAGAGCTTTAGAAAAAGCAGAACAAGCCGTAGATTATGTAAGAAGTGAAAAAGAAAAAGCGATTCAAGGAAAAGAAAAGAGTATGGAAGAGCTAATTGAAGAATTGGCTAAGAATTTGATAAAAAGTAATGAACAATATTTAGGAAATGAAATGACAGAAAGAGCAATTGAAAAGATTGAAGAAGAAAATACAAATACTAAAAGAGAGGAGGTAATAAAAGATGATAGGAAAGAATCAAAAAAAGGAAGGACAAGAAGGACAAGAAATTAATAATGAGTATGAAATTGCTGAAGATAGATATGAAGCTTTAAAACCAAAAACAATAAAGCAATTAATTGCACCTTCAGGAATTGATGCTAGTAAAATAGATCATTTAGAAATTATTTCCGATGAAACAAGATATGCAAGAAGTTTTTTTGTGGCAAATTTACCTAGAATGGCTACGTTTCCATATTTATTTAGAAATATGTATGAATTTGGAGATATTAATACGTCTGTATATATTTATCCAATTCATGAATCAACATCGCAAACTAATTTAAATAGACAAATAAATGAATTAGAAACAGAAAGAATTGTTGCAAGGGATAAAGGAAATATAAACAGAGAAAGTTTGTTATCACAAAAAAAAGCAGAAGCTGAACAATTGAGAGATCAAATTGCATCGGGGTTTAATAAATTGTTTAGTGCATCAATTATATCAACGGTTTTTGCGTATAGTATGAAAGACTTAGATAGATTAACAAAAATGTTAACAAGAGAAATGTCTAAGTCATTAGTAAATATAAAATCTGCATGGGGAGTGCAAGAAGAAGCTTTTAAAAGTAATACACCATTGCTAGATGATAAAATAAAAAAAGTACATACATTCGATCGAGCTTCAATGTCGACAGTTTTTCCATTTACAATGTCAGAAGTTGGTCATGAAAATGGTGTGCCATTAGGTTTTAACAAACAAACTGGTGTGCCAATTTTATTTGATAATTTTAGTAATTCGCTAGCAAATTACAATATGGTTGTATTTGCTAAATCAGGTGCAGGAAAATCTGTTACAATGAAAACATTAACATCAAGATCCTGTGTTTTGATGGGAATAGAGAGTTTAGCTCTTGATGCTGAAGGGGAATATCAAGTCGTTGCTGAAGCATTAGGAGGAATCAATGTAGTAATAAGTCCAACATCTGATACTATTATAAATTTGTTTGATATAGAGATAGAAAAAGTAAAAGACGAAGTTACAGGAAAAGAAAGACAAATTTTAAATGTTGAAAACAAAGTAGAGGATGTTACTCAAGCTATATTAACTATGGCAAGAGGAAGCACTAGAAGTACAGAAGTTAATGAGCTTACAAAACAAATAATTTCGGAATCAGTTGCAGAAGAATACGAAAGTAGAGGAATTAATACTGATCCTGCAAGTTTATTTGAAATAAATGGCAGAAATTATGAAAAGGGAGCTTTGTATAAAAATAAAAAAGAAATGCCAACAATAGGTAGTTGGTATAGAAGAATTGTACAAAAAGCAAAAGATAATACAAATTCGGATTATAGATTTCACTATAGTTATTTAGTAAAAGTTATGAAACAATATGTAAGAGAATATAATGGACAGATGGCATATTTTGACGGGCAGTCTACTTTTGACCTTTTAGAAGGAGTTTCATTTATTAACTTGGATATTTCTCAACTTGAAGAAAGATTTGCAAGGCCTTTAGCACAACAAATTCTTCTTTCTTGGATTTGGGAAAAATATGTAAAAAAGAATAGCGAAGATAGGAAGAAAGCATCTAAAAAGAGAGTATTAGTTGATGAAGCTTGGATGATGCTTCCATATCCAGAAGCTGTAGATTTTTTGAATAGAATGGCAAGACGTGCAAGAAAAAGAAATGTATCGCTTGCAATAATATCTCAAAGATTTCAAGATTTTTATGAAAAACCTGAAGCTCAGGCCGTTCTTACTTCTTCAGATACAAAATTATTTTTAGCTCAAGATAAATCAGAAATACAGTATTTGAAAGAGGTTTTTAAGTTAAGTGAGGGGGAAGCTAATTTTTTAATAACGTGTAATAAAGGTGAAGGATTACTAAAAGTAGGAGGAGATACGGCAATTATACAAATTACTCCAACTAAAAAAGAATTTGAATTTGTTGAAACTAATTTGAATCAATTAGTTAAATAATAAATAAAATCCAATCCAAAATTCAAGCAAAAGTTGCGAATGATGGGTTGGATTTTTGCACATTACAATGTGCTGGATCATTTTAAAATATGGCCACGATAATTGCGCATAAAATTGGAAGAATAATTCCTACTGTTAAACCAGTAAAGAAAAGAAATAGAAAAATTCTTTTTATCCATTTTTTTATACGTCTAGATTTTTGTTCGGGATTCTTTATTTGGTTAGGACCTCCATTAAATTCTGGGGGAGGACCCCAAGGGTGAAATTCGCCGGAACCAGGACCAAAACCAAAACCAGGACCAAAACCAAAACCAGGACCAAAACCAGGACCAGGACCAAAACCAGGACCAAAACCAGGACCAGGACCAAAACCAGGACCGTGTTCAAACATAATGATTCCTCCTAAATATAAAATTGTAATTATATTATAACACATTTAAATAAAAATATCAAATTTTAATTATTACTATGTAATTGTTGAAAAAAATCGTAATTTAGTGTAAAATATAAGAAGAGGTGTGGATTATGAAAAATAAAGGAATTTTAAAGAAAATATATGGAGTCTTAATAATATTATTATTTATTATAATGAGAGAAAATACAGTTATTGCAAAAATTCCTACGAATTTTAAAATCAATAAGGAAAGTGCTAAACAAGTGGAAAGTATAGGAAATGGCCTTTTAGGAACACTTCAAGTTGTTGGTGCTTTTGCATCTGTAGCAGCATTGATGATAATCGGAATTAAATATATGTTAGGAAGTGCAGAAGAGAGGTCAGAAAAAAAGGAGACTATGATTTACTATGTTATAGGGGCTATTTTAGTATTATGCATATCAACAATCGTACCTTATTTATATGATATAATAACTAAGATAATTTAAAAAAAGGAGGCGTTAATATGAAAAGAAAAAGAAAAAGTAAAATTATAATAATTATGTTAATTTTTCTTACAATTATATTTAATACTAGAGTAGTATTTGCCCAAAAAGATATTTCGGAGCAAGGAAAAGATTGGCTTAATACTGGTGAAAAGAATCAACCAAAGGGAAAAGACTCATTAGGTTCTGTGTTAGATTCGATTTTAAATATTCAGGGAGATAGTGATCACACAGAAGGATTTCAAGAACTAGCTGGTTTGTTATGGGGAATTGGTATATTTGTAGTTGCTATAGTAGGGGTTTGGTTAGGAATAAGATTAATGTTTTCAAATGCTGAAGATAAAGCTAAGTCAAAAGAAGCGTTACAAATATATTTAATTGGTACTATAATTATTTTTGGATCATTGGGAATTTGGAAATTATTAATAATATTATTAGATGGAGATTATTTATACTAGTAAGATAAAAAAGGAGAATTTGTATGAAGGGTTTTTTAAAAAAATTTGTAAATAAAAAAGTACTTATTGTGTTTTTAGTAGTTATAGTTGTTTTTAATACTATTATTCCAACTTATTCGTATGGATTGGATTTAGGAGGTATTTTATTAAAACCGGTATTTTCACTTTTGGGAACAATGTTGGATGGAGTAAACTTTCTTTTACAAACTTTTTTAGGTGGAGTAGAAGCCAATAAAAAAGTAGATAGTTTTTCTAGTTGGGAAAAAGAAGCTTTGGCGAGTCCAGAGAAAATATTCACAAATCAATATCCAATTTTAAATGCAAATTTATTTAGTGTTGATGATAATTCTACTTCTACAGGATGGGTTAAATTCAATGGTTTACAGGATTTTAAAGAAGGTGCCGGTAAGTCGACAATTGTTAAGATAAAAAATGCTGTTGCAGGAATATATATTTTACTAAGAAACGTTGGAGCTATTGTCTTATTGTGTCTACTTATATATACAGGTATTAGAATTGTTCTTTCAGCGAGAATGCCAGAAGAACAATCAAAATGGAAAATGTATTTATTTGATTGGTTAAAAGCATTAGGGCTATTAGTTTTTATACATTTGATTATGATTGGTATTTTTAAAATAACTGATTTACTTGCAAGTTCATTAGCTGAAACTTTTACTGGTGATTCATCAATGACAAAGATAATAAGAGATGGCTTTTGGAATAGTTGGGATAGTGCCCCATTAACAATATATTTAATTATGTATGCTTATACTACATATTTGACAATTGTTTTTGCTTTTGCATATTTTAAAAGAGTTATTTGGACATCAATTTTAATAGTAATAGCTCCGGTAGTAGCTGTTTTATATGCGGTTGGTGGACAAGGAAAAGATATATATAAAAAATGGTTTAGAGAATATTTAGTTAATTGTTTAATTCAGCCATTTCATATTGTTGTGTATTATATATTGATAATGTTACCTTTACAAGTAGTTGATCAATCAAATGCTGATTTTAATTTTTTCAGTCTTAATGGGACAGCTGATATTTCAGTTTTAATATATGCATTAATAGCTATTTCACTAATTAAGCCAGCTGAAAAATTCATAAGAGGACTATTTGGTATGAATGGTCAAATTGCAGGTACTGCTTCATATGATTCAGGAAAACAAGTTTTAGATTCAATTGCTAATGCAATTAAACAAACAGTAATGACAGCAGCTACAGTTGCAGCAGCTGCTACAACCGGAGGAGCATCTTTGGCAGCTACAGCAGGGGTAAAAGGTGCTGCACTTTCGAAAGGAGCAGCTGCTGGAGCAGGAGCAGCGACTGGAGGACCTGGAATTCCAATGGCGGGGGGAAATCCTATTGGAAATACACCTGGATTACCTAATGCTAATGGTATACATGAGATTGCAGAAGGTATCACAGAAGTAAATGGAACAAGAAGAGTATCGCCAGAGGCATTACAAAATTTAGGCAGTGAACCAGAACAAATATCAGAAAGACAACAAGCAGTACAGGGTGAGGATTTTGGCACATCACTTGCTAATAGATTAAATGCAAATGGAGAAAATAGTAGGTTGGGTAGATTATTGAATAATCCTGATGCTATGATGAAAGCTTTAGATGCATATGAATCTGCGGGACAGTGGAGACACATGATGGGAGATGTAGGTAGAGCTTTTGGAAGTCTCGATGGTGGACCTGGACATCCACCAGTTAGAATGGCTCCTTTTGTAAGAGGAAAAATCAAAGAGAATGCAGAAGAGGCTGAAAAAGCTTTTGCAACTAGTGGAGTAGCACAAAATTATTTTTATGAAACTCATAAGGAAGAATATAGAGAAAAATATGTTGAAAGGTTTACAACAAAACATTATGATGATAAAGGTAAGTTAGTTAAAGTAGATATTGATGAAGAAGCTCTAAAAGAGGCAATGAAAAATGCTGCTAAAACTGATGCTGAAAAAGCAAGTCAATATGTAAAATATGGATTTACAGATGTTAAGCAAATAGATGAAATGATGAGAGAAGCAAAAAGTGCAGGATATACAAGACCGGACGATGTTGTTTCATATATGTCTAAATACAATGCTGTGCAAAGTGCAATGATACGTGAAGGAATTAAAGTGGATGGAGTAACCGTAAGAGCTGATAATATTAATAATGAAGCTATAAGAGAAGCAATTAAGGAAAATATAAAATACGCAAATATAAGTAAAACAGGTAGAGCTGATGTTAAAGAATCAAATGAGTTAGTTAAGCTTCAAAAGGAAATAGAAAATAATGGAATAAAATTAAGTTATGATACTCCTGGAGATGTTAAAATAATTTATAATTTAATAGAAAGTGGAAAAAAATCAGGACAGAGAGATATAGGTAATATTCCAGGTGGAGATAAAATTCCTACGGAAATTAAAAACTTTATAAATTTTAAAATAACAGGTAATAATAATTAAATAAAAGTTAAAGGAGATACTAAATATGTTTAGGAGATGGATACATTCTTTTATAAAAAGATATAAAAATGTAATTATTGAAATCTTAAAAAAGATGGGAATACTTGTAGGTATTATTCTTATAGGAATAATAATTATGTCTAGTGTATCAAAAAAAGAAGATAAATCCCAAACAGAAAATAGTATCTCTATTTATAATCCTACACAAACAGTAATAAAAGGTACAGAAGTAGACAAAGAAGAATTCGAAGAAGATAATAAAATTATAAGAAATTTTATAGATTATTGCAATAGTAATAAAATTGAAAGTGCATATAGTTTATTGTCAAATCAATGTAAGGAATTATTATATCCAACAATACAAGATTTTGAAAAAAAGTATTATAATACATTATTTTCATCAAAAAGAGAATATAATTTACAAAGCTGGATTAATGAAGGTAAATATCATACATATCAAGTAAGATTTATAGAAGATATATTATCAACGGGGAAATATGATGATTCAAAAAAGGGACAAGATTACATTACAATTGATTTATCTTTAGATGAACCTAAATTAAATATTGGTGGTTATATTAAAGAAGAGGCAATTAATAAAGAAACAAGTAATGATATTGTAAATGTATTGGCTGTAAAGAAGAATGTTTATATGGAATATGAAGAATACTATATAAAAATAAATAATAAATCAGATTATAAGATTTTATTAGATACTAATACAAATTTAAGTTCTATAAAGCTTGTTGATGAAAATAA
The DNA here is from genome assembly GCA_900554175.1 of uncultured Clostridium sp. Classification (GTDB taxonomy): domain Bacteria; phylum Bacillota; class Clostridia; order TANB77; family CAG-508; genus CAG-269. The sequence goes on from USGK01000022.1 coordinate 18,237, forward strand.
TGTAAAATATGCTCCTTTTAAAAAAGAAATAAAAAATTTAAATGATGAATTGTCATCAGACGTAATAAGACCATTAAAAATTAAATTTAATAGACCATATAGCTCAAATGTTAGAGTTGACTATATAGAATTTTCAGATATTGTTCCAGATGTTCAAAAGTACAATTCATCAAATAATTATACGGATAGAGTAAATGTAAAAATAAAATTACGTTAAAAGGAGGCAAAAGTATGAGTAAGAAGAAGGAAGAAAAAGGAAGCAAAAAAAAGAAAAAACAGAATGCTATGATTATAGGGACAGCTTTGAGTCCAATTATTACTGTACTTTTGATAGCTGCATGTCTTATAGCTATAATTCAAGGTATTCTAGATATAATAGTTGGAGTGGTTGAGGATATAATGAGCTTTGTAACAAATCCAGTTGCTACTGTTGAGAAGATTTATAAATGGACGTCAAATTCGGCAAGTTATATTTTTAATACTGGTAATTATAATGGACCAAATCCAAGTGGTTTTACTATTATATTGGATGAAGAAACTGTTAAAAATATACAAGAACAAATTACGGCACAATCCATTGGCTGTAAAGAGGCTGGGTTGACAGATATTGTAATAAAGAAGATGATTTTAGTTAATTATATGACGAGTACTACAGAAGATACTGAAATAGGTTTGCCAATGAGTGAAGAAGAAATGAAAGAGGTAATGGAAAAAGATAAGCCATCTCAAATTGCTATAAAAGATAAAAATATAATAATGAAAAAAGGAATTTTTATGTATTGGCAAGGAGATGGAAATGGACATGGTGAATCTGGAAAGTGGTATGTATCAGTCCAAGGAATTATAAATTTTGTTGATGAAAATGGAACCAAAATAAATCCATATAATAATTCTCCATGGTCAGATGATAGTAGTAATAGTGATTTTAAAGAAATAGCAAAAGCATATGAAAAAGTTTATGAAGATGGAAAAGATCAGTATGCTGCTGCTATAAGAGATACTATGGAACATGCATATACTGTTAAGACTATCGGACAAATTCAGATGAATAAAGTAAAAACGTCAAGTATTGAAACGGTTTATTCATATAATGACGAAGAGGTCATTAAAGAAAAAAAAGAGCATCAGTACAAAGTTGAAGAAGAAACTTTAGATTATTCACAATATATATCTCAATATGTTATGCCAATGGACTTTTTAGTGTCATTACTTGAAATTACAGGAAGTAATGATTTTGTAGAGGCTGTAAGTAATCTTGTTGGAAATCAAAGAATTGAAATAGTAATTAGTGCAGATACAGTACTTACACAAGATCAAGATACTACAACATACAAAGATAATATTACTGTAAAAGGAAAACAATTAGTTGAAGATAATGTGACAACACAAAAGAAAAATAATGGGCAAACAGTGACAACTACAAATAAGTCCACAAATGATCAGGAAGTTTTTATAACAAAAAAAGTGGAAGATAGCACAGATTATAACGTAAAAAAAGAAGTTACAACAAAAACAGAAGATATAAGTTATGGTATTTCAATAAAAAGTGCTTTAACTTGGTATTGCAAAGTTGAATATGATGTTAATTCAGATATTAAAATGAGTTATACAACTGAGGATAAAGACAAAAATGAAGTAACAGATAATGTAACTTATAGTAGTTCTGAAGTGGATTTAAAAGTTTTAGACGAATATCTGAAAGATGCAGAATCAAAGCGTATTTGGGTAGATCAAAAAGATAAAAATGAATCAACAAACTATAATGAATTAAACGAAAAGGGTGTAAAAGAATTACCGAATAATACCAAAAATATTGATGATAAATTAAAAGCAATAATACTATCAAAAGTGTGTTATGACAATGATGAAAAGAAATCATTCTTTTCGCAAGAAAATTTAGCTAAGGAAAATAAGAAAGATAATAAAGATGAAGAAACAAAAAAAGATAAAGACATAATAAAAGAGGAAAAGGAAACTAAATATTATGCCGCAAGAGTAACAAATATGTTAGAGTCTGAAAGTAATATAAAAAATTCAAAGATAAAGGTAAGACTAGAAAAGATTACTTCAGGATCGACGTCAGTAAAAAATTATGAAGATTATACAGATAGATTTTTGGGGCTATTAAAAAATGATACAGGTACATATGTAGAAGGAGCTAACTTTAATCCGAATGGTAAAAAAGTAATTTATGAAGATGTATATAAGAGTAATGCAGTGGTAGGTGATTTACTTGTAAATGGAGCAGATGCATTATTTCAATTTATGGAATCTACAACATCATATAATAAGAATTTAGAAAATGTAATGAAGTATATATTATACAGATATAGTGGAATTGATTATGGAGTTACAGACTTTAAAGCGGTTTTGGATTTTCTAAATAACTCAACTTTTTCAAATATAGGAGGAGATAGTAGTATAGAATGTTTGATTAAAATGATGGCTTCATACGAAGGAACAAATACTACGAAGGACGGAAAAAAATATTTGATTTTAGATGGATATAATAATGATGGATTTCATAGTATTAGTACAGCATATGGATTGATGTTTTACGCAAAGGGATATACTGGATTTGAATATAGTAAAAGTTTCAATAATGCATTTAAAGATAGTAATATAAATACCACTTTAGAAAAAAGGCTTGGGGGATTGATTCAGAGCAATGGAGAAGTAGATGCAACAGGAGTATCATCTGAATTTCCATATTATTTTCCTGAAAAATATGCTATAGAAACAGAAGTTGTAGAACAAGCAATGAGGTATATTTTATCGGATAAATCATCGGCAGTAAAGAAAATACTTGAAGACTACAATAAGGAGAACAATAAGAATGTGGTTTTAACTCAGGAACAAATTAATGCTATAATTGATGCAGACTGGCAATATGCTAATTTTGATCCACAACAATTTATTGAAGAATATGGAAAAATTTATAATAAAAATGGAATTAAAACCGAAGATTTAGAAGGATTAAGAAATAAATTTTCAGCTTTTTATGATACCACTTATGGAAATAGAACAAGTAATAGATGGAAGTTATTTAAAGAAGGAGTATATACATTAAAAGATGGTACAGTTCTAACACCTTCGTCTGGATCAGGTGAAGGTGTGGCTAATGTTGCAATGGAATTAGTGGAATTAACTAAAATGGGAGGAAAAGAAGAAACAGCTTACGAAGGAAGAAGGTCTAGTGAAGGTTATTCTTCAGATATTTATGTATGTGCAAGTTTTGTGTCAGAAGCATTATATAGGGCTACAGGATTTACTGAATGGAGTGATGCAGTAGGAAATTTAGGAAGAAATTTAAATAAAAGTCCAGATTTTGAGTTGGTATACTATAAAACTTGGAGTCAAGAAGAATTTTCAGGGAATGTTAATGCAGATAAAAAAGTGTCAGATATAATACAACCAGGTGATGTAGTAGGAGTGTCAAAGACAGCAGGATTTTTTGATCATGTTGTTATATATATAGGCAATGACCAATATGCGCATCATGGTGGAGGAAGTGGAGCTTCAAATTATCCAAATATAGGATCAGGATTTTTCTCGAAATATAATGGAAACTTTATTAGTGGATACGGTATAAAATATATATTTAGAGCAAAAAAATAGTTACAGGAGATTGAATATATGAAGAAATTGAAAATAATAATTATTATTACAGCGATTTTATTTTTAGCTATTTTTTTAATATTAATTAATAGTTTAAAAGAGATAGATAAAAAGAATGAACTGGGTAGACAAGGAGAAAAAGAAGTAATTAGTAGTAATTTAGAATTTACTTCTGTAAATGATGACTATACTTTTTTTAGAGTAAAGAGTGGCATTGACAAATATTTAAATTATGTGGATTCAAAGAATAAAGAAGCTATTTATGGATTACTAGATAGAAAGTTTATAGATAATAAGAAGATTACTAAAGAAAATGTTTTAGAGTATGTAAAGGAATATAATAGTAATGTAAATAAATATGAAATTGAAAATATGTATGTTTTGAATAAGTTCAGCAAAGTTATCTATTATATAGATTGTAAAATTTTGACAACAGGCAATAATAATTCTGTAAATATGTATTTGAAGATGACAGTAAATTATAATACAAGTTCGGTTTTTTCTATAGCAGAATCTAGTAAAGAAGAGTTTGAAAAATATATAAATAATAGTGAAGGTAACAGTGATATAGATTTATCCGATATAATCGAAAATGATTACAATGTATTAGAAGGGGAAATTCTAAAAGATGAAGACAAAGTTAAGAAATATTTTTATGACTATATTGAAAACGCAGTATATTATAAATCATTTGCTTATGAAACTTTAGATAAAGAATTTAAAGAAAAGCGTTTTGGTAGTTTAGAAAATTATGAGAAATACTTAACCAAAAATAATAAAATACTTCAGCAGATGGAACTAAATAAGGCAAAAAAATATACTGATTTTAACAATTACGATGAGTATGAAAAATATTATACAGGAAAGTTGCAATTAGGATTAAGAAATTATAAAGTTAATAAATTTGATAATTATACTCAATATATTTGTAAAGACTATAATAACAACTATTATATTTTTAAAGTTACTGATGATATGAAATATTCTGTAATATTAGATACATATACTGTAGATTTGCCACAATTTAAAGAGAAATATAATTCCTCAAATGAACAAGAACGAGTTATTTTAAATATTGATAGATTTTTTAAATCAATAAATAATGATGATTATAAATTTGCATATAGTTGTTTATCAGATGGATTCAAAAATAATTATTGCAAATCAGTAAGTGAATTTGAAAATAAAATTAATAATAGTATATTTAAAAATAACAATATTGAATATTTAGATTTTAAAAATGAAGGAGAAATATATATATATAATATAAAAGTTTTTAATGAAGACAAGTCAAGTAGTAAAAGTATGCAAATTATAATGAAACTAGGTAATGATACAAATTTTGTGATGTCTTTTAGTATAAAATAAAAAAAAATTGGAGCGAAAGGATTAAATTCATTGCTCCAATTTTTTTTAATAATTATTTAATTAAAATAACAAATCAACGCAAATATTATTATTAAAAAAATAAAAAATTCTTTTATATTAATATTAAATAAAGCATTACCAAAAAGTTGAGTTTTTAATAAAATAAATATTATAAATAAAATTAAAAAGAATAATAGAAATTTTGAAAACATAAGAAAAATATTTTTTAGAGATATTTTTATATAATTACTTCCGATTAGTAAAATCTTTTTTATGATAATTTTCATTATAATTATCATCGGAAGTATTTGATCTATTATTATATATATTATTTGTATTATTAAAATTATTAGGTTTGTATTTAGTTGATGAATTATTAAAATTATTTTTATTTATATTTTGGTAATTATCATAATGAGTATTTTTATTAAAAAAAGTATTTTTTAAATTATTTAATTCTTTTTTTAGTTTCATATTTTCATCAATTAATATATTATAATCTTCTAGAGTAATAAAATTATTTTTAAGAGTTTTATCATATTCATTTCTTTTTAAAGTATCAGATAAAATATCATAAGCCTCATTTATTTCTTTTATTTTATGTTCGCATTCTAATTTTGAGGATTCATCTTGTAAATCAGGATGATATTTTTTTACTAAGATTTTATATGCTTTATCTATAATTTCTTTAGATGCGTTTTTATCAACTTCTAATAATTCATAATAATTCTTCATTAAATTTTCTCCTTACAATAATATTATAACATAAAAATAGAATAAAAAATAAAATAATTAAAGCTCGCATATCATGCGAGCTTTTTTATTCCAAAAACTCCGATAAAATAAGGTTGCTTATGAGTATTCCTCTGTCAGACAGCTTAAAACCTGTATTAGTTTCAGAAAGATACTTTAATGAAACGTACTTATCAAGTGTCACTGCGTACTTTTTACGGAAATCAATGCTGAATTTCTT
>USGK01000023.1 GCA_900554175.1 uncultured Clostridium sp.
TTGCATGTCTTATGTGCGCCGCCAGCGTTTATCCTGAGCCAGGATCAAACTCTCTTGTTATTGTATTTATATTTTCGCAAATTATTTTGCTACATTATAAATCTTTTTAAGATTATTTATCTTGACTTTCGCTTTATAAGCTTTTTAAAAATAATTTATTTTTTGGTACTACATTTAGGTTAAAATGTAATAACCGTTTTGGTTTTATCTCTAAAGGATTTAATTGTTTACTTTTCAATGTACTTTTCTGTTCCTCGCAGAACAATTTGTATTATACTACGCATTTTATATTTTGTCAATAGCTTTTTTTAATTTTTTTAAAAACTTTTTTATAAGATTTTTAGGCATAAAAAAATTAGTAATATTCCATATGTGTTTTTCTTTTTTTGTTTAATTTTTAATTACTAATTCATAAGTTATTTTTTATTTTTTGTCTGTTTGCTTAGTACTTTTATATATTAACATTTATGTCGAAGTTTGTCAATACTTTTTTATAATTTTTTTAAAATTTTTTAATTATATTTCAACTAGAATCAAATCATCTCCTATACATTTAATTTTATTCCATTCTATTATAATATCATTTTCACTACTCAAAAAATTTATTATTTTATTTTTTCCTCCTGGTACAATTATAGAAGTTATTTTTCCTGTTTCTAAATCAGCACATACATCTTGAACAAATCCGTAATCTCTTTCCATTTTTTATATTAATAACTTCTTTTCTTTTAAAATCCATCCCTTTATCTTGCATATATGTATCCTCCTTTTGAAATATTATATTCAAAAGGAAAAAAAAGTTTACCTATATAGTCGTTTAATATGATTTAACGCATTTTTTTCTAATCTTGAAACCTGTGCTTGTGATATTCCGATTTCTTCTGCCACTTCCATTTGAGTTTTACAGTCAAAAAATCTTCTTGTAATTATATCCTTTTCTTTTTGATTTAATTTTTTCAAAGCTTGAAATATCGTCATTTTTTCAGTCCAAAATTCATCTGTATTTTTTTGGTCCTTAATTTGATCCATTACATATATATTATCGCCAGAATCACTATATACCGGTTCTTGTAAAGATACTGGATCGAGTATTGCATCTAGACTCATTGATATGTTCTCTTTTGTTGTATCCAATTCCTTAGCTATTTCTTCGATTGTTGGTTCTCGACCTTTCTCTTTTATAAATTTATCCTTATATTGTATTACTTTATATGCTAAATCTTTTACTGATCTGCTAACCCTAATACTATTATTGTCTCTTAAAAATCTTCTTACCTCTCCAATAATCATTGGCACAGCATATGTTGAAAATTGAACTCCCTGTGATAAATCAAAATTATCTATAGACTTTATTAATCCAATACAACCTATTTGAAACAAATCATCTGCTGACTCTCCCCTACCCATAAATTTCTGTATAACACTTAATACTAATCTCAAATTTCCTTTTATAAATATATTTCTTGATTCTTCATCTCCATTTTTTATTTTTAATAATAGCTCATTTTTTTCTTCATTCGATAATATAGGAAGTTTTGAAGTATTTACACCACTTATTTCAACCTTACTTATCAAAATAATCCCCCTTTTTAATAATTTTACTTATATTATTTACAAATGGGATTTTTTTATACAAAACAAAAAAATCTTAAAAATAACCTTTTGTATGATTATTTTTAAGACTTTTTTAGTTATATAAGCATAAGTATTGCTGTTTCAGCTCCGTCTCCTCTACGTTTTCCTGTTTTAACTATTCTTGTATATCCACCAACTCTATCTGTATATTTTGGTGCAATTTCATTGAATAATTTTGATGGTAAATCAATATTTTTTCCATCAGAAGTTTTTACCTTATTTACCTTTGTCATTATTTTTCTTCTTGCATTTAATCTAGAAGGTAAATCTTTTTGTCTTTTTTCTGTAGTTTCTTCTTTAACTACTTTTAAATATTCTTTTCCATTTTTACTTTTTGCTATTTCTGTTAATTTATTTCCTTTTGAATCAAGTTTTGCTTTTATTACTTTTACATCTACCATTTCATAGTTATCTTTTTCTTTGACAGCTAAAGCTATGATACTATCAGCAATAGATTGTACTTCTTTTAATCTTGCCTCAGTACTTGAAATCTTTCCGTGTAAAAATAAATCTGTTGTTTGAGTTTTTAACATTGATTTTCTCGCACTTGTTACTTTTCCTAATTTTCTATTTGCCAACTTAGTTCAACCTCCTTTTTTTGAATATTCATTTTATATGTAATATTAAAATTATTCCTCTTCCTTAGTAAAATCTAATCCTAGAGCATGTAATTTGGCCGTTACTTCATCTAATGATTTTTTGCCTAAGTTTCTAACTTTCATCATATCTGCTTCTGTTTTATTTGTTAAGTCTTCTACTGTAGCAATTCCTGCTCTCTTCAAGCAATTGAATGATCTTACTGATAATTCCAATTCTTCAATTGATTTTTCTAAAATTCTTTCTTTTTTGTTTTCTTCTTTTTCTATCATTATTTTTGTATTTTTTGTAGCCTCTGATAAATCAATAAAAAGTTCTAAATGTCCTGTCATTATTTTTGCTGCTAAACTTAAAGCTTCATATGGTTTTAGACTACCATCTGTCCATACTTCAATTACAAGTCTGTCTAAATCAACTATTTGACCTACACGAGTATTTTCAATTTGATAATTTACTTTTTTTACAGGTGTATATATAGAGTCTATTGGAAGTACAGATATATCTTGATCAGGCTTTTTATTTTTATCCGAAGGAGTATACCCTCTACCTCTATCAGCAGTAAGTTCCATTACTAAATGTCCTCCTTCTGATACAGTAGCAATATGTAAATCAGGATTTAATATTTCAACAGAATCATCTGTTTCGATATCACCCGCTTTAACTTCACCTTCACCTTTAAAGTCTATACGTAATTTTTTTTCTTCATTTTCATCAAATTTTAATCTGATGTTTTTTAAATTTACTATTATTTCTGGCACATCTTCTACTACATTTGGTATACTTGAAAACTCATGTAATACTCCATCTATTTTAACACTAGTAATTGCACATCCAGGTAATGATGAAAGTAAAATACGTCTTAAAGAATTGCCTATTGTTACTCCATAACCTCTTTCTAAAGGTTCACATACAAATTTTGAATAATTGTTTTTATCATCAATCTTTATACATTCAATATTTGGCCTTTCGAATTCTATCATTATTTACCTCCTAAATTATTTAGAGTATAGCTCTACTATTAAATGCTCTTCTACTGGAATATCTATATCTTCTTTAGTTGCAAGACGAATAACTTTTCCACTTAATTTTTCGTTATCTTTTTCTAACCATGTTGGTACAGGTCTTACACTGTTTGCTTCAACATTTGCTTTTATTGTACTATTATCTTTTTTATTTTCTCTAACAGCTACAACATCTCCCACTTTAACTAAATATGAAGCTATGTCGACTTTTTTACCATTAACTTCAAATTGTCCATGGTTTACAAATTGTCTTGCTTCTGCTCTTGATGTTCCAAATCCTAATCTGTATACGACATTATCTAATCTACTTTCTAATATTTGTAATAGATTATCACCTGTTACACCTTTTTGATTTGAAGCCATTTGAAAATATTTTCTGAATTGTTTTTCTCCAACTCCATAATATGATTTTGTTTTTTGTTTTTCTCTTAATTGTGTTCCATATTCAGATAACTTTGAATTTTTTTGTCCATGATCTCCAGGAGCATAATTTCTTCTTGAGACACTACATTTATCTGAATAACATCTTTCACCTTTTAAGAATAGTTTGCATCCTTCTCTACGGCAAACACGACATTGTGCGTCTTTATATCTTGACATTTATTTTCACCTCTTTAATTTTTATTATTATACTCTACGTCTTTTTGGTGGTCTACAACCATTGTGTGGTATTGGTGTTACATCCTTTATGGCACTAATTTCTAAACCAGCTGTTTGAAGTGATCTTATAGCTGCTTCTCTTCCTGAACCAGGACCTTTAACATATACCTCAACAGTTTTTAACCCATGTTCCATTGCTTTTTTTGCTGCTGTTTCTGCAACTTCACCAGCTGCAAATGGTGTGCTTTTTCTTGACCCTTTAAAACCAAGTCCACCAGCACTTCCCCAAGCAATTACATTTCCCATAGTATCTGTTATTGAAACTATAGTATTATTAAAACTTGAATGAATATGAGCAGCTCCTCTTTCAATGTTTTTTCTATTTCTTTTAGTAACTGTTTTTCTTGTTACGTTTTTAGCCATTGCTCAACTTACCTCCTCTTTACAATCCAATTAAATTGGATAAGAATTCGTTAATTTTTTATACATTAATTAGCTTTTTTACTTCTGCTTACTACCTTACGTGGACCTTTTCTTGTACGAGCATTAGTTTTTGTTCTTTGTCCTCTTACTGGTAGGTTTCTTCTATGTCTTAATCCTCTGTAGCATCCTATTTCTGTAAGTCTTTTTATATTTAAAGCAATTTCTCTTCTTAAGTCTCCTTCGACTTTGTATTCTTCGTCAATTACTTTTCTAATACTATTTACTTCATCATCTGTTAGGTCTTTAACTCTAACATCTGGGCTTATCCCTGCTTTAGCAAGAATTTTTTGCGAACTAGATAATCCTATACCATATATATAAGTTAATCCAATTTCAACCCTTTTTTCCTTAGGTAAATCTACACCTGATATACGAGCCATTTTTTGCACCTCCAAATAAATTAATATGTTTGGACTTTTTGTCCTTATTTTAGTCAAATATTAAAGGTGAAATGCATTCTAATTTATATATTTTAAATTATGAATCTTTAATTTTGACGCAAATATATATAAACACAAATTGATAAAATATATCCTATTAAAGGATATAACAGCCGCTACCTAATTTGTGCTATAAGCTTAATAAATATTAAATTACCCTTGTCTTTGTTTATGTTTAGGGTTTTCGCATATAACTCTAATTACACCTTTTCTTTTGATAACTTTGCACTTATCGCACATTTTCTTTACTGATGGTCTAACCTTCATTTTTTGCACCTCCAAATAGATTTTAATTTCTTCATTTTATTTTGCTCTCCAAGTTATTCTTCCACGATTTAAATCATAAGGTGAAAGTTCAACTTTAACTTTATCTCCTGGTAGAATTTTTATGTAGTTCATTCTTAACTTTCCTGAAATATGTGCTAATATTTGATGCCCATTTTCAAGTTCAACTTTAAAATTTGTATTTGGTAATGTTTCAACAACAACACCTTCTACTTCTATTACATCTTCTTTAGACAAGTTATCGCCTCCTTGTAAGAGCTTTTACTTATTGTAAATCTCTAAAAATTAAATCTAAATTTCCACAATAGCCTTAACATTATATACCAAATTTGTTAAATTGTCAATATTTTTGGTTCATTTTCTGTAATTAAAATTGTATTTTCATAATGTGCTGCTAAACTTCCATCTTCTGTTATAATTGTCCACCCGTCATCTAATTCTAGAATATTTGGTTTTCCTTGTATAACCATTGGTTCTATCGCTAATGTCATACCTGGCTCTAACCTTATGCCTTTTCCTGCCTTCCCATAATTTGGTATTCCTGGATCTTCATGCATTTCTCTTCCTATTCCGTGTCCTTGAAATTCTCTTACAACCGAGTACCCTTGTGATCTAACATATTCTCCAATTGCATGAGATATATCACCTATTCTAAATCCTTTTTTTGCATATTTTATTCCTTCAAAAAAGGCTTGCTTTGTTACATTTACTAATCTTTCTGCTTCTTTTGATGTTTGTCCAACTATGAATGTACGTGCAGCATCACCATTAAACTCATTTTTTAAAGCTACTGTATCTACACTTACAATATCTCCTTCTTTTATTATTTTATTTTTAGAGGGTATCCCATGTATTACCTCATCATTTACTGATATACATGTAGCATTTCTATATATAGGAATTCCAGCAATTCCACAGTCATAACCAATTTGTGCTGGAATAGCACCTAAATCTCTCATTATTTTTTCAGCTCTTTTATCTAATTCGTACGTTGATATTCCTGGTTTTATCTCTTTTTCTAATTTTTCATAAAATACAGCAACTATCTTACATACATCTTTCATTAATTCAATTTCTTTCTTTGATTTTATAGTTACCATTTCTTTCCTTCTTTCTTTATTCTATATTCTCATTCTTTTAATAAAATTTATTAGTTAGTCACCTATAATGATTATTAATTAACTTGCACAATTTGGAAATTTATTGATTATTTTAGTTAATAATAATTTTAAGAATAAGTTATAAAACTGTAATTATGTTAGCTCTACAATTACCGTTCTATAACTTATTTATCTTAAGCATTTTTAAATTTTTCTGCAATCTCCTCAGCAACATCTTTTCCCATCTTGTGAATTTTTTCGCTTACCTCTTCAGTTTTTAAAACGCCCTTTTCTTTATAATAATCAACTAATGGATTTGTCAATTTAAAATAGTTTTCCAATCTAGTTTCAATTGCTTCCAATGTGTCATCTTTTCTCGTTATTAGTTTATTTCCACATTTATCACAAATGCCTTCTATCTTTGGAGGATTTAGTTTTGTATTAAAAATCGCTTTACATTCCTGATTTGAACATACTCTTCTTGTTATAACTCTTTCAATTATTTCTTCTCTAGGTGTTGATAGATTAAGTACCATATCTATTTTCATTTTTTTATCAGCTAATATTTTTTCCAAAGCATCAGCTTGTGGTATGGTTCTTGGAAACCCATCTAATATTGCACCATTTTGAGCATCAGATTCATTTAACCTGTTTTTTACCATATTTATCGTAATTTCATCCGGAACTAAATTTCCTTTTGATATATATTCTTCTGCAATTTTACCTAACTCTGTCTTATCAGAAATATTTTTTCTAAATATATCTCCTGTAGATATTTGTGGGATGTTTAATCTCTCACTTAAAATTGAAGCCACTGTACCTTTTCCCGTTGCAGGTGCACCTAACATAACAATTATCATCTTTACACTTCTCCTTTAAATTTTATTAAATACTTTAACATTTTATTCCTTTTTTATATATTTGTCAATAGTAAAAAAATGCATACTATACTGTATGCATTTTCTACTCTAAAAATCCTTTATAATGTCTCATTACTAATTGAGATTCTAACTGCTGCATTGTTTCTAATGCAACACCAACAACAATTAATATTGCTGTTCCACCAAAGGCAATATTTAAATTTGTAAATCTAAGCAACATTGGAAGTATTGCAATAATAGCTAAATAGAAACCTCCAAACAATGTTAATTTAGAAATAACCGAAGATAAATATTCAGTCGTTGGCTTTCCTGCTCTAATTCCAGGGATAAATCCACCGTTTTTCTTTATGTTACTTGATATTTCTGCCGGATTCATCATTGCATATGTATAGAAGAATGTAAATCCTATTATTAATAGTAAATATATAATAGCATTTACTATAGTATATCCCCATCCAACATTTGAAGATGATGTTGCAAGTGAAAATTTATAAATTACTGACCAAAATCCTGTACTTGTAGCAATGTCACTTTTAAATATTTGTATTATCATTGCTGGAAATGTTAAGAATGATGAAGCAAATATTATTGGCATAACTCCAGCCATTGCAAGCTTTAGAGGAATGTTTGTATTTTGTGCTCCAACCATTTTTCTTCCAACTACCTTTTTAGAATATTGTACAGGTATTCTTCTTTCTGCAATTTGCATATATACAACAGCTGCAATTAATATAATTGATCCAACTATTATTGCAAGGGCTGTCAAAAATCCTACTGTACTAAATCCATCTGATGTAACTATTAATTTATACATAGTAGCAATAACAGAAGATAATCTAGAAATAATACCTACAAATATTATTAATGAAATACCATTTCCAATTCCTTTGTTTGTAATTTGTTCTCCCAACCACATAAGTAGTGATGTTCCTGCCATAAATCCAATAACAACTATAAAGCCTGTTAAGAAACTGTTATCAACAAATACACCTGTTGATTTATATGATAAATATACTCCTATTCCCTCAACTAAAGCAAGAACAATAGTCAACATTTTTGTGTATTTGTTAATTTTTTGCTTTCCAGTTTCTCCACCTTCTTTAGTTAATTTTTCAAGTGATGGTATAACCATCCCTAAAAGTTGAATAACTATCGAAGCTGTTATATAAGGTGTAATACTCATAGCAAATATTGAAAAATTAGAGAAAGCTCCTCCAGAAACTATATCTATTAATCCAACTAAACTAGATGAAGTATCTCCCATTAATTTACTTAATGATACGGCATTTACTCCTGGTACTGTAATATAACATCCTAACCTAAATATTACTATTAATATAAAGGTGTACCATAATTTTTTTCTGATTTCTGGTGTTTTAAGAGCATTTTTTATTGTTTTAAACAATTAGATCACCTCTGACTTTCCGCCTAGGGCTTCGATTTTTTCTTTAGCTGTTTTTGTAAATTTTACTGCTTTTACATTTAATTTTTTTTCTAATTTACCAGTTGCTAAAACAACAATTCCATCATTAATTTTTCCAATTATTCCTTCTTCTAATAAAGATTCTGCAGTTACATCAGTTGCCTTTGATTTATTAAGCATTGTAAGTGTTACTTCAGTATAATTATTAGCATGAATATTTGTAAATCCTCTTTTTGGTAATCTTCTATATAATGGTGTTTGACCACCTTCAAAACCTCTTCTTACGCCTCCACCAGTTCTAGCTTTTTGACCTTTTTGACCTCTACAAGATGTTTTTCCATGTCCAGAACCAATTCCACGTCCTACTCTTTTTGATTTTGTTTTTCTTACTGCTGGTTTTAATTCTTCGATTTCCATTTTGCACCTCCTTAATTAATTGTAAATTTAATAGTAATTTCTAAAAATTACAATATTTCTTCTACCTTTTTTCCTCTTTTTGCTGCAACAGATTCAACTGTTTGCATTGATTTTAACCCTTCAATTGTAGCATATACTACGTTTCTTGGATTATTTGTTCCAATTATTTTTGTACGAATATTTCTATATCCTGCAAGTTCTAAAACTGGTCTAACGCTTCCTCCTGCAATAATTCCAGTACCAACTGCAGCTGGTTTTAACATTACCTTTGCACTGTCAAATTTACCAACATATTCATGAGGCACAGTAGTATCTACAATTGGAACTTCTATCAAATTCTTTTTTGCGTCTTGAATAGCTTTTTTTATTGCATCTGGTACTTCAGCTGCTTTTCCATTTCCAACTCCTACATGACCTGCTCCGTCTCCTACAACAACAACGGCGCTAAATCTAAAGTTTCTTCCACCTTTAACAACTTTTGCAACTCTGTTAAGAGCTACAACTTTTTCTTTTAATTCAACTGTATTTTCTTCCATGAAATTTGGTTTACCCTCCTTTTTTGATTATTTCTTTTATGCTTAATTCATTTAAGCTTTATTATTAGAATTTTAAGCCACCTTCTCTTGCAGCTTCAGCTAATTCCTTAACTACACCATGATATATGTATCCACCACGATCAAAAACAACTTCAGTTATATTCTTTTTAGCTGCTTTTTTCGCAATTAATAATCCGATTTCTTTTGCAGCTTCTTTGTTAGCATATTTTGTTTTTACTTCTTTATCTAATGTAGATGCACTAACTAAAGTATTTCCTGCAACATCATCAATAATTTGTACATATAAATTAGTATTACTTCTATATATACATAATCTTGGTCTTTCGGCTGTTCCAGATATTTTTGTTCTAACTCTAATATGTCTTCTTGTTCTTTCAAATTTTCTATTTGTACTTGAAACCATATTTATTTAAACTCCTTTCTTGAAGATTTAATATTTTATAAGTTTTACAATCTCCCCAATAGTCGACTGTATCATATGTCTCAAAACATTAAAACCATTTTTATTTTTCTTATGATTTTAATATTACGATCTATTTTACTTACCTGTCTTTCCAACTTTACGTCTAATAACCTCTTCAGCATATTTGATACCTTTACCTCTATATACTTCAGGTGGTCTTTTTGTTCTTATTACAGCTGCTGTTTGACCAACTAATTCTTTATCAATTCCTTTTACAATTATTGTATTTGCATTTGGAACATCGAAAGTAATTCCAGCAGGTGCTTTAAAAATTACAGGATGTGAATATCCAAGTGAAAGATTTAAATCATTTCCTTGTTTTTGAACTCTATACCCAACACCATTTATTTGTAATTCTCTTGTAAATTCTTGTTGAACTCCATTTATCATGTTGTTTATTAAAGTTCTTGTTAATCCATGTAAACTTTTACTTCTTCTTTCATCGCTATCTCTTGAGATTGTAAGAACATTACCTTCTAATTTCATAGATATTTCAGGTTCAATATCTCTTTCAAGAGTTCCTTTTGGTCCTTTTACAGATACATGTCTATTATCTATTTTTACTTCAACTCCAGCAGGTACTGTAATAGGTTTATTTCCTATTCTTGACATTTTGGATTTCCTCCTATCTAAATATTTGTTAATTTATTTCATTTAAACTTCATAGTAATTTAAAGCTATAATAATCTAAATACTATTAAAATTATAATATCAAAATTTAAATAGCATTTATAATATTATTACCAAACATAAGCTAAAACTTCTCCACCAATTCCAGCTATTCTAGCTTCTTTATCTGTCATTAAACCTTTAGATGTTGAAATTATTGCTATTCCTAATCCATTTAATACTTTTGGTAATTCTTCTTTACCAGCATAAACCTTTAATCCAGGTTTGCTTATTCTTTTTAATCCATCAATTACTCTTGTTCCTTTTTCATCATATTTTAGAGTAATTCTTATAATTCCTTGTGCATTATCTTTGATTTCTTCAAAAGATTTTATGTATCCTTCTTTGTATAAAATCTCAGCTATTCCAACTTTCATTTTTGAAGCAGGAACATCTACAGTTTTATGTTTAGAAGTATTTGCATTTCTTATTCTTGTTAGCATATCTGCTATTGGATCTGTAGTATTCAATTTACTAACCTCCTTCTAAGTTTATTTTTTTATTTTACCAACTAGCCTTCTTTACTCCAGGAATTTCTCCCTTATGTGCTAGTTCTCTAAAACATATACGACAAATACCATATTTTCTTATATAAGCATGTGGTCTACCACATAATTTACATCTATTGTATTCTCTTGTTGAATATTTTTGTGGTCTTTGTTGTTTTACTTTCATTGACATTTTTGCCATTTAAACAATTCCTCCTACTCTTATTTTTAAGCTTTAAAAGGCATTCCTAATAATTTCAATAATTCTCTAGCTTCTTCATCACTTTCAGCTGTTGTTACGAAAATTATATCCATACCTCTTAATTTATCAACTTTATCATATTCAATTTCAGGGAATATTAGTTGTTCTTTTATTCCCATAGAGTAATTTCCTCTTCCATCAAATGAGTCTTTTGAAACTCCACTGAAGTCTCTAACTCTTGGAAGTGCAACATTAAATAATTTGTATGCAAAGTCATACATTTTATCACTTCTTAATGTTACTTTACATCCTAAATCTTGACCTTCTCTTATTTTGAATGCGGCTATTGATTTTTTAGCCTTTGTTATTATTGGTTTTTGTCCTGAAATAATGCTTAAATCATTTATTGCATTTTCAAGAGCTTTTGGATTTTCTCTTGTATCACCAAGACCTATATTTATTACTATTTTATTTAACTTTGGAACTTGCATAATAGATTTATAACCAAACTTTTTCATTAACGCTGGTACTACTTGCTTTTCATATTGTTCTCTTAAAATTTCCATCTTTTATTGTTCCTCCTTTCATAAAAGTTATTATTTTAATTTATTTCCACATTTTTTACAAACACGTACTTTTTTTCCATCTTCAAATATATAACCAATTCTTGTTGCTTTTCCACATTTAGGGCAAACAACACCAACTTTACTACTTGAAATTGGAAATTCAGAAGCTATTATTCCGCCTTCTTCTCCTGCTTTTCTAGGCTTAACGTGTTTTTTTCTAATATTAACACCTTTTACAATGACTTTTTGGTCTTTAGGTGTTACTTCTAAAACTTCACCTTTTACACCCTTATCATTTCCTGATAAAACTACTACATTGTCACCTTTTTTAAGTTTCATTGAAGTTTTCCTCCTTCTTACTTGATTTTTAGTCATTACATTGCTATTTTATTTGACTTAAATACTTTTCTTGTATTTTAATATCACAAATTAAAGAACTTCTGGAGCAAGTGAAAGTATTTTCATATATTCTCCATCCCTTAATTCTCTTGCAACAGGTCCAAATATACGTGTACCTCTTGGTGTTTTATCATCTTTAATTAATACTGCTGCATTTTCGTCAAATCTTATATATGAACCATCAGCTCTTCTAACAGGCTTTTTTGTTCTTACAATAACAGCTTTAACTACATCACCTTTTTTTACAACGCCACCTGGTGTTGCTGTTTTAACAGACGCAACTATAATGTCTCCGATACCTGCTGTTTTTCTGTATGAACCACCTAAACATCTGATACACATAATTTCTTTAGCACCTGTATTATCAGCTACTTTTAATATAGATTGTTGTTGTACCATTATCTATATCCTCCCTTTCTCAATTATTTTACTATTGCCTTTTCTACTATTTCAACTACTCTCCATCTCTTATCTTTAGAAAGAGGTCTAGTTTCCATTACTTTTACTTTATCTCCAACTTTGCAGCTATTTGATTCATCATGTGCTTTTAAAGTATATGTTCTTTTTACTATTTTTCCATAAACTTTATGTCTAACATTTCTTTCAACAGCTACTACTACAGTTTTATCCATTTTATCAGATTTTACTGTACCAATCATAACTTTACGAAGATTTCTTTCTTCCATCTAGATTTCTCCTTTCTTTTCTGCAATCTTTCTTTCAGTTAAAACAGTATTTATTCTAGCTATATCTTTTTTTACATCTCTAATTTTTATAGGATTATCTAATCCATTTGTAGCTAGAGTAAATTTTAATTTGAATAATTCTGTTTTTAATTCACCTAGTTCTTTTTCTAATTCAGGTGAAGACATTTCTTTTATTTTATTTATTTTCATTATTTTCACCCTCCTCGGCTATTTTTTCTCTTGCTACGAACTTAGTCTTTACAGATAATTTGTTCATTGCAAGTCTTAATGCTTCTCTTGCTGTTGCTTCAGGAACACCTGCTATTTCAAACATAACTCTTCCTGGCTTAACAGCTGCTACCCAAAATTCTGTTGCACCTTTACCTTTACCCATACGAGTTCCAGCTGGTTTTCTAGATATTGGTTTATCAGGAAATACTTTAATCCAAACCTTACCATCTCTTCTCATATAACGAGTCATTGCAACTCTGGCAGCTTCTATTTGATTTCCTGTAATTAATCCGGCTTCTACAGCTTGTAGTCCGTATTCTCCGTTAGAAACAGTTGTTCCTCTTGTTGCCTTACCTCTGTTTCTACCTTTTTGCATTTTTCTATATTTTGTTCTTTTTGGCATTAATGGCATTATGCTTCTCCTCCTTCCATCTTCTTAGTTGGAAGAACTTCTCCTTTATATATCCAAACTTTAATTCCGATTTTTCCATATGTAGTATTTGCTTCAGCAAATCCATAATCTATATCAGCTCTTAATGTTTGAAGAGGTATATTTCCTTCTTTGTAAAATTCAGTTCTTGCCATATCTGCTCCACCTAATCTTCCAGATACTGCAGTTTTAATTCCTTGAGCTCCAGATTTCATAGTTTTTTGCATACATTGTTTCATGGCACGTCTGAATGAAATTCTTCTTTCTAGTTGTGATGCTATATCTTCTGCTACTAATGTAGCATCTAAACTAGTATTTTTTACTTCTATAACATTTATATTTACGTCTTTACCTATTAATTTTTTAATTTCATTTTTTAAGTTTTCTGCTCCAGCTCCACCTTTACCAATTAAAATTCCAGGTTTTGCTGTGTAAACATTTACTTTTACCATTTTAGCTGTTCTTTCAATTTCAATTTTAGAAATTCCAGCTTCATATTCTTTTTTCTTTAAATATTTACGGATTTTTTGATCTTCTACTAAACAATCTGCAAATTCTGTTCCTTCTGCATACCATTTAGAGTTCCAATCTTTGATTATTCCTAATCTCGCTCCTGTTGGGTGTACTTTTTGTCCCATACTTCTTAAGCCTCCTTTAAAACTATTGTTATATGACTTGTTCTTTTTCTAATTCTTGATGCTGAACCTTTTGCAGCAGGTCTAATTCTTTTTAGAGTTGGACCTTGATTTGCATAAATTTCAGATATATATAAATTTTCATGTTTCATATCATGATTGTTTTCTGCATTAGCAATTGCTGATTTTAATAATTTTTCTATTATTTCTGAAGATGCTTTTGGTGTGAATTTAACTATTGCTAAAGCTTCGTCTACATTTTTACCTCTAATTAAATCTGCAACAATCTTAACTTTTCTTGAAGATATTCTTGCATATTTAAGAGTAGCTACTGCTTTTTTTACTTCTTCTTCCACTCTTGACTACCTCCTATTTTATTTATTTGATGTTGTCTTTTCTCCTGCATGA
This sequence comes from uncultured Clostridium sp., assembly GCA_900554175.1. GTDB lineage: Bacteria > Bacillota > Clostridia > TANB77 > CAG-508 > CAG-269. The sequence goes on from USGK01000023.1 coordinate 14,618, forward strand.
CCTTTGAATGTTCTTGTAGGAGCAAATTCACCTAATTTGTGACCGATCATTTCTTCTGTTATATATACTGGAACATGTTTTCTTCCGTCATGAACAGCTATTGTATGACCAACCATTTGTGGGTATATTGTAGAAGCTCTAGACCATGTCTTTAAAACTTCTTTTTTATTCTCTGCATTCAATGCTTCAATTCTTTTTAAAAGCTCTGGAGCAACGAATGGCACTTTTTTACTAGATCTTGACATAGATTTTATTTCCTCCTCTTAACAATGAATTTATTTGATTGTTTTTTCTTATTTCTTGTCTTATATCCAAGAGCTGGTTTACCCCAAGGTGTCATTGGTCCAGCGTGTCCTACTGGTGCTTTACCTTCACCACCACCATGTGGGTGATCTACTGGGTTCATTACAGATCCTCTAACTTCTGGTCTCCATCCCATATGTCTTTTTCTTCCTGCTTTACCTATTTTAACATTTTCGTAATCTGCATTTCCAATTACTCCAATAGTAGCTCTACAATTAGCTAATACTAATCTCATTTCTCCAGAAGGCAATCTAACATGTGCATATTTTCCTTCTTTTGCCATTAATTGAGCACTTTGTCCTGCAGCTTTAACAAGTTTTCCGCCTTGACCTGGATTTAATTCTATATTGTGAATCAATGTACCTACAGGGATACTATTAATTTCCATACAATTTCCTGGTTTTATATCTGCAGATTTTCCTGATATAACTTTATCTCCATCTGTTAAACCTTGTGGAGCTAAGATATAAGCTTTTTCCCCATCTTCATATTGAATTAAAGCTATGTTAGCACTTCTGTTAGGATCATATTCTATTCCAATTACTGTAGCTTCAACTCCATCTTTCTTACGTTTAAAGTCCATAATTCTGTATTTTTGTCTATTTCCACCACCTTGATGACGTACTGTTATTCTACCATATGAATTTCTACCAGCTTTTTCTTTTTTTACAGCTAATAAAGATTTTTCAGGTGTCTTTTTTGTTATTTCTTTATAATCTAATACTGTCATATTTCTTCTTGATGGTGTATATGCATTAAATTTTTTTGTTGCCATTTTAAAATCTCCTTATTTTATATTTTGTAAGTTTTTTCCTGCCTTACATGCAGATAAAATTTATTTTCCTGGTTAATTTCCAGATAATATTCTTTCTATTTATACTCCAGTAAATTCGCTAATTGAATCTTTATATTTTTTAGATCCTTTAACTTCTTTTCCACCTTTGCTTAAATATTTTATATCTGATGGATTTGTATCTATTGATACTATTGCTTTTTTCCAGTCAGATGTTTTTCCTTGATGATATCCTACTCTTTTTTTCTTACCATCAATATTCATTGTATTAACTTTTAAAACTTTAACTTCAAAAAGTTTTTCAACAGCTTTTGCTATTTCAACCTTTGTAGCTTTTTTATTTACTTTAAAAGTATATTTTCCTTCTTGCATAGCATCATTACTTTTTTCAGTAACTATTGGAGCTATTATAATTTCTTCTGGTGTCATTTAAGCATACACCTCCTCTAATTTTTTAACAGTATCTAGAGTTAAAACTAAATTTGTATATTTTAATAAATCATATATATTTATTGTATTTACAAGTATTGTTTTTACTCCCTCTATATTTCTTGCTGATGCCTCAACATTTAAATTCTTTTCAGGAATTATAACTAGTGTTTTTCCTTCAACTTTTAAATCGTCGAATGCTTTTTTCATTGTTTTTGTTTTAATTTCTGCTAATTCTAACTTATCAACAACAGTTAATTTGTTTTCCAATACCTTAGAACTTAATACAGATCTTATTGCTAAACGTTTTTCTTTCTTATTTACTGTATATTTATAAGAACGAGGTTTTGGTCCTAGTGCTATACCACCTTTTATCCATTGTGGAGCACGGATACTACCTTGTCTTGCACGTCCTGTTCCTTTTTGTCTCCATGGCTTTCTTCCACCACCACGAACTTCTGATCTTGTTTTAGTACTTTGTGTACCTTGTCTTTGATTTGCTAAATAATTAACAAGTACCATATGTACAATGTTTTCATTTGGTTCAATACCAAATACGTTTTCATTTAGTTCTACATCACTAACTTTTTTACCTTTTATATCGTATACGTCTACCTTTGGCATTTCGTATTCCTCCTTCCCTATACATTTGCCTTAGTGGCTGTTTTTATTTTTAAAATAGCTCCTTTACATCCTGGAACGCTACCTTTAACTAATATTACATTTTTGTCCATATCTACTTTTACTACATCTAAATTTTGAATAGTAACAGTTTCTTGACCCATATGTCCTGGTAATTTTTTACCTTTAAATACTCTACCTGGTGTAGATGTTGATCCCATTGATCCTGGTCTTCTATGATACATAGAACCATGACCCATAGGTCCTCTTGATTGACCATGTCTTTTTATAACACCTTGAAATCCTTTTCCTTTTGTGATTCCTTGTATATCAACTTTTTCTCCTTTTTGGAAAATATCAGCTTTAACTTCATCTCCAACTTTGAAATTAGCAACATCATCTAATCTAAATTCTCTTAAATGTTTTTTTGCTTCTAATTTTGATTTTGCAAAATGTCCCATTGATGGTTTATTAACACGTTTTGCTTTTACTTCTCCAAATCCTAATTGGATTGCATCATAACCATCTGTTTCAACAGTCTTTACCTGTGCAACAACGCATGGTCCTGCTTCAATTACAGTAACTGGAATAACTAATCCGTTCTCATCAAATATTTGTGTCATTCCAACTTTTTTTCCGATTATTCCTTTTTTCATTCTTTCTTTCCTCCTATTGGCTGACTTTTTTGTCAGCATTGGCTAAAATTTGTAAACTTTTATTAGCGTGTTTACTTATATCGCTTTAACTTATTTTATCAATTAATATTCTATAAGTTATTTTCAATTCATTATAGTTTAATTTCAATATCTACACCTGCAGGTAAAGCAAGTTTCATTAATGAATCAACAGTTTTTTGTGTTGGATAAAGAATATCTATAACTCTTTTATGTGTTCTCATTTCAAATTGTTCTCTTGAATCCTTATGCTTGTGTGGAGAACGAATAACAGTTACAACTTCTTTCTTTGTTGGTAATGGAATAGGTCCTGAAACTTTTGCTCCTGTCTTTTTAGCAGTTTCTACTATTTTTGCAGCAGACTGATCTAAAATTGCTGGTTCATAAGCTTTGACTCTTATTCTGATTCTTTCACTTGTAACAACTGTGTTTGCCATACTAAAATTCCCTCCTTAAATATTTTTTGTTTGTTTTAGCTTAGCAAGTTATAACTTATCCTGGTGTTTTCAAATATCATATTATTTAAACCCAATTATTTTGTATGCTAAATTGGGATAAGTCTTCATGATACAAGTACACCTAAAAAGATGTTTATCTTTACGGAAATCAATCTTTCCTTAATATTTTTAATAACTTACCGCCTGGTCTTTGCCATGACATACTCCACTGAAGTTCCCTCCAATCCCTTTTTCCGTAAGGATTGTAGCCACATTCAGTTTCAACGCTAAAATTCATACTTCACTAGTATACTATAAAATTCCTTAACTGTCAAGTAGTTCCATTAACATTTTACTCAAAATAAAACCTATTAAATATTTCAATAGGTTTTATACATTTATTAAACACTGTTATATTTAAAAACTAAATTATTAGAAACACTAATCCTAGAATAAATCCACAAATATTTCCTATACTACTTATTCTTCCTTTGTATAAACTATTAGCTTCTGGTATTAACTCACCGTGAAACAATATAAAGCATTGCACCTGCTGCAAAACTTAAAACAAAAGAAATTATTTTTTCCGAAATTCCTCCAACTATTGCTCCAAAAAAAGCTCCTATTCCAGTTGAAATACCTGATAAAATAACATAGAAAATTACTTTTGAAATCTTCATTCCACCATTTTTCATAGGAACAGCCATTGATATACCTTCTGGAATATCGTGAAAGCAAATTGCAAAAGCAAGACCTAATCCCAACTTTATTGAAGCAGTAAAACCAGAACCAATTGCTAAGCCTTCTGGAAAATTATGTATTGCTAAACCTATACTTATTATAATACCAGTTTTTAGTAGATTATTTTTTTGATTCGACTGTAATTTAAATTTATTTTTTACCAGTTCATCACAAAATATCATCATAAATATTCCTAATATAATACCTATCGATAAAATAGCAATATTAGAATACTGTATTGCTTCTGGAATCAAGTCAAAACAAATGACTGCCATCATAAGTCCAGAGGAAAATGAAAGTATGAAACTTAAAAATCTGTTTGAAGTTCTGTTTATTAAACATCCAATTATTCCTCCAAGCGTTGTTCCAAAAGTACCAAAAAATAAGCCTAAAAGAGTAGTTTTTAATATCATTTTAAACACCTCAATTAAGCTTATTCATTATTATTTATTATTATTCTTTTTTGAATTTTTTAATTATTTTAATTCAATAACAGCTCCAACTTCTGAGAATTTAGCTTTTAAATCTTCTGCTTCTTCTTTGCTAACTCCTTCTTTAACTGTCTTAGGAGCTCCGTCAACTAATTCTTTAGCTTCTTTTAATCCTAATCCTGTAGCATCTCTAACTACTTTTATAACTTTTATTTTTTGATCACCAGCTGAAGCTAATACAACATCAAATGATGTTTTTTCTTCAGCTGCAGCAGCTGCTCCTCCAGCTACTGGTGCTGCAGCTGCAACTGCAGATACTCCAAATTCTTCTTCTATAGCTTTTACTAAATCAGCTAATTCTACTACTGTCATTTTTTTGATTTCTTCAATCATTTCTTCTTTACTCATAATTTAAATCCTCCATTTAATTTATTTGACCTATGGTCTCTTCATTTTGCTATTTTTAGCATTTTAAATTCATTTCTTGCTAATAAAAATTAGCACTTATTTCTTTATATATTATTCTGCTTCTTTTTGAGCTTTTACTTGATCAAGAGCAACTGCAAGTTTTGAAATATTTGCAAGTAAGCTTCCAGCAAGCATTGATAATAATTCTTGTCTTGATGGTAATTTTGCTAAAGTAATTATTTCATCAGCAGATAAAACTTTACCCTCTACAACTCCACCTTTGATTTTATAAAAATCATTATTTTTACTAAAATTGTAAATTGCTTTAGTTGGTTCTAAGTAATCATCATTTGTCATGATAACTGCTGTTGGTCCTTCTAATTGATCTTCTAATCCTGAAATTCCACATTCTGCTAATGCTCTTTTTGTTATATTATTTTTTATAACTTTATAGTCAGCATTAATGTTTCTTAATTCTTTTCTTAGATTAGTAACATCTTCTACATTAATTCCTCTGTAATCTGTTAAAAGTACTAATTTAGCATCTTTAATTTTTTCTGCTAATTTTGATACTTCTTCTTTCTTTAGATTTAAACTTTTTTCACTTGCCATGATTTCACCTCCTAGATATATTTATTAAAATTAAAAACACTTTTATTTTCCCCCAAGGTTAATAAAAAGTGCTTGCATTTTATTTAACCTCGGTAGGACTTACTATTGCCTACTGTCTTTGGCTATATATTCTATTCAATACTAATTCCAGGTCCCATTGTTGTTGAAATTGAAATACTCTTTATGTATTGTCCTTTAGCTGCTGCTGGTTTAGCTTTAATTATGGCATCCATAATTGTTTGATAATTTTCTTGTAACTTCTCAGCTCCAAATGAAACTTTACCAAATCCTAAGTGAATAATATTTGTTTTATCTAATCTATATTCTACTTTACCTGATTTAATATCTGCAATTGCTTTTGTTACGTCCATAGTAACTGTTCCAGATTTTGGGTTTGGCATTAAACCTTTTGGTCCTAATACTTTACCTAATCTACCAACAACACCCATCATATCTGGTGTTGCAACAACTACATCATAATCAAACCAGTTGTCATTTTGAATTTTAGGAATTAGTTCTTCTGCTCCAACATAATCAGCACCTGCTTTTGTTGCTTCTTCAGCTTTTGGTCCCTTAGCAAATACTAATACTTTTAATGATTTACCAGTACCATTTGGAAGTACTACTGTACCTCTTACTTGTTGATCTGCATGTTTTGAGTCTACTCCAAGTTTAACATGTAATTCAACTGTTTCATCAAACTTTGCTTTTGGCATTTTTTCAATTACTTTTAATGCTTCTTCAGCAGAATATTTTTTATTTTCTTCTATTAATTTTTTACTTTCTGAATATCTTTTATTCATTTTAAATTTACCTCCTTTGGTTCAAACGAATCTATAAAATTCTCCCAATTTTTTTATTTTTAGTCTACAACTACTACACCCATAGATCTTGCAGTACCTGCAACCATACTCATTGCAGTTTCTAATGATGCTGCATTTAAATCTGGCATTTTTTGTTCAGCTATAGCTTTAACTTGTGCTTTTGTTATTTTTGCAACTTTATCTTTGTTTGGCTTTCCTGAACCTTTTTGAATATTAATTGTTTTCTTAATTAATACAGCAACTGGTGGAACTTTTGTTATAAAATCAAAAGATTTATCCTTATATACTGTAATAACTACTGGTATTACAAATCCAGCTTGACTTGCTGTTCTATCGTTGAATTCTTTAACAAATTGCATAATATTTACACCACTTGAACCTAAAGCTGGTCCAACTGGTGGAGCTGGTGTTGCCTTTCCTGCTTCTATTTGTAATTTAATTTGTTTTACAACTTCTTTTTCTGCCATTTTAGTGGCACCTCCCTTAATCTAGTTTTTGAACCTGTGAAAATTCCAATTCAACTGGAGTTTCTCTGCCAAACATTGAAACCAAAACTTTCACTTTACTTTTTTCTTTATTAATTTCTTGTACAATTCCTGTATACCCATCAAGAGGTCCTCCAAGAATTTGAACATTGTCTTTAACATTATAATCTACTTTTATTGGAACATCATCAAATCCCATCTTTCTTATTTCTTCATCAGATAATGGAATTGGTTCAGTTCCTGAACCCACAAATCCTGTAACTCCTCTTGTATTTCTTACAATATACCACGATTCTTCTGTTACGATCATTTTTATTAACACATAACCAGGGAAAACCTTTTTTAAATTAGTTTTCTTGTTCCCATCTTTAATTTCTATCTGTTCTTCCATCGGAACAATAATATCAAAGAAAAAGTCTTCTAATTCTCTATTTTTAACAGTTTTTTCCAAGTCAGTTTTTACTTTATTTTCGTAACCTGAATAAGTATGAACAACATACCATCTTGGAACCATATCATAATCTTTTTGAGACATTTTTTAGCCCCCTTATTATTCATTTACTTTTGACTGTTCTTCCGAACTATCTTCTTTTGAATTATCTTGTTCGTTTTCTGACTTCTGTTCTTCACTTGATTCAGAATTTACATCTACAGTCGTATCGCCTTCTGATATATCATTATCCTCTGATGTGTTACTTTCTCCTGCATTATTTTCAGAAGTATTAGTACTAAATGAAGTTTGAACTTTTTCTTGTAGTTTTACAATTCCATATTTATTTACACAATCGAAACAAACATCTAATATAAATACTATTAGAGCAAAAATTACAACAAAAGCAATTACTCCTACAGTATTATTAAATAATTGTTTTGGTGTTGGCCAAACCACTTTTTTTAGTTCTTTTTTCATTTCTTTAAAGTAATTATTTTTTTCTTTTACTTGCTTATCTTTTTTAGCCATTTTATTTCCTCCTTAAAATAGCCTAATTTATTTTGTTTCTTTATGTGTTGTACGTTTTTTGCAGAATTTGCAGTACTTAACAATTTCTAATCTATCTGTATTATTTCTCTTGTTTTTTGAAGTTATGTAATTTCTTCTTTTACAATCTGTGCATTCTAGTATGATATTTTCTCTTGGTCCTTTTGCTGCCATTTTATACACCTCCGAATTTATTTACCTTTTTTAAACGATGTGATCGTATGCATCTAAGTTACATACGCTTTTATATTTTAGCACCCTCAAGCCGGTTTGTCAACTAAAAAAATACTTTTTTTTGAGTTTTTTGAAAATTTTTCCAAAAACTATTTCTTTTTTTTATTGCTTTATGATATTATACATTTGTAATTTTTAAAATTATAATTTGATTTTATATAAGAAAGGGACGAAATTTAAAATGGAAATTAATGAAAAAAAAAGAGAAAAATTTATGAATTACGCAGGAAAAAGAGTTAACAATATTATGCATGATATCCAAATTTTAGAGCCTATGTCTAGAAGTAACTCTTATGATTTCACTAAAGAAGATGTCGAAGAAATGTTTAATGCAATACAAGAAACCCTTAATAATACAAAATACGAATTCGAGAAAAAATTCGAAAGAAAAGAACGTATTGAGAAAAAGGTTTTCAGTTTTGGAGCAACTTCAAATAATACAAGTTCGAACTCTCAAAACATTGATAGCAATGAATCCAATACAGAGCAATTAGATTAAAGTAATTAAAAAATTCCAGAATATTCATTTGAAATGCAACAAAAATTTTAAAAAAAAGTAAATGAACAGT
>USGK01000024.1 GCA_900554175.1 uncultured Clostridium sp.
AATGCAAGTAGTACAAAAAATATGACAGGAGTATTTGACTTAAATGGATGTGTATTGGAAAGAGTTGCAGCATTTTATCAAGGTGGTTCAGCAAGTAACCCAGCTTGGCATAGTGCAATGGCAAATTCAAGTACAACAAATAGTACAAAATATTTAACATTATATACATCTACTAATAAAAAAGGAGATGCAACAAAAGAAACGTCAGGCTGGAATTCAGACGACTTTAACTTTGTTAGTTCAAGCTTTCCAGTTTTCGAACGTGGGGGCAATTACAGTAGTGGAGTCTCTGCGGGTGTGTTTGCTTACAATAAGTTTTCTGCTGGCAGTCCTAACTACGCCAGTGGTTTCCGTGTGTGCCTAGCTTTCTAGTACATTAATATGTAATTAGTGAAATTATGGAAGAGAAAAATAAAAAAATATTTACAAATTTATAGAAAATGTGCTATAATAGAAAAAGTTTGAGTAAACTAATTAGTCGCTGGTAAAACTCGAAAGGGTTTGCGAGAGGAAAGTCCGGGCTCCATAGAGCAATGATGCTAGATAACGTCTAGTGAGGGTGACCTTAAGGAAAGTGCAACAGAAAATAACCGCCACTGTTTCAGTGGTAAGGATGAAAAGGCGAGGTAAGAGCTCACCGCTTGCATGGTGACATGCAAGGTCAGTGTAAACCCCATCTGGAGCAACACCTAAGTAGACTTAACGCCTGCTCGGCGGTCTGAAATGCGTGGCTTGAGATATATAGTAATATATATCCTAGATAAATGACTAATTTTAATGACAGAACCCGGCTTACAGGTTTACTCTTTAATTTTAAAATTTTTTCAAGAGTAATAAAATATATATTTGTAAAGGTTAAAATAAAATGTAGGAAAATGTCGTTTTCCTACATTTTTTGTAGTACAAATTTTATAATGTAGTTATGTTAATTAGCATTAACATTTACATCTGGCACAAGCTTATAAAATTTTTAAAAAAATTTTCTTTAGGTAAACACTTTAAAGAAATTGTTTGCTTAGATAAAGGATGAATAAAAGAAATATTATAACAATGCAAAGCTTGTCTATCGATAAAATTACATTTAACTCCATATAAAGTATCACCTGATATAGGGTGAAAAATAGATTTCATATGGACTCTAATTTGATGTGTTCTTCCTGTTAAAAGATTAAATTTAACAAGAGAATAGTTATTAAATTCTTTTAAAACTTCATAATCAGTTATAGAAGGTTTTCCATTTATTGAAATGGTTCTTTCAATAATACTATTTTCTTTTCTAGAAATTGGCTTGTCTATTCTCCCTTTTTTTATAGAAAAAATTCCGTCACAAATTGCAATATATTCTTTATGAAAGGTATTATTTGCCATTTCACGAATAAAAAATTCTTGAATGTATTCATTTTTAGCAAAAATAACGATTCCTGAGGTATCTATGTCTAATCTATTTACTGGTCTAATTTTTTTCTTTAATCCAATGGAGTCAAAATAAAATTTAACTCCATTTGAAAGAGAATCTGTAAAATGAGCTCTTGATGGATGAGTAGAAATCCCTGCGGGTTTATTAATTGCTAGAAAAGAATCATCTTCATAAATTATATCTAAGTCCATTTTAGTAGGGATAATATTAGATGAATCTTCTTCATAATCGAAATCAATTTTTAATATATCAGAAGTTTTAGGAAATTTTCTTGTATCTATGGAAATATCATTTAAAAAAATTTTTTTAAGCTTTATTAATTTATATCTAAGTCTTGATGAAATTTTTAGTTCTTCTTCAAGAATTCGATTTATTGAAATGTTTGAATTTTTTATTTTATATTCTATAATCATATTTAATTTAGATCCTTTCTATTACATAAATTTATTCTAGAAATTTTTAAAATTACAATATTTTTCGAAAGTAACAATATTTTATAATTAATGAAAGAAATTATCAAGTAAAATGGCTTGAAAAAAAGAGATACAAATGATATATTATAAAATATAAATTAAAATATAAAGGAAAGAAAATGATAGCAGAAGTAATAATAGATAGTAAAGCTAAATCACTAAATAGAAAATTTGACTATAAAATTCCGAAAGATTTGGAAGATATTATAACTATTGGAAGTAGAGTATTAGTTCCTTTTGCGAATTTTAAAAGCTTGGAACAAGGATATGTTATTAAAATTAAGGAAACGTCAGAATATGAAGTTAAAGAACTTGCAGGACTTGAAGAGAATCTAGAAAAAAATAAAATCGATCTAGCAAGATGGATGGCACGAAAGTACTTTAGTAATGTATCAGAGTGCATTAAACTAATGTTAACACCAGGAACACGAAATAAAGATAAAGAAAAGAGAACTTCAGATAAAAAAATTGAGTTTGTATATTTGGAAAAAACTAAAGAGCAAATTGATGTTAATCAATTAAGAGGAGAAAAACAGAAAAGAGTAATTAAATTCATATTAAAAAATGAAGGCTGTACAGTTTCAGAGATAGAAAATTTTACAGAATGCTCGAAATCAACAATAAATTCTTTAGCACAAAAAGGAATAATAAAAATTCAAAAAGAAAAAATAAATAGAAATCCATTAATTAATAAAGAAGTTTCAAAAAGTTATAATTTAAGGTTGACAGATGAACAAAGCCAAGCTTACAAAAAAATATCAGATTCAATGGATAAAAAAACATTTGAAGAATTTTTAATTTATGGAGTCACAGGTTCTGGAAAAACAGAAGTATATCTTCAACTAATAGAAAAATGTCTAAAAAATAATAATTCAGCTATTGTACTTGTTCCAGAAATTTCTTTAACACCACAAATGATAGATAGATTTATTGCAAGGTTTGGAAAAGAAAAAATCGCAGTCTTACATAGCAAACTATCTATTGGTGAAAGGCATGACGAGTGGCTAAGAATAAAAGAAGGAGAAGCAAAAATTGTAATTGGAGCAAGATCTGCAATTTTTGCACCTGTTAAAGATTTAGGAATAATTATAATTGATGAAGAACATGATTCGTCATATAAGTCAGAATCAGATCCAAAATACGAAGCTAAAGAGGTTGCTTCAAAAATTGCAAAAGATAAAAAAATACCTCTCGTCCTAGGAAGTGCAACACCTGATTTGAAAACCTTTTATAAAGCAGAATGCGGAGAAATAGTGTTAATAAGATTAACTAAGCGTGCAAATAATTCGAGTTTACCAACTGTTGATGTAGTCGATTTAAAATATGAGCTTGCGAAAGGTAATAAGTCAATGTTAAGTGAAGAACTATATCAAGAAATGGAAAAAAATTTGAAAGAAAAGCATCAAACGATTTTATTTTTAAATAGAAGGGGTTTTTCAACATTTATAATGTGCAGAGATTGTGGGTATACTTTGAAATGTCCAAATTGTAATATTAGTTTAACATATCATAGCTATGAAAATAGACTTAAATGCCATTATTGTGGACATGAAGAATCTGTGGCTAAAGTTTGTCCAAATTGTCAAAGTACAAAAATAAGGTATTTTGGAACAGGTACTCAAAAGCTTGAACAAGAAGTAAAAAAACAATTTCCAAATTCAACAACAATAAGAATGGATATAGATACAGTAACAAAAAAGAACTCACATGAAGAGATTTTAAATAAATTTAAAAATGAAAATATAGATATTTTAATAGGAACGCAAATGGTAGTAAAAGGGCATCATTTTCCAAATGTTACGTTAGTTGGTGTTATTGCAGCAGATGGATCATTAAATATGGATGATTATAGAGCAAATGAAAGAACTTTTCAAATTTTGACGCAAGTTGCAGGAAGAGCTGGAAGAGAAAATTTGCCAGGTAAAGTTATAATTCAAACCTATAATCCAGAAAGCTTTCCAATTGAATATTCTAGAAAGCAAGATTATGATCTATTTTATAAAACTGAAATTGAATTAAGAAAACAATTGAAATATCCTCCATTTTGCGATATAATAATGGTGAATTTTGTTGGAATATTTGAAGATGAAATAAAAAAAATTAGTGAATATATGTATAAGTTATTAAAAACAAATTTAGAAAAATATAAAATTCTAATTTTTATGCCAACACCAGCTCCAATAGACAAAATTCAAGGAAAATTTAGATGGAGAATTATAGCAAAAGGAATAGTAAATGATGAAGCAAATATCATAATGAATAAATGTTTAAAAAAGATATTTGAACTAAATTTAAAAAATACTAAAGTATCAATTGATATAAATCCAAATAATATGATGTAGAAAGGAAGAGTAAAATGGCGTTAAGACAAATAAGAGAACAAAAAGAAGAAATTCTAAGAAAAAAATCAAGAGAAGTTGCAATAGAAGATATAAAAACTGATAAAATTCAAAGTTTAATAGAAGATATGATAGAGACTATGCATCATTACAATGGAGTTGGACTAGCAGCAGTTCAAGTAGGAGTGTTAAAAAGAATTGTTGTAATAGATGTAGATGACGGTAATGGAGAATATATTTTAATTAATCCAACTATTACAAAAACAAAAGGAGAAAAAGAATGTGATGAAGGATGTTTAAGTTTTCCAAATGAGTTTGGAAAGGTTGTAAGACCCACAGATGTAACAGTTGAATTTTTAGATAGAAACGCAAAAAAGACTAAATTAAAAGCAAAAGATTTATTGGCACAAGCGATTTGTCATGAATGTGATCACTTAGAAGGTGTATTATTTGTTGACAAAGTTATAGAAGGAACTTTAGAATATATAGATAAATAAAAATATATTTAGGAGGTATAACGGTTGAAAGTTTTATTTATGGGAACACCTGATTTTGCAAAGAAATCATTAGAATCAATATATAATAATAATTATGATATAATTGGTGTGGTTACAAATCCAGATAAACCTAAAGGCAGAGGAATGAAAATGATTGCAAGTGATGTGAAAGAATATGCGGTCTCAAAGGGTTTAGATATTTATCAACCAATTAATATAAGAAAAAATGAGGAATTTATAAATAAAATAAAAGAATTAAATCCAGATATTATATGCGTTGTTGCTTATGGAAAAATTTTACCAAAAGAAGTTTTAGATATTCCAAAATATGGTTGTATAAATGTACATGCATCACTTCTTCCAAAATATAGAGGTGCAGCACCAATTCAATGGGCAGTTATAAATGGAGAAAAAACGACAGGAGTTACAACAATGTATATGGATGTTGGAATGGATACAGGTGATATGATTTTAAAAGAAGAAGTAGATATTGGTGAAGACGAAACAACAGGTGAATTATGGGATAGACTTGCAGATATAGGTGGAGATCTTTTAGTAAAAACTTTAAAGAAAATTGAAAATGGAGATATAAAAAGAACAAAACAAGGAGATGATTATACTCTAGCACCAATGCTTCAAAAAGAAATGGCTAAGATTAATTGGGAAAATAAAGATGCTTTTGAAATAAAAAATTTAGTAAGAGGATTAAATCCAATAATGGGTGCTTATTCTATGCTAAAAGGTAAGAAAATTAAATTTTGGAAAGTCAAAGTTTTGAAAGTAGAAAATGAAGAAATTAAAAGCAAGAAAAATGGTGAGGTCATTCTTTCAGATTGTAAAAAAGGGTTACAAATAAAAGCAAAAAATGGAGTAATAAATGTTCTAGAAATTCAAGGTGAAAATGCTAAAAGAATGCCAGTAGTAGATTTTTTACGAGGAAATAAAATTGAAGTTGGTGAAAAATTTGAGTAAATATAAAAAAAACTTGATAAAAAAATAAAATATTGGTATAATTCAAAAAATAAAGGTAGAAGCTCTAAAAAATATATATTTTGAGTTTTTAGCTTATATTTAGGAAAGGAATGATATTAAAGATGGAATTAAAAGGATCAAAAACAGAAAAAAATTTATTAGCTGCATTTGCAGGAGAATCACAAGCAAGAAATAAATATACATATTTTGCTAGTAAGGCAAAAAAAGAAGGATATGAACAAATAGCTGCAATATTTGAAGAAACAGCTTTAAATGAAAAAGAGCATGCAAAAATGTGGTTCAAATTATTAAATGGTGGAGAAATTCCTACAACAGCAGAAAATTTAAAATCAGCTGCTGATGGTGAAAATTATGAATGGACAGATATGTATAAAGAATTTGCAGAGGAAGCAAAAAAAGAAGGATTTGATAGAATTGCATATCTATTTGAAGAAGTAGGAAAAATTGAAAAAGAACATGAAGAAAGATTCAAAAAACTATTAGAGAATGTAGAAGATGGGCTTGTATTTTCAAAAGATGGAGATAAAATTTGGAAATGTAGAAATTGCGGACATATTTGCATAGGTAAAGAAGCACCAGCCGTTTGCCCTGTTTGTAGTCATCCACAAAGTTATTTTGAAATAAAAGCAGAAAATTATTAATAAAATATTTTGAATAAAGAAATAGGACAGCATAGTATTTTTGCTGTCTTATTTTATACGTTCAAATAGGGTAAATTAAATAAAAGGAGGAAAATTTTTTGAAAAAGAAAAATTTAATAATCATTGTTTCGATTCTTATTGTTTCAATTATTTTTGGAACTGTGTTTTGTATAAAAATGGATAAAACAGAGTTGAAATCTATAAAATCAGAAAAAGAATTAAAAAAAATTTATGAAGGTAACACAAATGAATATGAAATATCAGATTATGCTAGAGTTATATTAGCAGCACCAGTCTTCATATTTGAAGGTATAATGGGTTATTCTACAAATGGAGTAGATTATACTGACTCTATTAATTCAACTACTTATGGTTCTGAGTCAGATTCATCTTCAAATTTGCCAATTTTAAATAATGAAAAATCTTCTTCAAAGGAATATTCAACAACTAATATTCAAGTTGAAAATGTAGATGAAGCTGATATAACAAAAACAGATGGAGACTATATTTATTCAATATCAGAAAATCAAGTTATAATAACAAATGTACAAAATCCAGAACAACCTAAAATAGAAGCAAAGATCCAATCAAGAGATAATGCTTATCCAGAAGATTTAATGTTATATAATAATAAGCTTGTAGTAATATCTACAAAATATAATAGTCGCGGTTCCGATGGTAATGATACTGTTGTTGAAATTTATAATATTGAGAATAAAGAAAATGCTAAATTAGAAAAAAGTTATAAACTTTTAGAATCATATTATACATCAAGATGTATTGGAAGCAAATTGTATGTTATAGCATCAGGAAATTTAAGAAAAGAAGATAATAAAATAGTTACATATTATCATGAAAATTATTCTAAAAAAGAAATTAAATTATCTGATATAAAATATTTAAAAGATATTAAAAATAAAAAGCAAACATTGATTTCAATGGTTGACTTAGATGATATATCGAAAGATGTAAATGTAAGTTCGTATTTAATAGATATATCAAATGCATATGTTTCTCAAAAAAGTTTATATTTATTAAATGATAGATATAATTACAGTAATAATAGTGAGAAAAAAGAAATGATTAAAAAAATGTTTGGATTAAAAGGTATTCTAGGACTAATTGACTATGAATCAAATAATAGTGATTATTCTGGAAGTGTTACAGATATATATAAATTTAATTTTAAAGAAGATGGAACAATTGAATATAACTGTAAAAATAACATAGAAGGTAAAACAATAAATCAATATTCATTAGACGAGTATCAAGGAAATTTAAGAATTGCTACATATAATAATAAAGGTTCACAAGTAACAGTATTTAATGACAATTTAAAAGTTCTAGGCAAAACAGACTATTTAGCAAAAGGTGAAAAAATGTATTCAACAAGATTTATTGGAAGTAAAGCTTATCTTGTAACTTATAAAACAATAGATCCATTGTTTGTAATAGATTTAAGTGATTCAAGCAGCCCGAAAGTATTAGGAAAATTAAAAATCCCTGGATATAGTACATATCTTCATCCATATGACGAAACGCATATTATAGGAATAGGAATGGAAACAGAAGAGAAAATAAATAGAAATTCAAGTGGAAAGGTAGTTTCTACAAGTTCAAAAATAGTTGGTATGAAAATGGCATTATTTGATGTATCTGATGTAGAAAATCCTGTTCAGGTTTCAAATACAATAATTGGAAATAAAAATACAACATCAAGTATACTAACTAACCCAAAAGCATTGTTATTCTCTAAAGAAAAAGAATTAATAGCTATACCAGTAAATAATTATTCAGAAGATTTTGAAGTAACCAATAATAGTAATACTTATGAATCTGCAATTAGTGCATATAAAAATTCTTCTAAATCTTATATTGGAGAAGGATATGCAGTATTTAAGATAGATTTGAAAGATGGATTTGTAAAAAAAGGAATTATTACACATGAGAAGCAGAAACAAAATGTTAAAAATTATTATGCAAGCAAATTGCTTCGAGGAATGTATATAGAAAATAATTTATATACTGTTTCTGAAGATATGCTTAAAGTAAACTGCATAGACGATTTAAAAGAAATTAGTGAATTAAAAATTAAATAGAAAATATAAAATTATAGTATAAAGTTATGGAGGAAAGTTTTATGGAAGAAAATAAAAATAAATCTGCAATGGTACCTGCAGCTTTAACATTAGGGATAATATCAATTGTATTTGCAATTTTTTGGTACATATCTTTACCAAGTGGAATTTTAGCAATAGTTTTTGGTGTAAAGACAAGAAGAAGATTTGGCAGTAAAATTGGTACTGCAGGAATGATTACAGGAATTGTTGGATTATCAGTACTTGCATTGTTTTATATTGGAATGCTTGGCTTGATTTTTAGTAATATTTAACCTTGGAGAGGTGTGTTTAAAGAAATTTTTAAAAATACTTGAAATAAATTAAATAATGTTATAGAATAGATTTGCCTTTAAAAGGGCATAATAACAAAAAAAGGAAAACATACAAAATTGTATGCTTGAAGGAGGAATTTTATATGTCAGTAAAAGTAGCCATTAATGGTTTTGGAAGAATTGGACGTTTAGCATTTAGACAAATGTTTGGTCAAGAAGGGTATGATATAGTTGCAATAAACGATTTAACAAGCCCAAAAATGCTAGCTTACTTATTAAAATATGATTCTGCACAAAAAAAATATGAAAAAGCAGATACAGTAACAGCAGGAGAGGATTCAATAACAGTTGATGGAAAAACAATAAAAATATATGCAGAAAAAGATGCAAATAATTGCCCTTGGGGTGAATTAGATGTTGATGTTGTACTTGAATGTACTGGATTCTATACATCTAAAGATAAAGCTCAAGCACATATTAATGCAGGAGCTAAAAAAGTTGTTATTTCTGCACCAGCAGGAAATGATTTACCAACAATAGTATATAGTGTTAATGAAAATACATTAACAAAAGAAGATAAAATTATATCTGCAGCATCTTGTACAACAAACTGTTTAGCACCAATGGCTAATGCATTAAATAAATATGCACCAATTCAATCAGGAATTATGTGTACAGTTCATGCATATACAGGAGATCAAATGCTTCTTGATGGACCTCAAAGAAAAGGTAATTTAAGAAGATCAAGAGCAGCTGCAGCAAATATTGTTCCAACTTCATCAGGAGCAGCTAAAGCAATTGGTTTAGTTATACCAGAATTAGATGGAAAATTAATTGGGGCAGCTCAAAGAATTCCAGTTACAACAGGATCTACAACTATATTAACAGCAGTTGTTAAAGGTGAAAATGTAACAGTTGATGGAATAAATGCAGCAATGAAAGCAGCAGCAAGTGATTCTTTTGCATATAATGATGATGAGATAGTTTCTTCAGACATAGTAGGGGAAACACATGGAAGTATATTTGATGCTACACAAACAATGGTATTAGATTTAGGAAATGGATTATACGAAGTTCAAGTTGTATCTTGGTATGATAATGAAAATTCATATACAAGCCAAATGGTGAGAACAATAAAATATTTTGCTGAATTAGGATAAAAGCAAAAATAAAGAAGTTCGGCAACAAAATGCTTGAACTTCTTTGTATTTAAAAGGAGAGAATATTATGAGTAAAAAAACAGTTAAAGACATTGATTTAAAAGGAAAAAAGGTATTAGTAAGATGTGATTTTAACGTACCAATGGATGAAAATCAAAATATAACAGATAATAGAAGAATTGTAGCAGCATTACCTACAATAGAATATCTAATAGAACAAGGATGCAAAATAGTTCTTTGTTCACATTTAGGAAGACCTAAGGGAGAGGTAAAAAAAGAATTTTCATTAGCCCCAGTTGCTAAAGAACTTTCAAAATTATTAGGAAAAGAAGTTATAATGGCTAATGATGTAATAGGAGATGATGCTAAAAACAAAGCTTCAAAATTAAATAATGGAGAAGTAATGTTATTAGAAAATGTAAGATTCCATAGAGAAGAAACAGATAATGATCCTGAATTTGCAAAAAAATTATCAGAATTTGGGGAAGTATTTGTAAATGATGCATTTGGTACAGCTCATAGAGCTCATGCATCAACAGAAGGTGTAACACATTATTTACCAGCTGTTTCAGGATTCCTAATAGAAAAGGAATTGAAATTTTTAGGTGATGCTCTTAAAAATCCAGAAAGACCATTTATGGCTATATTAGGAGGTAGAAAAGTATCAGACAAAATAGGTGTTATAGAAAGTCTTCTAGAAAAAGTTGATGTATTAATGATTGGTGGAGCTATGGCATACACATTCTTTAAGTCAATGGGATATGAAGTTGGAAATTCGGTATGTGAATTAGATAAAATTGACTTAGCAAAAGAGATAATGGAAAAAGCTAAAGCAAAAAATGTAAAATTTATGCTTCCAGTAGATACAAAAGTTGGAAAAGAATTTGATCCAAACACAGAAAGTAAAACAGTTAAATTCTCTGAAATTCCTGAAGGATGGGAAGGATTTGATATAGGAGAAGAAACAATTAAGATGTATTCTGAAGAAGTAAAAAAAGCTAAAACTATAATTTGGAATGGTCCAGTTGGATTATTTGAATTTGATCAATTTGCAATTGGAACAAATTCAATTGCAAAGGCATTAGCAGATGTAGATGCTGTTAAAATTATAGGTGGAGGAGATTCAGCAGCTGCTGTAGAAAAAGCAGGATTAGCAGAAAAATTCACACATATTTCAACAGGTGGAGGAGCATCTCTAGAATTCCTAGAAGGAAAAAAATTGCCAGGAATAGAAGCTTTACAAGATAAATAAAATAAAAAATAAACAAGGGAGAAAAAAGATATGAAAAAAGAAAGTGGAAAAATTCAAATGATTGTTTTAATAGAGGTTTTATTAATATTAACAGCAGTGTTATTTATATTGGTTATGTATAATAAAAATGTAAAAAATAAAGAACAAGTTACAGCCAACCAAACTAAAACAACTCAAACAAGTATTGAAGAAAATAAAAACGTAAATAATGAAATATAGATTCTTAAAGCCTATTATAAAATAGGAAAGGAGTGATTTTATGAGAAAAAAAGTGATAGCAGGAAATTGGAAAATGAATATGCTTCCAAATGAGGCTATATCAATGATTACAAACCTAGCACCATTAGTTAAAGATTCAGATGTAGAAGTTGTGCTATGTGTACCTTATACAGATTTATTTTATAGTTTATTAACTGCGCAAGGAACAAATATCAAAATAGGTGCACAAAACATGCATTTTGAAGAAAAGGGAGCATACACAGGTGAAATATCTGCAAAAATGTTAAAATCAATAGGAGTAGAATATGTAATAATAGGACATTCTGAAAGAAGACAATATTTTGCAGAAACAGATGAAACTGTAAATAAAAAAATAAAAACAGCATTTGCAAATAATTTAAAACCAATAGTTTGTGTTGGAGAAACATTGGATCAAAGAGAACAAGGAATTGCGTTTGATGTAATTCAAGAACAAACAAAAAAGGCGTTAGAAGGTCTTTCAAATGAAGAGGTTCAAAAGACAATAATTGCTTATGAACCTATTTGGGCAATCGGAACAGGAAAAACAGCAACAAAAGAAGATGCAAATGATGCAATAAAGAAAATAAGAGAAAAAATTGCCGAAATCTATGGACAAAACATTGCAGAAGGAGTTATAATACAATATGGTGGAAGTATGAAGCCTGAAAATGCAAAAGACTTACTTACAATGTCAGATATAGATGGAGGACTTATTGGAGGAGCAAGTCTAAAGGCTGAAAGTTTTGCCAAAATAGTAAATTATAATAAATAGATAGAAGGTAAGAAATATGGAAAGTAAAGTAACAATGCTAATGATATTAGATGGTTTTGGAGAGAATTTAGAAAAAAAAGGTAATGCTGTAAAACTTGCCAATAAACCAAATATAGATAGTTTGATGAATAAATATCCTACTACCAAAATTGCAGCAAGTGGTTTAGCAGTTGGACTTCCTGAGGGACAAATGGGGAATTCAGAAGTTGGGCATACCAATATTGGTGCAGGTAGAATTGTTTACCAAGAACTAACAAGAATAACTAAATCTATAGAAGATGGAGAATTTTTTTCAAACGAAGAATTTGTAAATGCTATAGAGAACTGTAAAAAAAATAATTCAAAATTACACATTCTAGGGCTAGTATCTGACGGTGGAGTTCATAGCCATATAAGACATCTTTTTGGATTGCTAGAATTAGCTAAAAGAAGAGATTTTGAGTATGTATATGTACATTGTTTTTTAGATGGAAGAGACACACCACCAGCATCAGCAGAAAGTTATATTACAAAGTTGGAAGAAAAAATGAAAGAAAAAGGTGTTGGAAAAATTGCTTCTATCTCAGGAAGATTTTATGCAATGGATAGAGATAAACGTTGGGAAAGAGTAAAAAAAGCATATGATGCAATAGTAAATGGAGAAGGAGTTAAATCATCAAATGCAATAAATGCAATAGAAAGTTCATATCAAAAAGAAGTTTTTGATGAATTTGTTGAACCAACAGTAATAACAAATGGAGAAAAACCAATTGCAACAATATCTGATAATGATTCAGTAATTTTCTTTAACTTTAGACCAGATAGAGCAAGACAATTAACAAGAGCAATAGTAGATCCTAATTTTGATGGATTTGAAACTAAAAAATTAAACACATATTTTGTATGTTTTACAAGTTATGATGAAACAATGCCAAATGTTCATATTGCATTTAAAAAGGAACAAGTTAAAAATACGTTAGGTGAAGTTATAAGTAAAGCTGGAGGAAAACAACTTCGTATAGCAGAAACAGAAAAATATGCACATGTAACATTCTTTTTCAATGGTGGTGAAGAAAAACAATATCCAGGAGAAGATAGAATTTTAGTTCAATCTCCAAAAGTTGAAACATACGATTTAAAACCTGAAATGAGTGCATACGAGGTAACAGATAAAGTATTAGAAGCTATAAATTCAGAAAAATATAATTGTATTATTTTGAATTTTGCAAATCCAGATATGGTTGGACATACAGGAAATCTTGAGGCAGCTATTAAAGCAATAGAAGCAGTAGATGAATGTGTAGGAAAAATAGTATCAGCAATAAATGCTAAAAAGGGAAATTTAATAATTACAGCAGACCATGGAAATGCAGAGCAAATGATTGACCTTAAAACAGGAGAACCTCATACAGCTCATACTACAAATTTAGTGCCACTTATATTAATTTCTGAAAAGGAAGGAATTAAATTAAAACAAGGAAAACTTGCAGATTTAGCTCCAACTATATTAGAACTAATGAACATTGAAAAACCTGAAGAAATGACAGGAGAAAGCTTAATAGAAAAATAAAATAAATTTTAAAAAATAAAATTTATAGAAAAGGAAACAATATGCTTAGAACTACTAAAAACATGAAAGATAAATATGAAAAAATTCAAAATCAGATATTCAATATGATACCTGAAAAATGGGATAAAATATTTTTATATGCATCTGTTACAGACAGAACTGGTAATGTTCAAACTGGAGAACTATTCTTTTACTATTTTCCTAAGAGTATATTAAAAAGAAAACCAGTAAATGTCTATGAGGTACCAGCAAAATTCAATATAGATGAAGCTGAGTATACTATATTAGTAGATAATTTGTATGAAAGTATAAAAGCATTAAGACAAGATTTCGAAGATACAGACCAGGATATTTGGACTAATCTTACAATATCGATTGAAAATGCAAGGTTTAAAATAGAATATAAATTTGATGAACTAAAACAAGATGAATATTCAAATTATGTTCATCATGTCATTTGGAGATATCTTTATCTTGGAATAGGTGGAGAAATCAAAGAAGAAAAAAAGATATTAGATAAGTATTTTTCTGAAAACAAGAAAGAGAGAATAGAAGAGTATCAAACAGGATTATATATGAAAACTTCTAATAATACTATAGGATTTGGAAGAGTCGAGGATGAGACAGAAAAAATCCAAGAAGATATAGATGGATTAGAATATAAGAAGAAAAGAGAAATAAAAGAAAGAGCAAGTCAAAAGAAATATAGTCCTCTTGGAAATGTAAAAAATGGAAAATTAGAGAAAAATAATAATCGTATTTTAAAAAATAAGAAATAAAAAAGAAGGTTGTATAATAAATATTAATTATGCAACCTTCTTTGATTGATTATATTTTAATGAATATCACAAAGTGAAGGTAGTGTTCCTTTTAAAAAATATTCTGTATATGTTTCTTTACAATTATTTGTAGCTACCATTCCGTGATTTACTACATATTTTTGATGAAACTATATTATTAGGAGCTACAAAAGTTCTTTTACTAAGTTTAGAGTGTATACTTTTCATAACACTTGACCAAATTAATCCTGCAGGGTTTTTTCCATCATAATTTATAGATTCATTTTTATCAAAGCCATACCATGTAACTGCTGTATAGT
This sequence comes from uncultured Clostridium sp., assembly GCA_900554175.1. Taxonomy (GTDB): domain Bacteria; phylum Bacillota; class Clostridia; order TANB77; family CAG-508; genus CAG-269. The sequence goes on from USGK01000024.1 coordinate 14,825, forward strand.
ATGGAGTAAATCCACAAAGCCATCTATCATAATTGTAATTTGTTGTTCCTGTTTTTGCTGCAACATCTATATTTGTAATATTACAATATGTAGCAGTTCCATTATTACCAATAACAGGTTGTCTTAAAAGTTCTTTTAATAAATATGCTGTAGAAGTAGAAAATACTCTACGCCTTTTTTGGTGACATTGTAAAAGTGTTTCATTATTATTTGAAATTACTTTGGTATAAAATATTGGTTCAATATAAATACCATCATTTGCGATTGTGGCATATGCTGCTGCAAATTCAAGTGGTGTCATGCCATCATCAAGACCACCTAAGGCTAGTGCTAGATTTTCATCTTCTGGTTTTAAAGTTGAAATTCCCATTTGCTTTAAATATTTTATAGATGTTTTGGGAGTTAATTTTTCCATAATTTTTACAAATGGAATATTTTGAGAAGATTCAACAGCTTTTCTTACAGTAATGTTTCCTAAATAGCCATCATAATTTGTAGGAGAATAGCCTTCTTTAGAGCCATCATTAAATGTAGTTTTAACGTCTGAAAACATAGAAGCATTTGTAATTAATTTCTTTTCTAAAGCAGGTGCTAAAACAGCAATAGGTTTTATTGCAGAACCAGTTTGACGCTTACTTTGGGTTGCTCTATTAAATCCTCTTGAAGTCTTTTTTTCGCCGAGACCTCCAACACAAGCTAATACCTTACCATTTGATTGATCAATTATTACCATTGCGGCTTCAGATGTTATACTTTTATCTTTTGAAGAATAAAGTATATATTTCTTTTTAGCAAATTCTTCTTCTACTTTACTTTGAATATCAATATTTTGTGTACTATATATCTTAGTTTTTGAAAGTGCAAAATAGTTTTCAGCAAAATTTTTAGGAATAAGATTTTTTTTAGAAAAATCATCAATTATTTTACTGGTTAAGGCATCTGTATGATATGAATTAATATTTTTAGAATTACTTGTGATTCCTTTGCTAAATTTTAAGCCTTGTTTAGTTTCTAAAATTGCATTATTATAATCATTGTAATTTATATATTTAAGTTCAAGCATTTTCTTTAGAACTACTTTTGTTCTTTTAATAATTTTTTCAGAGTGATCTGTATCTGAAAAAGGATTATAACTATTTGGACTATTATTAATTCCTGCTAAAAATGCACATTCTGCTAAACTCAAATCTGTTACATCTTTATTAAAATAATATTTGGCACCTGATTGAACTCCATAAATATTTGGACCAACATAGATTATATTTAAATAAGATTCTAGGATTTTATCTTTTGACATATTTTTTTCTAAAGATAGGGCATAAATCCATTCTTTAATTTTTCTGGATGCAGAATTAGAGTTGTCTCCTGTTAAATTTTTAACCAGTTGTTGAGTAATAGAGCTACCTCCAAAATCTGCTGAACCTCTTTTTATTATATAATGAAATATAGCAGAAGAAGTTCTTAGAATATCAATTCCATGATGTTTGTAGTAGCGTTGATCTTCTATTGCAACATATGAATTTTTTAGATTATTTGGTATTTTATCTAAAGTTACATTTTCTCTTATTCTTTCACAGCCTATTTCTGCAATTTTGGTTGTTCCATCATCTGTTACTACAATAGAGGATTCGTTTTTTATCATTTCTTTAGAGAGAGTCAAGAAAGTATGTATTTTAAAGCCTAATATTAATGAAAAGATAATTATTAACGGTAAAATAACAAATATAAATAGTTTTAAAATTATATGTTTTTTTTTCTTATTTATTTTTTTTTGTTTGAATTCTTGAGTATCTAAAGTATTATCTATTGAATCATTTTCATAATCGTCAGAATCATATAATGTATTATCTGTAGTATTATTGGTTTTACAATCATTTTTTAAAAAGGCTTTAGGTACCCATTTTTCATCTTCTTTTTTTCTTTTTTTAGATATATCTGTGTTTTTATTGGAATGTTTTCCTCTTTTTTTCAAAATTTAGTCACCTCATTTGGGATTATAACATAATAAATTAAATAAATCTAATTTTATAAAATTATTCATAAAGTAATTTAATTTTTCTACCATTTTTTTCAATAAAACCTTCATCTTTTAAATGAGAAAGCTCTCTCATCATAGCACTTCTATCAATACTTAAATAATCTGCTAAATCGGTTAAAGATAAAGGAAGAATAAAACTTTTACTCAATTTTTGACTAGCAAGTAAATCAAAATAAGAAAGTAATTTATCTCTTATATTTTTTTTACTCAAAAGTTCAATTTTTGTATTTAAATTTACAACATTATTAATAATGAGTAATTGCAATTTTTGCATGAACTCATTGTGGACTTTGCAATTTTGTTTGCATTTGTAGTTTATATTGTTGTATAAAAAAATTAAAACTTTACTGTCCTCTTTTGCCATTACAAAAAGTTCGTTATTTGTTTTAGCTGGATAAAATGCTTCACCAAAAATATCTCCTGATGTAAATTGACCGATTATTGTTTTATTACCATTAAAGTCATATCTGATTAGCTCCGCACTTCCTTCTAATAAAATACACATTTGGTTTCTTTTTTCAATGTAAGTTGTAATGCTTGATCCTCTAGGAAAAAATTTGCTAGATACTCTGAAACACTTGGAATCAAGCGATTTAAAAAAATTTAAAATTTCTAATTTAGTCTCCACAAGCCTTTCCGCCTTTCGAAAAAAATATATCACACTTTTGTTGCAAATGCAACAGATTTTTATTTTTTTAATTATATAATATCAATATAAAAATTACTAATAATTATTTATAAAAAATATAGTAAAACAGGGGGCAAAAAACAATGAAAGTTATTAAAAGAGACGGAAGAGTAGTAGATTATGATAGAGCAAAGGTTGTTATAGCTATTCAAAAGGCAAATGAAGAAGTAAGAAGAAAAGAAAAAGCAACAAAAGAAGATATAAAAACAATAACAGATTATATTGAAGAAATAGACAAGAAGAGAATATTAGTTGAAGATATCCAAGATGTTATAGAAGAAAAATTAATGGAAATTGGAAAATATGAACTTGCAAAAAAATATATAGTATATAGATACACAAGAGCACTAGTAAGAAAAAGTAATACAACCGATGAGTCAATTTTAGGATTAATTAGAAATGAAAATAAAGAGTTAGCAGAAGAAAATTCAAATAAAAATACTGTTTTGGCCTCTACACAAAGAGATTATATAGCAGGAGAAGTTTCAAGAGATTTGACAAGAAGACTTTTATTACCTGAAAAAATTACAAAAGCAGATAGAGAAGGTGTTTTACATTTTCATGATGCAGATTATTTTGTTCAACCAATATTCAACTGTTGTTTAATAAACTTAGGAGATATGTTAGATAATGGTACTGTAATGAATGGAAAATTGATAGAAAGCCCAAAGAGTTTCCAAGTTGCATGTACTGTTACAACTCAAATTATAGCAGCAGTTGCAAGTAACCAATATGGTGGACAATCTGTTGATTTAAAACATTTAGGAAAGTATTTAAGAAAAAGCAGAGATAAATTTGAAAAAGAAATAAGAGAAGAACTTGGCACATCTGTTAATGACAAAATAATAGAAAAATTAGTACATAGAAGACTAAAATCAGAATTAAGTGCTGGTGTACAAACAATTCAGTATCAAATAAATACATTAATGACAACAAATGGACAATCTCCTTTTGTTACATTATTCTTACATTTAGAAGAAGATGATGAATATATAAATGAAAATGCAATGATTATTGAAGAAGTAATTCGTCAAAGAATTCAAGGTATAAAAAATGAATCAGGAGTTTATGTAACGCCAGCATTTCCAAAATTAATATATGTTTTAGATGAATGCAATAATTTAACTGGTGGAAAATATGATTATTTGACAAAGCTTGCTGTTGAATGTTCTGCCAAAAGAATGTATCCAGATTATATTTCAGCAAAAAAAATGAAGGAAAACTATGAAGGAAATGTATTTAGTCCAATGGGATGTAGAAGTTTCTTATCTCCTTGGAAGGACGAAAATGGTAATTATAAATTTGAAGGAAGATTTAATCAAGGGGTAGTAAGCATCAATTTGCCACAAGTAGGAATAGTTGCAGATGGAGATGAAGCAAAATTTTGGAAGGAATTAGATGAAAGACTAGAGTTATGTAAAGAGGCTTTAATGTGTAGACATTATGCACTACTTGGAACTTCGGCAGACATAAGCCCAGTTCATTGGAGATATGGAGCAATTGCAAGACTAAAACAGGGAGAAAAAATTGATAAGCTTCTATATGGAGGATATTCAAGTATATCACTTGGATATATAGGAATATATGAAGTTACTAAATTAATGAAAGGTGTATCACATACTGACCCAGAAGGACATGATTTTGCAATAAGAGTAATGAAGCATTTAAAAGAAACAGTTGATAGATGGAAAAGTGAAACAAATATTGGCTTTGCACTATATGGAACCCCAGCAGAAAGTTTGTGTTATAAATTTGCACGTATCGATAAAGAAAAGTTTGGAACTATAAAAGATGTTACAGATAAAGGATATTATACAAACTCTTACCATGTGGATGTTCGTGAAAAGATAAATGCTTTTGATAAATTAAAGTTTGAATCAGAATTCCAAGCGTTATCAACAGGTGGAGCAATTTCTTATGTAGAAATACCAAATATGAAAAATAATATAAAAGCATTAGAAGATTTAGTTAAATTTATATATGAAAATATCCAATATGCAGAATTTAATACAAAATCAGATTATTGTCATGTTTGTGGATATGATGGAGAAATAAAAATAAATGAAAATAACGAATGGGAATGCCCACAATGTGGAAACAAAGATCACAATAAATTAACTGTAGTGCGTCGTACATGTGGTTATTTGGGAGAAAATTTTTGGAATGCAGGTAAAACTAAAGAAATAAAATCAAGAGTATTACATTTATAATATCATAAAAAGGTAATAGGAGATTAAAGTCTCTTTTTACCTTTTTATAGTATTTCAAAAAAATTTTGGAGAATTTTGAATTAGTCATAATTTTGAAAAGTTATTAAAAAAATTAGATTTTCTAAATAGAAGGAGAAAATATGTCATACAAAACAATTTATAGTAATACTTCAAGTGAGGTAGTAGAAAAGAAATCAAAATTTATTGCTAATTTAATTTATGTAGAAAGTAAAGAAGAAGCGGAAGGTAAAATAAGAGAATACAAAAAGAAATATCATGACGCAAGACACAATTGCTCTGCTTATAGAGTTTTGGAGAATGGTGTTATCTATGAAAAGTCAAGTGACGATGGAGAGCCTTCTGGAACGGCAGGAGCGCCTATGCTTAATATTTTACAAAAAAATGAATTATGCAATGTTTTAATTATTGTCACAAGATATTTTGGAGGAATTCTACTAGGAACAGGAGGTTTGGTCAGATGTTATTCAGATTCTTTGATTGGAGCAATAGATAAAAGTTTGTTTAATGAGATATGCGAAGGAATTGAATATCAGTTAGAATTAGAATACAATAGTTTTGAAAGTTTTAAATATTATTGTAAAAACAATGAGATCAAAATAAATAATATTAATTATTCGGAAAAGATAATATTAGACATCGATTTAGATATGGAAAAAAATGTAAAATTTTTAAATGATATTGAAAAAAAGAATATAAATATAATTAAATTAAGGGAAATAGCTAGAAAGATTCTAAAGAAAAATGTAAAATAAAAATATAAAAATAAAAAAATGGAAAAAATTTCCAATTTGCTCTTGCTTTTTTATGGATACTGTAATATAATTCGAAATGTAAATTTTTTACAATAAATTATATTTAGGAGGATAAAGCTGTGAAAGAAAAAATTACAGTATTAATTGCAGATGATAATCAAGATTTCTGCAAAACACTTGCAGGATATTTAGGAAATCAAAACGATATGGAAATTATAGGAATAGCAAAAGATGGATTAGAAGCAGTAGAAAAAATAAAAGAATTAGAACCAGATGTAGCTATTTTAGATGTAATAATGCCTCACTTAGATGGAATTGGAGTATTAGAGAGTATAAATATAAGTAGTAATATAAGTAAAAAACCAATGTGCATTATGCTTTCAGCTGTAGGTCAGGACAAGATAACACAAAAAGCAATAACATTAGGAGCAGAATATTATGTGGTAAAGCCATTTGATATAGAGCTTTTAATAAAAAGGATAAGAGAGATAAGAGAATTTAGACCAAATCTAAATCAGAATTTTATTTCGAGAGAACATTCAAAACCTTACATAAAAGTTCCTGAAAAAGAAGGATCTGATCATTTAGAAGTATTGGTAACAAATATTATACATGAGGTAGGAGTACCTGCACATATTAAAGGATATCAATATTTAAGAGAAGCAATAATGATGGTTGTAAATGATATAGAAGTTATTAATCAAATTACTAAAAGTTTATATCCAGAAATAGCAAAGAAGTTTTCAACAACACCTTCAAGAGTTGAACGTGCAATTCGTCATGCCATTGAAGTTGCTTGGGGTAGAGGAGAACCACAAGTTATGGAGAATATTTTTGGATATACAGTTTCAGCTTCAAAAGGAAAGCCTACTAATTCTGAATTTATAGCAATGATTAGTGATAAATTAAGATTAGAATTAAAAAGTGCATAAAATATTGACAAATTATGTAAAATAAGTTATAATTAAGGATGCAAAAATTGCAGATTAATTTAACTTTGGAGGAATCAAAATGACAGTAAGTGAAAAGTACATTATGGAAAAGTTTGAGGAAACAACCAATTTTGAGAAACAACAACAAGAAAGATTTCTTAAAGATTTAATTAAAATTGAACCTAATATAGAGTTACTCAAACGAAATTTAATGTCGCTGGTAATACATGATTATCATTCAGATTCAATGGAAAATTATATCTATGAATTAATTAATTTAATCGAGAAAAAAAGCAGAAGTTAAAGAAAGAAATAGTGCAGATTATTATTTTATAATTTGCACTATTTTTTTTTTACAAAAATACGGAAATGTAAGCAAAAGAGATGAAACAACCAGACCTTAGTCAAAAGTTGATTGAACAGTTATTAGAAGATAAAGAACAGAACATTATACTTCAATACAAAATATAAAAAATATGTAAAATTAGAAAAATGTAGTGTTACAATTGATGTGAAACAAAAAAGTATAGAAAAAAAGTGATT
>USGK01000025.1 GCA_900554175.1 uncultured Clostridium sp.
AATTAAGACATTTTCCTAAATGATTTATTAAGACATTATCATAAATGAATCATAATAAACTAAAAACAAGATAATGTAGGGATTGCAAAATATCAACATTTGTGGTATACTTTTGAACAAAATTAATAAAAAGGAAGCGATATAATGTATAGAACGAAAAATTTAGGGGAATTAAGAATAGAAAATGTTGGAGAAGAAGTTGAGTTAAGTGGTTGGATTCAAAAAATCAGAAACTTAGGAGGAATGATTTTTTTCGATTTAAGAGATGAAGATGGAATTACTCAAATTGTAATAAATGATGAGAATTTACAACAATACGCAGAAAAATTAGTAAAAGAAAGTTGTGTACATATTGTAGGAAAAGTAGTAGAAAGAGCAAGTAAAAATCCTAAGATGCCTACAGGAGATATAGAAGTTGTTGCAAATAAAGTAGAAGTTCTAGGAACATGTAAGTCGGAACTTCCTTTTGAGATAAACACAGAACAAGAAGTAAGAGAAGATTTAAGATTAGAATATAGATTTCTAGATTTGAGAAATGAAAAGTTACATAAAAATATATTATTAAGAGCAAAAATTTTAAAGGCATTAAGAGATAAAATGGATGAATTAGGATTTTATGAGATTCAAACACCAATTTTAGCAAATTCATCACCAGAAGGAGCTAGAGATTATCTTGTTCCAAGTAGATTAAATCCAGGAGAATTTTATGCATTACCACAGGCACCACAACAATTTAAACAATTGCTTATGGTAAGTGGTTTTAATAAGTATTTTCAAATTGCTCCATGTTTTAGAGACGAAGACCCAAGAGCTGATAGAGCACCTGGAGAATTTTATCAATTAGATTTTGAGATGGCTTTTGCAACACAAGAAGATGTATTTAATGTAATTGAAAGTGTTGTACCATATGTATTTAAAAAATTTACTAATTGGAAAGTTGACGATGGACCATTTGTAAGAATACCATATAAAGAAGCAATGGAGAAATATGGAATTGATAAACCAGATTTAAGAAATCCACTTATTATACAAGATGCAACTAAATTATTTGCAGATTCAGAATTTAATGCTTTTAAAGGAAAGACTGTAAAGGTAATTGTTGTAGAAAATGGAGCTGAACAGGGAAGAAAATTCTTTGACAAAATGACAGATTTTGCAAAAGAAGAATGCGGAGCAAATGGATTAGCATGGACAAAAATAAATAAAGAATTGGTTGTAGAAGGTGGAATAGCTAAATTTATTACAGAAGATATAAAAGAAAGTTTGATAAAAAATTTTGGAGTAAAAGAAAATTCAAGTCTATTCTTCGTTGCTGATGATCTTCAAAAAGCTCAAAAAATTGCCGGACTTGTTAGAATTGAATTAGGTAAGAGATTGGATTTATTAGAAAAAAATGTATACAGATTCTGTTATATAGTAGATTTTCCAATGTATGAATTATCAGATGAAGGGAAAATTGATTTCTGTCATAATCCTTTTTCAATGCCACAAGGTGGATTAGATGATTTAGAAAATAAAAATCCATTGGATATTTTGGCATATCAATATGATTTAGTATGCAATGGATACGAAATGGCATCTGGAGCTGTTAGAAACCATAATCCAGAAATAATGGTAAAAGCATTTGAAATTGCAGGATATACAGAAGAAGATGTAAAAAACAGATTTGGAGCATTATATAATGCTTTTCAATATGGAACTCCACCACATGCTGGAGCTGCACCTGGTGTTGATAGAATGGTAATGTTGATAGAAAATTCTCAAAATATTAGAGAAGTAATAGCATTTCCTAAAAATAAAAGAGCAAGAGATTTGCTTATGAGAGCCCCATCTGTTGTTTCTGATAAACAATTAGAAGATGTGCATATAAAAGTTGATATAAAAGAATAAAAAAATAGGTAAAAAGGAAGATTTTCTTTTTACCTATTTTTTATATGTTTAAATAAAATTAAAGTATTATTTAACAACAACATTATAAATTTTATTTTTTATATATATTTCTTTGACAATATTCTTTTGATCCAATTTATCTTGAATAGCTGTTAAAGCTTTTTCTTTAACAGAGGATTCGTCTTCGTTCAAAGAGATTCTTATTGTAGCTTTTAGTTTACCGTTTACTTGAACTGGAATTTCGATTTCATCATCAATAGTTTTAGATTCGTCATATTCAGGCCAAGTGTATGTTGCAATATCTGATTCAAATCCAATTAACTTATTTAACTCTTCTGTCATATGAGGAGCAAAAGGATTTAATAATGTTAAAAATGTTTTGAATTCAGCTTTGTTAATTGATTTCAATTTGTAAAATTCATTTACCATAGTCATAAAAGTAGAAACACAAGTATTAAATTTCATATCTTCAATATCTAAAGTAACTTTTTTTATAGCTTTATTTATCATTTTTTCAGTTTCAGGTCTAAAATGTTCTCCTTCAATTAGCATATCTTGCATATTCCAAACTCTATCTAGGAATTTACCACATCCACGTATACTGTCCATAGACCAACTTGCAGTTTGGTCAAATGGCCCCATAAACATTTCGTAAACTCTAAATGTATCTGCTCCAAATTCGTTTACTATATCATCAGGATTTATAACATTTCCTTTTGATTTTGACATTTTTTCACCATTTGTACCAAGAATCATTCCGTGAGAAGTACGTTTAGCATAAGGCTCTTTAGTTGGAACAACTCCAATATCATATAAAAATTTGTGCCAAAATCTTGAATAAAGTAGGTGAAGGGTAGTATGCTCCATTCCACCATTATACCAATCAACAGGCCCCCAATAATTTAATGCTTCTTTTGATGCTAATGCTTCATTGTTATGAGGATCCATATATCTTAAGAAATACCAACTTGATCCAGCCCATTGAGGCATTGTATCTGTTTCACGTTTTGCAGGTTTTCCACATTTTGGGCAAGTGGTGTTAATCCAGCTATCAAGTTTTGCAAGAGGGGATTCACCGTTTTCACCAGGTTTGAAATCTTCAATTTCAGGAAGTGTAAGAGGTAAATCTTTTTCATCAATTGGTACCCATCCACAACATTCACAATGTACCATTGGAATCGGTTCACCCCAATATCTTTGACGAGAAAATACCCAGTCACGAAGTTTATAATTTATTTTTTTCTTACCTATGCTATTTTCTTCTAGATATTCTATAACTTTTTTCTTTGCATCTGTTACAGATAAACCATCTAAGAAACCAGAGTTTATTAAAATACCTGTTGAGACATCTGTAAAAGCTTCTTTTGATAAATCAATGTTAGAATCATCATTAGGCTTAACAACTTGAATAATTGGTAATTCAAATTTTGTTGCAAATTCATAATCTCTACTGTCATGTGCAGGAACAGCCATTATGGCACCTGTTCCATAGCTTGATAAAACATAATCTGATATCCAAATTGGTATTTCATTTTTTGTTAAAGGATTTATGGCTTTTAATCCCTTAATTTCAACACCTGTTTTATCTTTATTGATTTCAGAACGTTCAAAATCTGATTTTAAAGCTGCTTTATTTTGATATTCATTTATTTCATTTAAATTTGTAATTTTATCAGAGAATTTTTTTATTAAAGAATGTTCTGGAGCGATTACCATATATGTTGCACCAAATAGTGTATCTGGCCTAGTTGTATATACTAAAAGTTCTTCATTAGAATTTTTAATTTTAAATTTTACTTCTGCACCCTCAGAACGCCCGATCCAATTACGTTGTTGTGTTTTAATTTTTTCTAGATAGTCAATGTTATCTAAGTCATCAATTAATCTTTGAGCGTATTCGGTAATTTTTAGCATCCACTCAGATTTTTCTTTTTGAATAACAGGACTACCACATCTTTCACATACACCGTTTACAACTTCTTCATTTGCTAATCCTACCTTACAACTTGTGCAAAAATTAATTGGCATAGTTGTTTTATAAGCTAATCCTTTTTTGTATAATTGAATAAATATCCATTGTGTCCATTTATAATAGTTAGGATCTGTTGTGTTTATTTCTCTTGACCAATCAAAAGAGAATCCAATTGATTTTAATTGTTCTTTAAAGTGTTCTATATTTTTTTCTGTTGTAATTTTAGGGTGTACATTAGTTTTTATTGCATAGTTTTCAGCAGGAAGACCGAAAGCATCAAATCCTATAGGAAATAATACATTATATCCTTGAAGTCTCCTTTTTCTTGCAATTATATCTAATGCGGTATAGCTACGAGGGTGACCAACATGCAAACCTTGACCTGATGGATATGGAAATTCAATTAGTCCATACCATTTTTTCATAGTATAATTATCTTTTGCATTAAAAGTTCCTTCTTTATACCATTTGGTTTGCCATTTTTTTTCGATTTCTTTAAAGTTATATGCCATTTTTTATCATTCCTTTCTTACTTGCTAAAAAACTATAGTATTTTCGAGTTTTTACAATTTAAATATATGGCACAATTATATAACAAATGGATGAAATATGCAAGAAAATTTAAAAAAACTATAGACAAGAAATAATATTTGTGTTAAGATGTAAAAGTAATTTGTTTATGCAAGTGTGGAAGAATTGGCAGACGCACAGGTCTCAAAATCTAAATGGATTTTTTTATGCTAAAACTTATAAATCTTGAAAATAGTAAGGTTTAAATATTTGCTAGATTTGAAAAATATTCAAACATCTAACAAATATCTAACAAAATTGTAAATCGCCAAAATTTAATAAAATATGCCGTTGTGGTGGAATTGGCAGACACACAGCACTCAAAATGCTGCGGATAACATCCATGTGGGTTCGAGTCCCACCAACGGCACCATACAATTAATTATTTTGAGAAGATGAAAATGTGCTTTCTTCATTTTCTTACATTGATTGCATATCGTAATAAGTTTGTACTAAATTTGCGAGTTCAACACATATATCAATTCTTTTAATATAATTTTTTAAGTAGAGTGTTTTACAATTGAAAATTCACATCCAAGCTTTGCCTCCAAAGAACTCTTTTATTATTGTAAGTCTATGGTTGTAAAATCTCACTTACGCACTTTGTATAAAGAAAGCGGTTATGCGAATATGGGAAAACTTTATAGAATTGGATTGCTAAACCTAGTACTTTTATAGAGGTACTGCGTTTCTATACATAATAAAAAAAAAACTCCTTAATGCTTTTACACATTAAGGAAGTCTCTTGTGATTAGAAAATCACTTCCACGCCATTTTTAATTCTATTCAGAATTACTATGTCATAGATTCCAGTAGACATCATGATTATGATTGAGATATCGGTGGGGTCGACTCCAGACATAGTACCATTTTTTACAATGGTAATGATAGCGTCTTTTTGTTTTTCAGATAGTTCCTTCTTTGTCTTCAGAATGACATTGAAGGTATCAGAAGACTTAGGTTGTTTCCGTCTCTTGAAAAGCCGACTAAAAATGCTCATAGGAAAACTCCTCTCAAATTAATACATACATTGTATGCTCAACATATATATTAACATAATTTACTTGATTTTGCAAATTGTATCAATAATAAATAATTTGTTACATCTAACATTTTTTGAAAATAGTTGTTTTTATACGGATTTTATGATATAAATAAGAAATTTGAAAATATTTAATACGACTGTTATAAATAGATTCGAAGGGAGTTTAAAATTTATGAAAGATATAAATTTTATTCAAATTTTATGGGACTACATGAAAATGAATCACAAGCTTAAACAATCAGATTGTATTATAGGATTAGGATCAATAGATATAAATGTTGCTAATATTACATCAGAATTATATTTAAATGGATATGCAAATAAAATAATATTTTCTGGTGGCTTAGGAAAAATTACATATAAACAATGGAATGAAACTGAAGCAGAAAAATTTGAAAAAATTGCTATAAAAAAAGGAGTCCCAAGAAAAAATATATATTTAGAAAAAGAATCAACAAATACAGGAGATAATTTTAGGTTTTCAAAAAAATTAATAGAAAAAGAAAAATTAAATATAAAATCGTGCATAGTTGTATGCAAACCATATGACGAAAAAAGAGCCTATGCAGCATTTAAGAAAATAATGCCAGAGTATGATGTTACAATTCATTCAGAAAATATTAGTTGTGAAGAATATTATAAAAGGCATGGCGATGAATGGATTGATGTTTTGGTTGGAGATGTTCAGAGGATGAAGTCATTTTACGAAAGAGGATGGCAAATAAAAATGGAAATTCCACAAGAGGTATGGAATGCATATGAAAATTTAGTAAAAAGAGGATATGACAAATTTGTTTTGAAAGATACACAATAAAATTACATTTATATAGATATAGGTTAAATGCAGAAGTGTGCTTATTATAGATGATGATTAATCTGAAAAAAATCTAAAAAAACTTGCAGATGTATGTAAAATTATGTATAATATAATTATGTAACTAATATTAAATTTGTATCAACATTTGAGGAGGTTATTTTATGTTACAACAATTCTTTGCATTATTTATCACTTTTATTATCTTCATTATCTTTGTGATTGCTTCTATAATCATTAAGATGGGCATTCCAATATGGCGGTTTATGTCAAGAGCAGATGCAGTAATAGAATTGTATGCTATTATGAAAGAGGTATTGAAAACTGATTTCTCGAAAGAAGAAAAAATTGAGGTATCGTATGGTAAGTATAAACTGAATTATTCTAATACTAATGAAGCTAGTATTGAGTTCGAAAAAATAGTTGACGATGCTTTAGAATACTACGATAAGCTTGGATGGATTGCTACTTTAAATAATTATACTTTGGAAGTTAAGAAAGACGAGCTAATCTATATATGTTCTGAAGTAAGAATGTTAAGGTGGAAAAAGCAAGGAGTTTAGAAGTTCGGGGACATTGTCCCCGATTTTTCTTTAATGTTTTTTCATAAATAAGATTCAAAAAAAGATTATGAATTATTTTAAAACAAAACATCCTAATTGGGATATTAAGTTGCAAAAAAGTACGGAAAAGAATCGTTACAAGCAAATAATAACGGAATTACCCGATATTGGAAGTAAACAGCAAATTCATTGAGAATTTGCTCAAGGAGAGGAGCTTTTGAGTTAGCTTTTTATGAAATTTGTGAAGAAAAAATCAAAGATGAGGAGTTATGGAGAAAATAATGAAGAAAAAACAAATAATAAAGAATATGATTATATCAATAATTATTGGAATAATATTAGGTTGTATTACTGAATTTGCATTAATATTAAATATAAGTTGGTTAATAAAAATAACTCAATCTTTTATGTTTTGGGGATTTGTTATGTGTGTATGTGCTTTCATATCAAAAGATTATGTACTAACACTTATAAATCCGAGCTTAGTTATAACTCTAATGAATGCCAGTTATTATATAATCAGATTAATAAGGTCAGGTTATACTAATATAGACGATTGGGAATTATTTACTTTAACAGGAATAGCAGGGGCAATGTATATTGGAACTATAATTTCCCTTATAAAAGCCTGTTATCATAAGCAAAATAATATTTTTCTTAAACATAATTTTATTTTTATGACTATTAGTGGACTATTGTTTGCAATATATGGGTGGTATAATGTTTGGATGTCGCATAATTTATTTTATAGCCTTGATTTAGGAATAATTGTTGGATTTGCAATTAACACAATAATAAAATGTCTTTATGATAGGACAAGTAAAAAATAATAGAATTTATAATAGCCAGCAGTATAAAAATGGAGAATGATTTAGATAAAAAATTGGATAGATTTAACATCATAGATACAATTTTTTTAAAGAATATATCGTTTTCGCTTGTTTGATATGCGAAAAAATAATATAATAAATTTATAAAAAGAGAATTGATAAAAATTATATAGTCAATTTTTAGGAAATTTTGAGGAGAATAATATGTTGAAATTTATTCATTTATTTAAAAATTATTATTTTGGTATATCTTTTATAGGAATTATGGCTTTTCTGATACAAGAAATTCCATATATGGTTATGCCGTTAATTAAACCAATATCAAATCCAATAATGAATATGCAAAACGAAATTAAATGGATTGAAATATTACAAAGTGTATTTGGTATCTTATCTATGTTTTTATTAATATTAGTAGTTAGAGATGATATTAAAGTTTTTTCAATATCAACAACAAAAGAAAAAATATTCTTTTCTTTAACGATTATTATGATATTAATAAATTTTGTTGGATGGATTTTGTATTATGTTGGATTTCAAAAAGGATGGTTGATAGTATTTAGTCAATTTGCAGTTATTCCTTTATATTATCTATTTTTTGGATTGTGGAAAAGTAATTATTTATTAGTAGGAACTGCTTCTGTGTTTTTGGTAATCCATACAATTAATGGATATATAAATTTTATGATTAGTAAGTATTAATTACAACTAATATGTAATTTGTCGCATAAATTTAATTTTAAAATAAAAAGTAAAAAAAGTATTACATGAAAAAAATTTTTATGCTATAATACACATATCGAGTAGCGAAAGCGTAAGTCCAGAGAAAAGGACTTACTTTTTTTTGACTCAAAAAAATGGGAGGAGAGTGTAAAATGAAAGAAACACAAAAAAACAAAATGGCAGAAGCACCAATAAAAAAATTATTATTAAAAATGGGACTGCCAATGATTATTTCTATGGTTCTACAAGCATTATACAATGTTATTGATAGTATATTTGTAGCAAACATGGGAGAACAAGGAGCTATTGCGAACCAAGCATTAACATTAGCTTTCCCAATTCAAATTTTAATTATAGCAATAGGAGTTGGAACAGGAATTGGATTAAATGCATTATTATCTAAAAGTTTAGGAGAAAAAAATAAAGAAAAGGCAAATAAAGTAGCTGGAAACGGAATATTTTTAAGTATTTGTATATTTATAGTATTTTTATTATTTGGTATCTTTAGCTCAGAATGGTTTATTTCATTATTTTCTAATGGAAATAATGAAATATTAGATATGGGAACAACATACTTGAAAATTTGTACTTGTTTATCATTAGGATCTATTGGATATACGGTATATGAAAGATTTTTACAAGCAACTGGTAAAACAATGTTATCAACTATTTCACAAATATAGGGTGCTGTTACAAACATAGTTTTAGATTATATATTTATATTTCCATTGAAGATGGGAGTGGCTGGTGCAGCTTGGGCAACAGTTATAGGACAATTTATTTCCTTATTAATAGCAATGTTTTTCCACTATACTAAAAATAAAGAAATAAATGGTAGCTTAAAATATATTAAGCCTGAAATTGGCATAATTAAAGGAATATATAAAATAGGTATTTCTGCTGCAATTATGCAAGCATTATTATCAGTTATGATGGCAGGAATGAATGCAATACTTGGAGGAACAAAAGCAGATCCTACAATTCTTGTTGGTTCATTTGGGATATATTATAAAATACAACAAATAGCATTATTTTCAGCATTTGGTTTATCTAATACTATAATTTCTATATTATCTTTTAACTACGGTATGAAAGATAAAGATAGAATAAATGACTGTATTAAATATGGAATTATTGATACTATAATGGTAACTTTTGTTTTGACAATTATTTTTGAAATCTTTGCAAAATCACTATCAAGTTTATTTGCATTATCTAGTGGTACAAGTAAAGAAATTATTGAAGTTTGCACAATTTCTCTAAGAATTGCAAGTATAGGATATATTTTTATGGGATTTTCTGTTGCAGTACAAGGTATATTACAATCACTTGGATATGCAATAAGACCATTGATAATTTCTCTATTAAGACTTGTGGTATTTGTACTTCCAATAGCATATTTATTTACATTATCTGATAATGTAACGAATATAGTTTGGTGGACTTTCCCAATAGCTGAAATTTTAACAAGCATAATTTCGATATTTATATTAAAAAAAACATATAAAGAAAAAATAGCAATACTTGAAGAGAAACTCAAAAGTATGTAATTCAATCTGACAAATCAAGAGCTTCATGTTATGAAATAATTCCGAATATAAAATGCTTAGAACTTCCTAAAAAGAAAAATTCAAGATAATTATGCAAAGTTTTATTTAAATGGTAATAAATTACAAGTGTTAGTGTAAAATATTTGTAGGCAAAAATAAAAATTTTGCCTACATTTTTTAATTTAATATTGAAAAAACATGGTTAATCCAATACAATGTAATCGCCAAACCTATTGTATATTACAAAGGCAGATACTGGAAAAGTAAATTTAAAGAAAACAAAGATAAATGTTCAAGAACTAATTAATGAAATTATAGAAGAAACAAAAATAATAGAAATAAATAAAAATATTTATAGTAGCAGTAATGAAATGTGTTGTATAAATGCAGATATAAGCAATGTAAAAGAATTAATTAGAATATTTATTGACAACGCTATTAAGTATACAGAAGAAAGTGGCGAAATTGATATATATTCACAAAAAATAAATGGAAAAATATACATAAACATAAAAGATAACGGAATAGGAATATCAAAAGAAGAACAAGAAAATATATTTGATAGATTTTACAGAGTTGATAAGTCAAGAAACAAAGAAACTGGAGGAGTAGGGCTTGGACTTGCAATTGCAAAATCAATAGCCAATGTAAATGGTGCAGAGATTAAATTAGAAAGTGAACTAGAAAAAGGTTCAAAATTTATAATAATATTTAAAGAAACAAATCTTAAATGACAAAAGAGGTAGAAATGAAAGAAAAAATAAAAGAATTTATTATAAAAAAATTTAAATGGATTATATTATTCATTTGTTTAATTGGATTTTTAGCATTAGCAGAAGATGTATTTAACAAAGAAATAATGAATGGAGATATAATTGGTTATAAAGTAGTATCAGAATTTTTAATATCTGATTTTACAACACCAATAGCAAAGTTTATTACTAATTTTGGAGGAGCAATATTTTTAATAGTATTAGCAATTATATTATTTATAGTAATAAAAAACAAAAAAATTGGAATATCAATATTTTCAAATTTAGTAATAATTACAGCTTTGAATCAGTTATTAAAAAGAATATTACAAAGACCTAGACCAAATGAATATAGAATAATTGAAGAAACAGGATATAGTTTTCCTTCAGGACATTCTATGATAAGTATGGCTTTTTATGGATATTTAATATATTTGATTTATAAATATGTAAAGAATAAGTATATTAAATGTATTTCTATTATACTATTAAGCATTTTGATATGTTGTATTGGAGTTAGTAGAATTTATTTAGGAGTACATTATACAAGTGATGTTTTGAGTGGATTTTTTATATCAATATCATATTTAATTATATATATAAGTGCAACCAACAAATTTTTATTAGAAAGAGAGAAAAATGAATTTTAGTTTTACATAAAACTTTACATTCAGGTTATAATTTGCTATAATGAAAATGCAAACAATTTTGAAGAGCTTATGCTCATGATGTCATTTAATGACAAGGAGGATTCACTATGGATAAGTATAGTTTCACGAAGATTATTTGCAACGATCCTTTTGATGCCACACTTGGATTTTGTTCGGTCAATAATTTTATCATTTATAAAAACGTTTTTGGTGATGAAGTTATTGTTATAGCTGGATTTCTTGATGTGGGGCATACCTACTATTATTGCCCGAATGCCCCTGCTTTAAGCCAATCGAGGGTAAGCCGAGAGTATTGGGCGGAGATTTTCAGAGAAAGAGATACAGGAATTTTGGAGAAAGTCACAATACGAGGAAAAGAAAAAACTTTTAATACCAATAAGGGTAAAATAGCATTTGTTCTTAATGGTAGAGTCTTTATTTTCGATTTACGCAGAATCAGTGAACATATACTGGAAGAGGAGAGATTTATATTAGATAGAAGCCTGTTGGTTCCACTTTCCAATTGTGAAGGCTATCTCGATACTGGAACAAATCTTTGTGTTATATTTCCTGAAATTAGGTAATTGGATTATAATTCGATTTCTAAAAACAAGATGGACATCTCTAATTTAAGAGAGTCCATCTATTTATTTTTGTTTCATTTTTGAAATAATAGTTTGAATTGTAACAGCTATAACCATACATATACCACAAAACATACCCATGTAGATTCCTTGAGATGTACCTACATATTTAGTACCATTTTTTACAAGCTCGTATATTGGTATTCCAAATATTTTTACAACAAAAGAATCAACATCTGTACTATATGCACTTGTATAACCAAAATAAATTGCAATACTCATTATAATCATAGAAACTATAAAACCAATTGATAATGCTAATATAAATTGGGATTTTTTCTTCATAATTATTCTCCCTTACAATTAATATTTATCTAATTTTATCATAAATTCGAAAGATTATCAACGAATAAGAAAAATTTGTTAATTTTTTTAGTTGAATTTTATATGGATTCTTGAAAAAAGGTATGTTTAATGATATTCTAATATAGAGGTGTTAAGTATGGAAAATAATAAAGTAAATATAAAAAACATAATATTAGATGTAGGTGGAATATTATTTGATGATAGTAAAAAAAATATAGAGTATGTACTCAATAAAAATTGTGATTTAATATACAAAAAGGCATATGGTGAAGGATTTAAAGAATGTTTACTTGGTTACAAAACGGTTCAAGAACATATACAAAATTTGGCTAACACATCTGATTTTAAGGATATTAGTTATATTTTAAGCAAAGATAATCAATCAATAGCATATCCTTTGATAAGTGAAAACTTAAAATATATAAAAAAATTAAAATTAATGGGTTATAAACTATATTTATTAACAAATATAACGGAAGATAGCTATAATTATATTAATAATGTAATAAATATAAATTCTCTTTTTGATGGGGGAATATATTCTTATCAAGAACATCTTATCAAACCAAATCCTGATATCTATAATTTATTGATTGATAGATTTAAATTGAATAAGGAAGAAACAATTTTTTTCGATGATAAAGAAAAGAATATTATTGCTGCATGTAAGGTAGGCATAAAAGGGATTGTTTTTAATTCAATTGATGATATTAAAAATTATATATAAATTGCCTGTAAAATTATACTGAAGTGTAATTGTAATATTTGTTCTGTAAATGCATAGTATCCTTCTCAAAAATTATATGATTATAACATAATTTTTATATAAGCATATAATTTTAGAGGAGGATTATTTAATGAATACAGATTCTAATAATAATTTTGAATTAGGAAAAATAATTGTTGCTTTAACTAAGAATTTTAACAAATCAAACTTATTTTCTTATGGTATAAAACATACTTTTTTGGGGGTAGATATTGAAAAAATAGAATATTTATTTCGCCCTATAAAGATAGATACTAATAGTAATATTGGAGATATCATATTAATATATCTAAAAAGTAAGGATAAATTAAAAACAATAAGTGCTATTAACAAACTTAAAAGAAATCCATATGTAGTTTATGCTGAATTAGATTATTTATACGAACTAGATATAATTCCAAATGATCCAGACTTCAAATATCTTTGGGGAATGCCTAACATAAATACACCATATGCATGAAATTATACTACAGGTAATTATCAAGTAGTAGTTGGTGTATTAGATAGTGGAATTGATGCAGAGCATCCGGATTTAAAGGATAATTTATGGTCTAATGGTCCATTCTTTAATGGGTGGAATTTTATTGATAACAACAGTTACCCAGTAGATGTGACAGGACATGGTACACATGTAGCGGGAACAATTGGAGCAATAGGTAATAATTCTATTGGTATTACAGGAGTATGTTGGAATGTACAATTAGCTTCTTTTAAAATAGGAGATAATCGTATCGATCTTGCAGCAGCTATTTCTGCTATTTATTTTGCTAATATAATGAATATTAAGATTCTCAATAATAGTTGGGGAGGCAGAATATATTCACCAATTTTAAAATATGCAATAGAACATTATGATGGATTATTTATTGCGTCAGCAGGAAATAGTAGTAGTAATAATGATTTAATACCTAGTTATCCTGCTTCTTATAATAGTGAAAATATTATTTCTGTTGCGGCAAGCACACCTGAAAATACATTATCTTCTTTTTCAAATTATGGAGTTAAAAGTGTTGATATTGCTGCACCGGGAACAAGTATTTTAAGTACATCTCTAAAAGGTGAATATAGTTACAAAAATGGAACATCTATGGCAGCTCCTCATGTAACAGGTGCTGCAGCATTATTAAAATCATATATGCCGTTTTTAACTATATTTGAAATAAAAAATATTATATTGCTAAGTAGTACTAGATACCTTTGGCTTGCTGATAAATTATTAATGGGTGGTATTTTAAATGTAAATGATATGATAAAATTGGCAAATTTCTTATTTTCTAGTTAAATTCATATATAAATGAATAAAAAGAGATATGATTTAGATTTTATCATGTCTTTTTTTGTTTATGTACGAAATGTCCAAATAAAAAATGTAAAAAATAATTGTTTTTATAATATATTTATGATATAAATAAGTAAAGTATTAAAATTAAAAAAATACTGAAATTTAAAAGGTTTATAATGATATATTAAAAAAATATATTGTTAAAACATATGGGAAATTTAAAGGAGAAAATAATGGAAGATTTAGGGTTATATTTTATTTTACCGTATTTGTGTATGATTTTTTTGATGGGTTTGTTTTTGTTAATTTTTAAATTTGTTTTGCAATATTTGAAAAACAAAAGTAAAAGCCAAATAAATAAGATAGATGAATCATTTTACTATAGAGATATACCTTGTTTTGGAAATATTGATATAGCATATTGGCTATTATATAATTTTTCAAACTTAAAAGTAGATGAATTAGATAATGGACTTATAGGAGCATATTTATTAAATTGGTATAAAAAAGGATATATAGATATAAAACATTCTCAAAATCTAGGATTAAAAAATGATAATTATAATATTGATTTAAAAGATGGAAAATGGGAAAAAAACTATGTAGAAAATAGAATTTATAATTTCTTGAAAAATGTAGCAGGAAATAATAATTTATTAGAAAAAAATGAGATACGCAATTATTGTAATATTGATGGTCATAAATTTGAATTAAAGTTTTTATTTAAAAATATTATAAAAGAAATCCAAAAAGATTTAGAAGAAAGAAAATATATAATAGTTGTTCCATCAAAAAATTATATACTATTTAAAACCAAAGAAAAAATTACTCTATCAAATGAACTTGTTAATGAATATCAAAATTTGAATGGATTAAAAAACTTCTTGTTAGATTATTCTAATATAGAAGAAAAAATACATACAGAAGTTAAAATTTGGGAAGAGTATCTTATTTTTGCTACCTTATTAGGAATTGCAGATAAAGTAAAAAAACAATTTAATAAAATATATCCTAGTTTTAATATAGCAAATACTATATTTGATGTTCCCTTTGATAACACTATAGAAGGACAACTAAATTCAATATATAAAAGTTTTAATTTACAGTTTTTCGTTTTAATTATATGTGTAATATTAGTTGGACTCATTTTTTTAGAAAAACGGTAACCTGGTACAATTAATATTAAAAATAATGTATATTGTTATAGTTATAACTTTTGTTTACATTTTTTTTAGAAAAATCTTATTAAAAAGTAAAAAAACAAAATAGAATATACATCAAAAAAATAATTGAATAGGTAATTTTATAATTTGAAAAGAGGAAGATGAGAAATGATGAAACAAATGAAAGAAGGATTAGGAATATCATTAATATCATTAATAGTAACGATTATAGTTTTATTAATATTAGCAGGTGTAACATTAGCGACGTTAACAAGTAAAAATGGAATATTGAATAAAGCTGAGACAGCAAGTTTTAGTAATGAAGTAGCGATTTATAAAGAAGAATTAAATCTTACGATTCACAGTGAAGAAATAGATAAATTAGGGGAACGTAATGAGAAAATTAATGTAGAAGATGCAAATGAGATAAAAAGTAAATATATACCGAGTTTTAATAAAGAAAAATATTCTGAAAAATTAGTTATAAAGAATGATAAATTAGTATATATAGGAAAAAATAATGAAGAAGAATATAGAAGAGCTAAAGAGAATGATTTACTACCAGATGATGAATTAATAGATGATGAAATATTAGAAGAATATCAACCATTTATAACAGAATGGACGGTTGGTGATAAGGATACTATAGTTTTGCCACTTTCTACATATGGTCATAATATTTATAATTTTCAAGTAGATTATGGAGATGGAACAGTAGTTAAAGTTAAATCGGCTACTGATGAGAATGCCACACATGTTTATGAAATTGCAGGAACATATACAGTAACAATAAAAGGACAATGTCCAGGGTTTAAATTTTCAGGATACAATAAAGAAGAAAGTAACAAAAAAATAACAAAAATAATACAATGGGGAAATGTTTTGAAAAATGAAGGAAAACCTAATAACGGAATAGGTATAGATTTTAAAAATTGTATTAATTTAAAAGGACCTTTACCTGAGCCAACAAAAAATTCGTTATCAAAATGTAAGAATGTTTCTTTTGAAAATTGTAAATCTTTAGATGGTAATATACCAAATAATTTATTTCAAAACTGTGTAGATACCAATTTTTCAAATACATTTAATGGTTGTATTAGTTTAACAGGAGAAATACCAGGAGAATTATTTAGTGATTGTATAGATGCAGGTAGTTTTGATGGGTGTTTTGCTAATTGCACATGGATAACATCTATTCCAGAAGATTTATTTAAAAATTGTACAAATGCAACAACTTTTAAAGATTGTTTTAGAGGCTGCACATCTATAACAAAGTTACCAGATAACTTATTTAAAAACTGCACTAACGTAAATAGTTTTATGAATTGCTTTTATGGTTGTACATCCATAACAAAAATACCAAATAACTTATTTGAAAACTGCACTAAAGTAAATAATTTCAGAGGAACTTTTGGAAATATTCAAAATTTGGAAAGCATAGGAAACAATATATTTAAAAGTGAACAAACAGTGGATTTTTATCAGATATTTGAAGGCTGTTATAATTTAAAAAATATACCAGAAGATTTATTTAAAAATTGCCCTAATACTAGGTCATTTAATTGTGCCTTTAATAGATGTACTAGTTTAACTGAAATACCTGAAGGTTTATTTGACAATTGCAAGAATGTTGAAGACTTCTATAATACATTTCAAGGTTGTGCAAATATAACTGGAAATGCACCTAATTTATGGGAAAGAACAAATGTAAAAAATTCAGCAGGTTGTTTTAGAGGATGTAACAAATTATCAAATTACAATGAAATTCCAACTACTTGGGGAGGAGGAAAAGTTTAAAGGTATAAAAATATATGTAATAATCCAATTTTTTATATAGACTAAATAAAAAGATTGTGATAAAATAAATATTAGTGAAGAATAGGGTAGAAGATAAATTAAAAGAGGGAAAAAGATGAACATTATAAGTATAGTAAGTATAGTTGAAATTATAGTTTTAATATTGGTTTTTATATGGATATATATATTATATAAAAAAGAAAAAAGGCATAGTTTAAGAATAGCAAGGATAATTTTAATTATATTATCAATAATAATTGTCATAACACATATCTTATTATCAAATAAAAATATAAAAGTATCTTCAGACTATTTAATAGAAAAAGAAACAAAAATAGAAGATAATGTAGCTCCAAAAATTTCATTAAATGGAGATGAAAATTTAGTTCTTAATTCAATATCTGAATATAAAGAATATGGAGTAACGGCAATAGATGATGTAGACGGAGATTTAACAAATAAAGTAGAAATTAAAAGAGAAAAATTATCTAATACACAATATCAAGTGAAATATTCAGTTACTGATTCAGCAGGAAATGATTCTGAAACAGTAATTAGAAAAATCTCAATTAAAGATAATAATCCAAATAAAAAAGGAGTTATATATTTAACATTTGATGATGGTCCAAGTTCAGATATTACTCCAAAAATTTTGGATGTTTTAAAAAGAGAAAATGTAAAAGCAACATTTTTTACTATAAATTTCAGCAAAGAAAATGAAGCAATTGTAAAAAGAGAAGTGAATGAGGGACATACAATAGGAATACATGGATATTCTCATGAGTATAGTCAAATATATTCTTCTGATGAAGCTTATATGAATAATATATTAAAATTACAAGAAAAAATTAAAAATGTTACAGGAGTTACAACAAAATATACTAGGTTTCCTGGAGGAAGTTCCAACACAATTAGTAAAAAATATTCAAAAGGAATAATGACAAGAATGACACAAAAATTATTGGCGGATGGTTTTTATTATTATGATTGGAATGTATCTGGAGAAGATGCAGCAAGTGCCAAGACAAAAGAAGAGGTATATAATAATGTTATAAATGAATTAAGTAAGTCAAGAGCTAATATTGTTTTGTTACATGATTTTGGAAAAAGTGAAAAAACGCTTGAAGCTTTACCTGATATAATAAACTATGGTAAACAAAATGGGTATACATTTGAAAATATAACAGAACAAACACCTATGATTACTCATGGAGTAAATAATTAAATATTATTTACTCCGTGTTTATAATTAATAGTAAAAAATATTATCTCACAAATAAAAAATAAAGAAAAAATGAATAAAAAAAAGAAAAAAAGAGGAAAATACTAAAAAAACATTTAAAATCACTAAAATACAAAATTGAATAAAAATATGTGTTATGTTACAATGCTAAAAGTTGTTTATTTAATATATGGCGATGTAGCTCAGTTGGCTAGAGCACGCGGTTCATACCCGCGGTGTCGAGAGTTCGAATCTCCCCATCGCTACCAAAATTTATAAAATGCTTAAAAATAGGATGTTTCAATACTTTTGAGACATCTTATTTTTTTGATTAGCCACTTTTTAGCCACTCAGTTCAATATAGAATTTAATTTATTAACAGATTTATTTTTTGAAGTATAAGAAGAATGCAAATAAATTTGTGTAATGCTTATTGCTGAATGCCCCATTAATTCAGCTACAGTTTCAATGTCTACACCTTTTGATAATAACATAGAGGCATAGGTATGTCTGATAGAATGAAATTTTTTATGTGGTATTTTGCATTCTTTTAAGATTTTTGTCCATTTAGCTGATACATTTTTTCCTTTTAAAGGATTTCCATTGGTATCTTTAAATAATAAACCTTTTTTGTTTTTTATTTTTAATAGAATATCAATCATTGTGCTTGGAATAGGAACAGTTCTAAAAGAGGTTAAAGTTTTGGGAGTTTGAAAAATAGTTTCTATATGTTTAGTATTTTCATTATCATACACATAAACCTCTTTAACGCTTCTTTCCACTTTTAAAGTATTATTTTCTAAATTAATATTTTTCCAGTCTAGGGCCAGTAATTCTCCTTGCCTTAATCCAGTAACCAAATCTAGCAAAAATAATAATTCAAAATCTGTATTTTTTAAATATTTTTTTATAATATTTATTTCTGATTCTGATAATATTTCGACTTCTTTTTTCTCATTCTTTATAATTTCATTTTTGTTGCCTTTTATATTAACTTTTGTACATGGATTTTTTAAAATATAGTCATTATCAATACACCAATTGAAAAAAACTTTTAAAAATGTATTTAAAGTATTTATTTGAGAATAAGAATATCCATTTTTAGATAAATTATTATAAAATTTTTGTAAATGTATTGATTTTACATTAATTAATTTATTTCCGGCTATTTCAGATTCTTTTATATAATTTCTATATAAGCCTTCATATCTCTGAAATGTAGAAGGCTTTATTTTTGAAGAATTATGAAGAAAATCAAATAACCATGTGTGCATTAATTCTGATAAGGTAAAATCTTCAAAATTAATTATTAGTCCATTTTCAATATTATTAAGATATTCATTTGCTTTTTGTTCTGCTTCTTTTTTGCTTTCTCCATAGAAATTTTTTAGAATTTTTTTGCCACTAGCAGTATGACCAACTACTTTTCTAATTCTATAATATTCTTTTCCATTTATTTTGGAATTTGTTTTTTTAGCCACGATTTCCCTCCAAATAATAATTATAAGCTTTTCTCACTAAATCTTCAGTAACTCCTAATTCTTCTGCTATTTGATAATAATATGTATATCCTTTGTTTATCAATTCTTTTAGTTTATCATAAGGTATTAAGGTTTTAAATGCCCATTTTGTTGCTCTAAATTCTCGTTTTTCTATTTCATTTTTTGAATTATTAGAAGTATAAAAGGCATTGCAATAATAATGACCGTAATTCTTCTGCTAATATGGTTTTTTCCTCACTAGAATTGTCTATAATCGAATAATTAATGCCAATGGTATAATTATTATCTAAGCAACCAATAATTGCTTTATTTTTCATTTTAAAATCAATTATATCTATATTTTCTTTACTTGCAATATCATACAATCTATTTAATTCCATTTTAGCCTCCACTAAAATTATTTACTATATTTCTTTTTCATTTCTTTATAAAATTTCAATGCATCTGCAATTTCTTCGTCAGTAAGTCCTTCCATTTCTTTATGATAAGCGAAGCGGAACTCTTGCTCATCTTTGTCGTAGTTTCTAATATCAGATTTGCCCATGAGATAATCTAGTGTGCAATCAAAAATTTCTGACATTTTTAATTTTATATTATCTTTTGGGGTACTATATCCTGCTTCATAATTAGCAATAGCAGTATCATTTTTTAATCCTAATTTTTTTGATAAATCTTTTTGAGTCCAATTTCTTTCTAATCTCATTTGTTTTATTCTAATACTTGTTAAATTTAAATTGTTATTTTCATTTTCCATACAATCACCTTTACAATATTCAATTTAATTGAATTATAACATATTTTTTTTTGATTGTAAATACTATAATCTCAATACTTTTGAATATTAACTACAAAAAAATTGAATTTTTTTTCAAAAAGGTATTGACTTATTCAAAAAGCTTGTATATAATCTGTTCAAGAAAGTTGAAGAAAAGAGGTGAAAGTGTTGAATAAATATGCTATATATGTAAATACTGAAGAATTAAAAAAAGCTAGATATAAGAGTAAAAAAAATTATGAAGATATGTCTACAGAAATGGGAATGAAGAGCCCAATTAGTTATTACAATATTGAAGTAGGAATTGTAGAACCTAAAATTAGTCAGATGATTAAAATATCAGAGATTTTAAAGAGACCAGTAACAAAATTTTTTAACTTTAAACTTCAAAAAAATTGAATAAAGAGAGGACAAAATAATGGAACAAGAATGGATTAGTCTAAATCAATTTATGAAACGAAACCATATAGGACATGAAACAGCACTAAGATTAATAAATAGTGGAAAGCTAGAATATGAAAAAACAGGGAAAAATCAATACAAAATTAAAGTTTCTAAAAATGAAAAAATTGATGAAACAATGGAAAAACTGATTAGAGAAAATGAAGAATTAAAAGCATATATAAGGACAATACAAAACATTTCGAATCAAATAAAAGTTTAGAAAAGAGGTAAAGAAAATGAAAAAAATAAATAAAAACAAATTATATCAATTTATAGGACGAGCAGTAGTATATAGCAGTTTATACATAGGAATAGTAGCATTTGGAATATGGGCA
>USGK01000026.1 GCA_900554175.1 uncultured Clostridium sp.
AAAATCAATAACAACGACAAAAGAAGGCTATGAAATAGCAATGAAAGATATATGGGATGGAAAAGTAAGAGGAACAGTATCAGTAGCACTAGAAGAAGGAGATGGAACAAAAGCAGGAGATAAAATAGCAATAACATCAAAAAAAGAAACAACAGAAAGATTTTATGTATTGGCAGATAATCAAGATAAAACCAAAGTTAAGGCATTGGCAGAATGGAATTTAATGGTTGGAAGAATTTATGATAGCAATGGTAACGAAAAAGGCGAGGTAGATAAAGGTGCAATTAACTATGGATTGCAAGACGAAACAATGAAAGGTTGGGTTAGTGGACAAGAAAGAAAAAGGAACAGTAGCATTTTCAAGCTCAAGATATTGGGATGAGACATATACTCCACGAGGAAGTTCAATTTATCCATGGGTATATGATAATAAATCAAACTTATATCAATATGTAGAATCATATAAAACATTATTAGGAAATACAGACAAAGTGAGTGAAGTAAGTTTAGCATCATATGAAGATATTAATGCATTATGGTCAAATAAATCAAACTATACTTGGTTGTACAGTACATCATTCTGGCTTGGGTCCGCTTATAGCTCTTCGAACAACAACGTGTGGAATGTGAAAACGGACGGCAACTTCAACAACAACAACTACAACAATGACAATAATCGCGGGGTTCGACCATTTTTCTGTAAAACTTAGGATTGTGTAATTAAAATTTGCAATGAGAAGATATGGAAAACAAGTATTGTCCTCATTGACAAAATGAAAAAAATGCCATAGATGTGAGAAAAAATTAGTAACAATAGTGACATTTTTTTCTTGCTAGAACTATGGCATTTTTTATAATATTTTAAAACAAATTTTTTAATTGGATTTTGTAAGAATTTAAAATAGAAATTTACAAAAACTTTAATATATGTTAAAATAACAAATAACATATATTAAAGTTAAAACAATAGGTTGTAGTGTAGTTGAAAAATTAAATTAAATAAAATAATATTGGAGTGATTTTTGTATGGAAGAAGAAATTATTTTCGTAACGCATAATATGGGAAAGATAAAGTCGGCAGAAAAATATTTTAAAAAGTTGAAGTTTAAAACGTTTAATTATGAATTAGATGAACCTAGAAGTGATGATATAAAAGAGATAGTAACTGCAAAAGTAAAACAAGCTTATGAATTAGTAAAAAAGCCATGTATAGCAATGGATACGGATTTTAGAATTGATGAATTAAATGGTTTCCCAAGAGCATTTGTAAATTTTTCGCTAGATACCATTGGAATACAGGGAATTTTAAAATTAATGGAGAACAAAGAAAATAGAAAATGTGAGTTTAATGAATGCCTTGCATATCATGATGGAAAAGAAATACATTATTTTTATGGAAAACATCCACGGAAATTTATCAAATAAGATTCAGGGACTGAATAGAAAAGAAAAATGGTCGGATTTATGGTATATTTTTAAACCCAATGGGTTTGATAAAACATTAGCAGAAATGGATTCCGAAGAAAGAGAAAATAGAAGAAAAATAGATGGTTCTGTACAAGCAATGCAAGAATTTGCAAAATGGTATGAGAAAACAAAATAAATGAGAAAGTTGAGGAAAAACAATGGGAAAATTTTGGTGGTGGAGAGAAACAAAAGACATATATATAAAACAGAAGAATAATAAAGCAGGAATAACTTTAATAGCATTGATAGTAACAATAATTGTATTGTTAATTTTAGCACGGTATATCGATTGTAACTTTAGCAGGAGAAAATGGAATATTAAAGAGGTCTAAAAACGCTGAAATGATAACAAACCAAAAACAAGAAAAAGAACAAATTCAACTATCATTGATAGCATCAAAGGCAAATAGTGAAATAGTTATTGATACGGATGTCTTAGAAGAAGAGTTGAATAAGATACCCAATGTAGCAATTACTGAAAAAGAAAGTGAAAAATGGATAGTAACAGGAACAAAAACAGGAAAAATATATGAAATTAGTATATCTAATGGTACAGTAAATGAATGCAATGAATCAAATATACAGATTGTAAAAACAACAGATAAGATTTTTATTAGAAAATCTAATGATGAAGATTCAGGAAAAGAAAAACTAAATTTTTCTAGTGATTTAATAAAAAGTGGAGGAACGTGGAGTTCAAGTGACAGTAATATTGTATCTATTGACAATACTGGAAACATAGAATGGAAATCTGTAGGTAAGACAACTATTACATACAGTAAAAATAATAAAAAAGAGGTTTTTAACATTATTTGTAAATATGCTATTTCAAATTCTGTAAATGGATGGAATGTATCACATAATATAGGTACGAATGGAATGTCATCTCCATATGGTACACATTCTGTTTTGGATGTTATTGTACATGATAATGCTATATGTGCAGATGCGGCTGACAATATTGGAACATATGATGTAACTATTTGGAGAACTGTAGATTTAACTAATGTTAATACAATAAAATATAAAGGATTTTATTGGAATGATCATGGAGTTCAAGTGCCAAATGGTTATAAATCTGGTATTGTAGATATTAGTGAATTAAAAGATGACAAATTAGATGCAAATTGTACATATAAGAACGAATATTCGGTTGTAAAAAATGTAGAACGTACAGAAGACAGTTTCGATGTAGAACATAATGTAAATGAATTGTCAGGGGAACATATTATTGCATTTACAACTACGCATGCAAATATACAAGGTTACACGAATTTGTCTGGATATACTTCAGAAATATTGTTTGAACCTTAGTGTTCTATTAATTTAATACTAAACATAAGCAAAATAGGAAAAATATTTATAAAAAAGACTACACAAAATATAAAAAGTATGTTACAATGTAAAATGAATTTTTTAGAAAACCTTGAACATATAAGAGAAAAAAGGGAGGAGAAAAGTATGTCAGGACATAGCAAATGGAATAATATTCAAGCAAAAAAAGGAAAAGCAGATGCAGCTAGAGGAAAAATTTTTACAAAGTTAGGAAGGGAATTATTAGTAGCTGTAAAACAAGGGGGACCTGATCCAGCGGGAAATTCCAAATTAAAAGATGTCATATCAAAATGTAAAGCAGCCAATATGCCAAATGATACAATTAAAAATGCAATAAAAAAAGCTTCAGGAGAAGGAAGTACTGCCACTTATGAAGAAATAACTTATGAAGGATATGGACCAAATGGAGTAGCTTTAATAGTTGAAGCAAGTACTGATAACAAAAATAGAACAGCAGCAGAAGTAAGACATGTATTTGATAAAGCTGGAGGAAATTTAGGTACAACAGGATGTGTATCATATATGTTTAACAAAAAAGGTGTAATAGTTATAGAAAAAGAAGGTTGTTCTTTAGATGAAGAGAGCTTAATGATGTTAGCCCTAGAAAGTGGAGCAGAGGATTTTAATTCAGAAGAAGAAGTATACGAAATTATTACAGCTCCAAGTGACTTTTCAACAGTTAGTGAAAAATTACAAGAGGAAGGAATTGAATTTATAGAAGCTTCTGTACAAATGGTTCCTGAAACAACAGTAGCATTAGATGAGCATGGTGTGGAAAAAATGGAAAGATTAATTGAAAAACTAGAAGAATTAGATGATGTAATGAATGTATATCATAACTGGGAAGAATAATTTTGTATAACAGATAGCTTTTTAGGTTATCTGTTATATTTAAATATAAATCATATAAAAATGGAAAAAATTACAAAACAGAAAAAATAAATTAGAGAACAGGAGTGTTTAAATGAAAAAAAATAAAAAAACATTGATAATAGTACTAGCTATAGTTCTTTTTATAATTTTAATAGGTGGAATAATTGCATACATGTATTTTTTTACAGATGTTTTTAAATCAGATAAGCAAAAATTTTTTGTATATGCTGGAAAAACAGTTGAAAGTGTTGCTAATATGAATATATCAGAATTAAATGGATATTTAGAAAATAAGAATACAAAATCTTATGAATCAAATGGAACATTAAAAGCTGATATGGATATAAGTTTGGCACAAAAATTAATGCAAAATGCAAATGTATATAAAGAGTTTAAAAAAACAGAGATAGTTACAAATGTAAAAAAAGACAAGCAAAATAATTATGATTATCGAAGTGTAAAATTTAAATATTCAAATGGTGAAAATATCGATATTGAATATTTAAATAAAAATGATTTATATGGTATAAGTGTAAATAAAATTGGAGGAAAATATGTTGCGATTGAAAACAATAAGTTAAAAGACTTGGCTCAAAAAGTTGGAATAACTGATACAGATGCAATTCCTGAAAAAATTCAAATTGAAGATTTAAATAAGTATAAATTTTCAGAAGAAGAAATAGAAAAAATAAAAAATATAGTATATAAAATATTAGATGAAAATCTAAGTGATACAATGTTTGTAACAGAGAAGATATCTAATTATAATAAATATACAATTACTTTAACTGAAGCACAAGCAAAAGAAATTTTAAATAAACTGTATAATGAGTTAATCAATAATGAAATTATAGTAAATAAATTCCAACAATTCTTAATAGAGGATTCGAAATTAACAGAAACTGAAGCAAAAAATAAAATTGAAGAATTGCAAAGTAAAGCAAAAGAATATAAAGAAAAGAAAGAAGAAAATGAAAATTCTTCTGGTACAAAAATTATATCTATAAGTATATATAAAACAAATAAAAATGTTACAAAAGTAGAATATATAACTGAAGATTCAAAGGTAACATTAAATATAAATGAGAAAAAAATAGAATTAGCTATAGATGAGGCAAGTAAAGATGGCGAAAATACAATATACAATCCTTTAGGAAATATCTCTTTAGAGAAAGTGTCTAGTAATGATGAGTTTAAATATAATATAATATTTTCTTTAAAAGATGATAAGAATGAATTAAATGAAAGTAGTAATGATATTAAATATATTTCTTTAATTTTCAATTTAAATATTAAAGGGATACAAAGCACAGATATTGTACAAGAAAATTATGATTTGAAATTTAGAGAGAATTCGACTGATTTAATATCATATACCTTTAATAATACAGTAGATTTTAATAGTAACTTTGAAAAAGAAGAATTAGAATCTAATAGTGTTAAGTTAAATAATTATACAAGAGAACAGCTAGAAATGTTTGCTACAAAATATATTACACATAGTTATATTTTAAATCAATTGAAAATGCAAAAACTTGGATTGAATGCAGAGCAAAATCCTATTAGATATTATTTTCAACCTTTGTTTGAAAATATAAGTAATTTCATTTAAAATTCAAATAAAAACTGTAATTTAGAAATAATTAAGTATAATAGGTTCTAAAAGAAAAAGAAAGAACATATAATATTATAAGATATTATATGTTCTTTTTTATATTGTAGGAGAATAATTATAGTTTGAATTCTATAGAAAAATATAAAATTGTATAAAAAGATTAATAGAAAAGGAAATGTGATTAAATATGGACAAGCTCGAAAACATATTAGATTATTTATCTTTAAATGTTAGAAAACAGATAATAGAATTTATTAAAAATAATTTTATATCAAATGATTTAGAAGAAATC
This sequence comes from uncultured Clostridium sp., assembly GCA_900554175.1. GTDB lineage: Bacteria > Bacillota > Clostridia > TANB77 > CAG-508 > CAG-269. The sequence goes on from USGK01000026.1 coordinate 5,583, forward strand.
AGATTAAGAACCAATAGAAATCTTTCATTAAAAATACGGTCAAGAAATTAAAATATCAGATTATATAGTTACTCAAGAAGATATTTTAGAAACGTTTACTAGAATATGTGAAAATTCTGTATATGCGTATAAAAAACAAATATGTGAAGGATTTATAACAATAAAAGGCGGAAATAGGGTCGGAATAACAGGTAATTGTATTATAGAAAATGGAGAAATAAAGAATATAGACTATATATCAAGTTTAAATTTTAGAATTTCAAGTCAAAGAGATGGATGTTCTTACGAAATTTTAAAAAGTATTATAAATGAAAAAGAAGGAACGATATTTAATACTTTAATTGTTTCACCGCCAGGACGGAGGAAAAACTACAATTTTAAAAGATTTGATAAAAAATATAAGTAACGGAAATGAAGAGTTAAAACTAAAATCAAAAACTTGCCGGAGTTGTAGACGAAAGAGGAGAAATTGCAGCAATGTATAGAGGAATAATTCAAAATGATTTAGGACCATTGACAGATGTTTTAGAAAATGTATCTAAAGCAAAAGGTATGAGGATGCTTATAAGATCAATGGCACCAAATGTGATTTTTTGTGACGAAATTGGAAGTAGAGAAGATGTAGAAGCAATTAGATATGCTATGTTAAGTGGGGTAAAAGGAGTTTTTACAGCACATGGAAGCGGAATAAATGATATAAAAGGAAATAGTGAAATAAATGATTTATTAGAAAATCATTTATTAAAAAAAGTTATTATATTGGATAATTTAAATAAGGGGAAGATAAAAGAAATTTATGAAAATTAGTAATATTTTTGATTTTAAGACATATAAATTATATTAGGATGAAAAATAATAGTATATAAGATAAAAACTAAATAGGAAAGGAGCTTAAAGTATGTTTTTTAAATATATTATTCTATTTTTTATTTTTGTAGGAAGTACAAGTATAGGCTTTACTATTTCAAAAGGATTAAAAAATAGGGTGGAAGATTTAAAAGAATTTAAAACAAGTCTTAATATAATGAAAAATAAAATTAGATTTACATATAAACCTTTAGATGAAATTTTTGAAGATATATCTAAAGTAAGTAAAAGGCGGTGTATCAGATTTTTTTGGAGAAGCAAGTAAAAATATAAAAACTCTAAATTCAAAAAATGCATGGGATTATGCACTAGAGGATACAAAAGGATTTTTATATTTAAATAAAGAAGATATAAATTTAATAAAATCTATTGGAAATATGCTCGGTAAAACAGATGTAGAGGGACAAGTTAGTGAAATTAATATTACAAGTGATTTCATAGATACTCAAATAAACAAAGCAGAAGAAGAATGTAAAAAAAACGAAAAGATGTATAAAAGTTTAGGGTCTATTGTTGGACTAGCACTTGTAATAATATTGTTTTAAAATTATAAAACTAATTAGCTCTCATATTTTGAATTGGTATTTTTATATCTAATAAAATCTAAATAAAAGGAGGAAAAGAATTGAATGTAGATTTATTATTCAAAATAGCTGCAATAGGAATTTTAGTTGCAGTTTTGCATCAGGTCTTATGCAGAGCAGGTAGAGAAGAACAAGCAATGATGACAACCTTAGCCGGACTTGTAATTGTTTTAACATTAGTAATAAAAGAAATAAGTGGATTATTTGATACAGTTAGAACTTTATTTAATTTATAGTAAAATACATAAATATTTAAAAAAGTTATAATAGGAAGGAGAAAATTTTGGATGAAGTAATAAAAATAATTGGAATTGGATTGGTTTCATTAATAATTATCATTATAATAAAACAATATAGACCTGAGTTTGCAATATATATATCTATAATATCTGGTGTAATAATTTTTAGTTTGGTAATAGGAAAGTTTTCTAGTATTATTAATTTATTACAGACAATAAGCAATAAAGCAGGAATAAACAACACTTTTTTAACAATTCTACTCAAAATTACTGGTATTACGTTACTTTCTGAATTTGCAATAAGTATTTGTATGGACGCTGGAGAAAAAGCAGTTGCGAGCAAGATAGAGATTGGGAGCAAAGTAATAATAATTTGTATGTCTATACCTATTATTTCAAATTTATTAGATGTAATTTTAAAAATTTTACCAAATTAAAAAATAACCTAATGAAATAGGTAGAAATCTAAATAAAGTTTTACAGGAAAATAAGGAGATTTACTAATGAAAAGAATAAATTTAAAACATATGGTTTGTTTTATAAATATTTTTATAGTATTAATAAGTATTTTTCCAAATAAAGTTCAAGCAGATGATACATCAACAAAGGATATTTTAGATAGACAAAAAGATTCTTTTGGAATTTCTGAGTTTGTTAAAGAAACACAAAAATATTCTAAAGATATATTTCCGAATTTAAATATAAATGAAATATTAGATTCTGCTATAACAGGAAATATTGATAATAAAGCAATATCAAAACATTTTTTTGCTTTAGCTAAAAAGAACATATCAAAAACGATGAAAACATTAATAAGTATATTAGTAATTGTTTTAATACATAGTATTTTAAAATCTATAACAGATGATTTATCAAGTTCTAATATTTCGAAAATTATTTATTGTGTTCAGTATATATTAATAGTGACAATTATATTAAATGATTTTACAGGTATTTTAAAAGATGTTAATGATACTATAAATAATTTATGTGGATTTATAAATGTTTTAATTCCGCTTTTAATGTCGTTAATGCTTTATACAGGAAGTATAACAACAACTGCAGTAATTCAACCAATTTTATTATTCGGAATAGAGTTTATAGGAAATATAATAAAAACTTTAATTTTACCATTTGTTTCTATAATTGTGGCTACTACTATTATTTCTAAAATGTCAGAAAGAATTCAAGTTCAAAAATTAAATAAATTTATGAAATCAAGTGTAGTTTGGGCTTTAGGAATAATTCTAACTATATTTGTAGGAAGTTTATCATTGGAAGGAACATTAACTTCAAGTGTAGATGGAATAACAGCTAAAACAGCTAAAGCTGCAGTGTCAAATCTTATTCCTGTAGTAGGTAAAGTTTTAGGCGATGGAGTAGACACTATTTTAGGTTGTGGACTTGTTTTAAAAAATGCAGTAGGTTTAGTTGGAACCGTGGTTTGTTTAGGAATATGTATAGTACCTATTATAAGACTTGCTTTATTTGTAATAATGTATGATGTTTTATCAGCAGTAACAGAACCTATTGCAGATAAAAAAATTGTAGGATTATTAGAAGAATTTGGTGGAATTTTTAAATTGCTATTAGCAATACTTTGTTCGGTAGCGTTTTTGCTGATAATAGGAATTACATTAGTTATTAAAATATCAAATAGTGGGATGATGTATAGATGATAAAATTTTTAAGTTCATGGATTGAACAGATTGCAGTTGCGGTTATTCTTGTAAGTATTTTTGAAATGATTCTTCCTAATGGAAATATAAAAAAATATGTAAAAATGATCTTATCTATTTATGTTGTGTTTAATATTATTTATCCATTTGTTGATAGTAAAGCTTTATATAACTTTGATATAAATGATATTACAAATTTAACAGAAAATTCTATTTCTAATTTAAATGTTAATTCGAATTCTAAAAGTTTAAATCAAGAGAATGTGGATAATAGATTGGAAAGTTTATATATTGAAGAAATAGAAAATAATATTAAGAGTAAATTAGATGAGTTAGGATATAACACAAAAAAATGTAAAGTGGATGCTGTCTTAAGTAAAGAAAAAAGTAATAGTCGGAATAAATAAAATAAATTTGGTGATAAACAAGAAAAAGCAAGGAAGTATACAAGAAGTTAATATAAATGAAGTTGAAATAGGAAACAAAAAAAACGATTCTAAAACAGTAAGTGAAGAAATAGATAATATAAAAAATTTGCTTTCTAGTTATTATGAGATAGACTCAAGTAAAATAAATATAAAACTAAAGTAAAGGAGAAATACTAATGTTTAAGGAAAAAATAAAAGAGATTACTAAAAAAAATGAGAATAACAAAAAAAGAAAGATTGAAAATATTATAGTTTTAATAATTATATTGATTGTAACAGTTTTAGCTATTGATAATATATTTAAAGGAGATAATATATCTAAGCTTCAAAATTCAACAGAATCAGGGGGCAAAACTTTAGCAGATAGTTCAAGTGATGGAAATAATAATTCGAATAATATAGAAATACGACTTGCAGATATTTTAAAGACAATAAAAGGTGTTGGTAGTGTAAATGTATTTATAAATTATTCAGAAAGTAGTAGCACAGTGCCTATTTATGATGAAACAGTAACTACCAGTTCTACATCTGAAACTGATTCTTCAGGTGGAATTAGAAATGTTACTGAAACACAAAATCAAAAAGATGTTATTTTTAAGGAATATGGTAGTCAAAAAGAAGTGGCTGTTGAAAAAATTATTATGCCGAAGGTTGAGGGAGCTATTATTACAGCAGAAGGAGCAGCTAATGCTAACATAAAAATGAATATTATAAATGCTGTGGAAGCGGTTACAGGGCTTACTGTTGATAAAATTCAGGTATTTGAAAAAAATTAACTTTTGAATTTTAAAAAATTTTTATGAAGTTATATTTTAATAAAAAATAATGGAGGGTATTTATGAAAAAGTATTTAAAAAAGAGTGAGATTATTGTTTATGCTGTTGCTTTAATGCTTATAACAGCTGGATACTTCAACTATACTGCTAATTATAATGAAAAAGAAGTTGCAACATATTCTGAGGATATTGATAAATTACAAGAAGAAGCTAATACTAATATTGGTGATGCAGTTTTAGTTAGTAATAATGAGGTTGTTTCTGAAAATGACAATTCACCTTCAAGTAGTATAAGTCAAGATTCAAAAAATAATCAAAGTAAAGAAAATGTAAGTGCTTTAGTTGAAAATAATAAGGAACAAGAAGAGAATACTGTTTCAAAAAATGATAAAGAAGAGGAAAATACAATAAAAGAAAATAATAGTGTAGAAACGAATGCGGGAACAAGTGAAAGCGATTATTTTGTAAGTTCAAAATTAGAAAGAGAAAAAATGTATGCAAACATGATTTCATCCTACCAAGACATTTTAAATAATAATAATGTATCTGAGGCACAAAAAGGAATAGCTACACAGGAAATATCTAAAATAAATAACAGTAAAAATTCTATAATGATTTGTGAAAATCTTATAATGACAAAAGGATTTAAAAATTGTGTAATACTTATAAATCAAGACAGTGTAAATATTGTTGTGAAAATAGATGGAGGATTAAAACCAGAAAATGTTGCACAAATTCAAAATATAATATCTAGAGAAATAGGAACAGAAATAGAAAATATACATATTATGGAAAAATAAACTCTTGACAAAAATAATAAGCAAGGAGTATAATAGTGTTGTATTTAAAATTAAGGAGAAAAATATGTTAGCAAAAATATGGAAAAAGATATGTATATTAATTTTAATAGTAGCTTGCTTATTCGACATAGTAATTAAACTTGTGGATAAAGTCTCTTTTAATAAAGAAGCATTATCTTCAGCCAAATACATGTATGAAGAATATTTGAGTGAAAAAAATGAAAATATAATTAAATAACACTTGAAAAAATTCATATAATGTGATAACATAGTTAATAGCTTTTTTTAAACTAGAGAAAGAAGAGGTGAAAGTTAATGAAAGAAGGAATACATCCAGCATATGCTACAACAACAATCACATGTGCATGTGGAAATGTTATAGAAGTTGGTTCAACAAAAAAAGATATAAAAGTTGATGTATGCTCAAAATGCCATCCATTCTGGACAGGTAACTTAATGAGACAAGATACAGCAGGAAGTAGAGCAGATAGATTCAAGAAAAAATATGGTCTTGCATAAGACTTTTAAGAGTAATATTTTAAGCAATATTACTCTTTTTATAATAAAAAATATCATAAATACTAGACAAAAAATAAAAAAAGATATATAATGCTATAAAATTAAGAACTGTGAAAAAGAGAGTATACTTAAAACTAATTTAAAGAGAATAGAAGTCAAAGGCTGAGAGCTTCTAAAATAAAGATAAGTAGAAAGTAACTTTGGAGTTGATAATCTGAAAATAAACTTAAGATTATCCGTATTGATGCGTTAAATCAAATGAGATGTTATCAAAATAAGTTGATAAATAAATTAAGGTGGTACCGTAGGCCAAAAAGCTTGCCCTTATAAAGGGATGATGCTTTTTGGCTTTTTTTGTATCATAAAGAGAGGAAGTTGATTTTATGAGTAATCATGTATTAGAAGGAAATTTCAATCCTGCAGATTTTGAAGAAAAATTATACAAAGAGTGGGAAGAAAAAGGATATTTTAAACCAAGTATGGACAAAGAGAAAAAGCCCTATTGCATAATGATGCCACCACCAAATGTAACAGGGAAATTACACATGGGGCATGCACTAGATGGAACAATACAAGACGTTTTAATAAGAACAAAAAGAATGCAAGGATATGATGTTTTATGGCTTCCGGGAAGTGATCATGCTGCAATATCTACAGAAATGAAAGTTGTTCAAAAATTAAAAGATGAAGGAAAAACAAAACAAGATTTAGGAAGGGAAAAGTTCTTAGAAGAAACATGGGATTGGACACATAAATATGGAGGAATAATTCAAAAACAACAAAGAAAGATAGGATGTTCATGTGATTGGGATAGAAATAGATTTACAATGGATGAAGGAATGAGTGAAGCAGTTTTAGAACAATTTGTAAAATTATATGAAAAAGGTCTAATATACAAAGGAACAAGAATGGTAAATTTTTGTCCAAATTGTAAAACAACAATTTCAGATGCCGAAGTAGAATATAAAGAAGAACAATCACATTTATGGCATATAAGATATGAAATTGTAGGGGAGCCTGGTAAATATGTTGAAGTTGCAACAACAAGACCTGAAACAATGTTAGGAGATACTGCTGTTGCAGTGCATCCAGATGATGAAAGATATAAAGCAATAGTTGGAAAGAAATGTATACTTCCATTGATGAATAAAGAAATTCCAATTATAGCTGATGAATTTGTTGAAAAAGAATTTGGAACAGGTTGTGTGAAAATAACACCTGCTCATGATCCAAATGATTACCAAGCTGGATTAAGACATAACTTAGAAATAATTACAGTTTTTGACGATGACAATAAAATGGGAAATTTGCTTCCTGAACTAAAAGGAATGGATTTGTTGAAGGCAAGAACAAAAATTGTTGAAATGTTAGAAAAATCAGGAAATTTGGTAAGTACAGAGGATTATACACATAATGTTGCTAAATGTGAAAGGTGCAAAACTACTATTGAACCAAAAGTTTCTATGCAGTGGTTTGTATCAATGAAAGAGCTCGCAAAAAGAGCAGCAGATTCTGTAAGAGAAGGTAAAATGAAATTCATTCCTAGAAGATATGAAAAACAATATTTTAATTGGCTAGATAATATTCAAGATTGGTGTATATCAAGGCAATTATGGTGGGGACACAGAATTCCTGCTTATTATTGCGAAGAATGTGGGCATATACATGTAGCTAAAAATGCTCCATTAAAATGTGAAAAATGTGGAAGCATAAAACTTCATCAAGATGAAGATACTTTAGATACATGGTTCAGCTCTGCATTATGGCCTTTTTCAACATTAGGATGGCCAAACACAGAATCAGAAGACTACAAAAGATTCTATCCAACAAACGTATTGGTTACGGGATTTGATATTATAACATTTTGGGTTTCAAGAATGATGACACAAGGATTAGAATTTACAAACGTAGAACCTTTTAAAGATGTATTAATTCATGGAATAATAAGAGACAGTCAAGGAAGAAAGATGTCTAAAACATTAGGAAACGGAATAGATCCATTAGATGTAATTGAAAAATATGGTGCAGATGCATTAAGATTTTCAGTACTATCTGGAACAACTATGGGAAATGATATTAAATATATGCCAGAAAAACTTGAACAAGCATCAAATTTTGCAAACAAAATTTGGAATGCGGCTAAATTTATAACAATGAATGCTGTTTCTGATGAAGAAATAATAAAATTTAAAGAAGAAAATTATGATTTTAAGACAAAGAAATATAAAGAAGAAAGTCTAAAAATCGAAGATAAATGGATTATAAATAGACTTGATAAATTAATTACTGAAGTAACAAAAAACATTGAAAATTACGATTTAGGTGTTGCATTAGATAATATTTATTCATTTATTAGAGAGGAATTTTGTGATTGGTATATTGAAATTTCAAAATCAAGAATATATAGTGAAAATATAGAAGAGAAAATAAGAGTTTGCTATGTTTTAGATTATGTTTTTAGAGTTTCGATGAAGTTATTACACCCATTTATGCCATTTGTAACTACAGAAATTTATAGACATTTGGTTAAATACAATGATAAAGAACTAATGATGTCAAAATGGCCTAAGTCAAAAGAAGAATACGATTATAATGAAGAAGAAAAATTTATAGAAATAATAAAAGAAATAATAGTTGAAATAAGAAATATAAGAGCAAAAATGAATGTTCATCCTTCAAGAAAAGTAAAACTAATATTTGTAACAGAAAAATATAAAGATAAAATAGAAAGTTGTAAAGAATTTATTCAAAAATTAGGATTTGGAAATGACATAATATTTGAAACAAATAAAGAAAATATCACTGGTGATGCTGTTAAAATTGTAAAAGAGGGTATTGAACTCTTTATGCCTCTAGAGGGATTAGTTGATTTAGAAGAAGAAGCCAAAAGAAAAGAAGAAGAACGTAAAAAAATAGAATTCGAAATTGCAAGAGCTGAAAAGATGCTTTCTAATCCGGGATTTGTAAGCAAAGCTCCTCAATCTAAAATTGATGAAGAAAAAGATAAACTTGCTAAATATAAAGAAATGCTTAAAAAACTTTAATAGAAAAGAGTTTATATATGGAAGAAAGATATAAACATTTAAATAAATTTTTAAAAGATAAATTTGGAGAGAGAACATTAAAGATTTGCATAGATGGTGGTTTTACATGTCCAAATCGTGATGGGAAAATATCTAAAAATGGATGTATTTTTTGTAGTGAAGCAGGTTCCGGGGAACATTTGTGCTCTGAGGAAAATATTAAAAATCAAGTAATTAGATATTTTGATTCATATAGAAGTAAAAGAGCTAATAAATTTATTGCATATTTTCAAAATTTTACAAATACATATGATACAGTATCAAATCTAAAATCAAAATATGATTCTGCTTTAATTGATGATAGAATCGTTGCACTAGCAATTGCCACAAGACCTGATTGCATTGATGAGAATATAGCCAAGTTGATAAAAAGTTATTCAAAAAGGTATTATGTTTGGGTTGAATTAGGATTACAAACGTCAAATGATCAAACTGCTAAATTTATAAATAGAGGATATGAAAATAAAATATTTACAAGAGCAGTTAAAATTTTAAATAAATATAATATAGATGTTGTAACCCATATTATGGTTGGTCTTCCTAATGAAACATTGGAAGATATTAAAAATACTGTAAATTTCATAAATGAGCATAAAATTCAAGGCATAAAAATTCATTCCACATATGTTGTGAAAAACACGTATTTGGCTAAATTATATAATGCAAAAAAATACATTCCGATTTCTCTTGATGAATATTTAGACTCGCTTTCTTATATTATTACACATATTAATCCTGAAATAATTATCCATAGAATTTCGGGTGATGCACCAAAAGATTTATTAATTGCACCTGAATGGAATATGCATAAGAAATGGGTATTAAATGGATTGAATAAGCTACTAAAAGAAGAAAATTTGTGGCAAGGAAAATTTCTTTCTAGATAAGCTATTTATGAAAAAAAAGTTAAATAGAGCTTGTTATTAACATAAAAACGTGATATAATATATTTGAACTGATTTTTAGTTAGTTCTTATAAAAACCGATTAAATTATTTAGGAGGAGAAACTATGCAAAACATCAACATTAAAGAAAGGCAAAAACGGTTAAGAGAGATTGAAGATCAAATTAAGAAGCTTAATGCCGAAAGAAAAGAGCTATTGGCTGGTTCGTCAGAGTTAATTTCAAAACTTCCATCAAGAGCACGTAATGAACTCAAACTAATTGGTATTGAAACAGACTATGAGTTTATAATTTTTTTGGAGGGAAATCTGCCAATAATTAAAGGAAGATCGACTTCTGCTCATCTTTTGTTTTACGAAAAGGCAAAAGATCCATTAGAGAGATTAATGTCTTTCAGAGGAATTGGAATTAAAACCGCTGAGCAAACTATGCAAATAGTTAAGCAAAATGGTCAAAGGATAGAATAGCATAGTAAAAAAAACGAATACTTATATTTTTATAAGTATTCGTTTTTTTATTTCATATCAATATGTAATTTTCCCTTTTAGCAAATCATCATTTTCAATCCAAAATTCTACTTTTATTTTTTGAAAGAATTTTTTATCAATTCTAACATAAACGTATTTTATTCCAGAATTAATAATAAGTTTTCTACACATCTGACAAGGAGATGGATGTTCTTCATACAATTGTGTATCTTGCCTTATCCCAACGAGATATAGACTTGAGCCGATTAAGTCTTTTCTTGCTGGACTCAACATGGCATTTTGTTCAGCATGAACACTTCTACAAGCATCATATCCACAATGACGCTTGTTGGGAAAAAACTTTTTCTTTGTACAATATCCTAAGTTTAAACAATTTTCTCGCCCTCTTGGTGCCCCATTATAACCGAGTTGCTATTATTTCATCATTTTTTACAATAATAGCACCCCATCTTTTTCTAAGACATGTACTTCTTTCTGCAATTGTTTCAGCAATATCTAGATAATAATTATTTTTGTCAATTCGATCCATAAAAGTCCTCCTTGGATATGAATATATCATATATTGTATATAAAAGCAATAATTAATAAAAATTAGATATTTCTTAAATTTTTGTATATAAGAAGTTATTTTAATATTTTTTTACTATAATTTAATAAACTTATAATTACATTTTTGTTTTAAAGTTAAATTACCATCATAAATAGAAGAATTATCTATTGAGAGAGGGATAGATAAAACAATTGGACAAGTAAATTTTTCATTAAGATTATTTACAATTGTAATTAAAAAGCTTATTTGACATTCGATAGAGTTCAATGTTATATTACATTTTTTTAAAAGTGAACCATCATATACTATGTCAGATATATCATTTAAAGTATAGTTTTCTTTTATTTTAGAATTTACATATGACAAAGTAATAGGATTAGCACAGTTATTATATAGGACTGGTAACGAATAATCTATATTATCTTCAGATGAAATAGTAAAATCAAGAGAATCTGAGATAAGTAGCTCTTCATTATATTCCGATGGTTTAGTAAAATTATTTATGTTTTTGTAATATAAATTAGGAATGCCGATTGCTTGGTTTTACAGAAAAATTAATATCTGAAATTTTCAAATTTTTTATTGTGTTTTCCAAATCAAAACCATTTTCAGAGTGATTATTTATGAAAATTGCAATGTCAGTATATTGTATTAAATTTTCAATATTAAAAGATGAATTTGAATTAATAGAAGATGTAGAATTTGCACTGCTGAAATAGGTTATTTTATCAATTGAAAAAACATCTCTTGAATTATTTTCAATAAAATTATATATAGACTTTTCATTTTTTGTTTGTTTTATTTTGTAATTTATGTCTTTGCTAACAATAAAACTTAGATAAATAAGTACTATAATTGACAAAGATAAAATAAAATAAAAAATAATTTTTTTCTTAAGCATTTTTTTCCTCCTAAAGTATGTTCCTTTATTTAATATATTAGTAAATTTTTAAAATAGAACTACATTATAATTAAAAGTATAACATAATAATAATAAAAATACTATAAAAAATTTAAATAGTCATAAAATATCACATTTCTTTAAGAAAAGAATAGAATAGCAAATAAGGAAGTGATCTATATTGAAAAAAATGACTATTTTAGGTGGAGATTTAAGAACAATAGAATTAGCTAAAATGTTTCTTCAAAATGGAAATAGTATTGCTAGTTTTGGTATCGATTTTTTAGACAAAATTAAAGAAAATGATAATCTAATAAAATGTAATACGCTTGAAGAGGCGATTCAATTTTCAAATATTATTATTACACCAATACCATTTAGTAAAGATGGAGAGACATTGTTTTCAAATTTAAATGAAGAAGTAATAAAAATAGATGATTTATTAAAAGAGAATATTTCTAAGATATTAATTGGAGGAAATATTCCAAAAAAAATATTGAAAGAGTTAGAACAGAAATATAAAACAGTGTATGATTTAATGGATTTTGAAAAACTTGTAATTTATAATACAATTGCAACAGCAGAGGGAACTATAAAAGAAGCAATAACAAATACAGATATAACTATTCAAAATAGTAATATTTTAATTTTAGGATTTGGAAGAGTAGCAAAAGAGGTCGCTTTAAAGTTTAAAGCATTAGGTGCAAATGTAACTTGTAGTGCAAGAAAAGAGTCAGATTTAGCATGGATAAAAGTTTTAGGTTATAATTTACTAAATATAAATTATTTAAAAGGCAAAATATCTAATTATGATATTATAATAAATACGGTTCCAAGTATGATATTAGATAAAGAAGAATTAAGCGAGTTAAATAAGAACACTTTGATTATAGATTTGGCATCTAGACCAGGAGGCGTTAATTTTGAACTCGCTAAGCAAATAGGAATAAAATATGTTTGGGCTCTTGCATTACCTGGAAGGATAGCTCCTAAAACATCTGCTGAATATATAAAAGAGTGTATAAATGATATTATTTAAAGTTAGTTTTTAGTTGTAATTTTGATTGACAAATTATCTAAAAGAGTGTAATATAAGTATATAAGAAAAATACGCGAACATTTAAAAGGAGTGATCTTATGATTATACGGTTACCAAGAAAATTTTATTACACGGAAAAGAAAAATTCAAGTTATGCTTATGTACAAAATGGAATTTTATACATTAAAGGTGGAGTAAACTACGAGGATTTAATGTATGAACTTACTTACATTTTGAAAGGATATGATAAATGTTATTATTGTGGTAGAAAATTGTCAAATAAAAATCGAACGATAGATCATATGTATCCTAGAAGATGGGGAGGAATAAGTATTACAAACAATATGCTTCCTTCTTGTAGATTATGTAATGGGGAGAAAAGGGATATGACTGTTCGGCAATTTGAGCTTTGGAATCAAAAAGAAACAAAAGCAGAACAGGAAAAATTTTATCAAGAATGCATAGAGAAGAATACAAAAATCGCTAAAAAAGGAAAATTTGTATTGAAAAAGTCATGGATTAAAATGTATGATGTTAGTCTACTTATCCACGATATTTCTTTTAAAAATTTGGAACCAGTAAAAAGCGATAAACTTAGCAGATATTATATTAATTGGCATCAATATCCTCATCCGATTATTATTTCTAGTAATGATTGGCTTTTCAAAGGAAGACATGTTTTATATCATGCAAAAATTAATGGAATTAAAAAAGTTCCAGCAATTATTCTTGAAAATATAATTGTTTTGAAGAACTCCACCTAATTGGGTGGAGTTCTTTGATAATAACTAAAAATTAATTTAAAACTATGTATCTTTAGCACGATTTACATTACAATTTTGACATAAATTTTCGTATTCTTTACACTTTATTTTATAATCCATTTGTACACAAAGATATTTATAATAACTATAAGCCTGTTCATATTGCATAATAGGATTAAACATAGGATCTTTATACATCTCATTAATATCTATACCGTTTTGTATATTTCCATAGGGTGAAAATCCATTTTGAAAATCAGAAATATTTTTATCCATAAAAAACACCTCACTAAAAATAAAAAATAAGAATAAGCGAATCTAACGCTTTTTTATAATTCTATTTCTTATTAAAAAAAATAGAACACACTATAAGTTAAAATTAAAAAAAGGAATTAAAATAATTAATAAAAAAGTATAAAAGGCAGAGAACACACCATGTAGTATTTTCCCATATATATATGGTTTTATTGATAAATCAGTTTTTGATGTTATACTTAAAACTTGCATTAGAATAGATAGCCCTCCAAAACCAAGTAAAAAGGCAGTTAAAATAATATTAATTGAAATTGCCTTTATATGAATATTTGATATTGAAAAAATTCCATTAGTTATTTCTAAAATTCCAAAGAATAATGGTTCAGCAAATGCCTTTTCAATGCCACAAAAATCAAAAATAAAAGAAATTAAGTTTATTATAGGAATAATTAATTTACTATGTTGTAAAATGGAAATTATTACTGAAAATAGAACAACAAATCCTCCTATTGATAAAATAGTGGAAATACTGTTTGCAATTGATGAACTTAAAATTTCACCGAAATTTGAAAGCTGTATAATAGATCCGTTATTTTTATTAATGAAGCTTTTATTAATATTATCTTGTTTTCTATGCCAAAATCTAAAAATAAAACCAACAGTTAAGCATCCTAAGATATGAGTGATAAGAAGTAATAAGCCTATGCTTGAATTTCCAAACATACTTATACCTACAGTTCCAACAATAAAAAGAGGACCTGAATTATTTGTAAAACTTAATATTCGTTCACATTCTGTTTTAGAGCAAATATTTTCTTTTCTAAAATTTGTAGCTATTTTAGCTCCGACAGGATATCCACTAAGCCATCCCATTATTAGAGCAAAGCTTCCTTCACCTCTAATATTAAAACAAGGTTTCATGAATTTATTAAAGATTTTACCAAAAAGATGAGGCAGTTCAGTTTTAGAAAGTAATTCTGTTGCAACAAAAAAAGGAAAAAGGGAGGGAAGTACAGAACTTGCCCATAAATTAAGACCTTTTTTGGCAGCTTCGATATTACTTGAAGAAAATAAAATTAAACATATAACAAATAAAAAAATAAAAAAAGGAAATATATATTCTTTTAATCTAAAAATTCTAAAAAAAAACTTTTTCATTATATCTAGCACCTCTAATTCTAATATATGAATGGTTCTCGAAAATATTCATAAGAAATACGAACATTTTTTCTGAAAAACTATTGACAATAATAGCGAACAAATGTATAATACATTCAACAAAAACGAACAATAATTCGTAAAGGAGAATGAAAATGATAAGATTATTTAAATTAGAAAATAAAGTGCAAAAAGCAATTAATGGTAATGTAAAAATATTTGGAGAAGATTTTAAAGTAAAAGTTATATATTCAAAAGTAAAAAATACGGAATTGGATTTAGAAGATAAAAATATAAATATTTATATTCCAAATAAATTCAAGAAAATAAATAATATAAATATAATTCGTTTAGCATTAAATAAAATGTATGATGAAATTGCAAGAATAGAAATAGAACAGGTTATGGAAGAAACAAGAATAATGTTAAATGGTTTGGCTCCAGAATATTATGAAATAAGAAGAATTCCAAACAAACTTGCTAAATGTTCTATAGATAAGGTTATAACCATTAATCCAGAAATCATTAAATACGATAAAAATGTTTTAAGATATGTAGTTTTGCATGAATTTTGCCATTTAAAGTATAAAACTCATTCTAAAGGTTTTTTCAAAATGATAGAAGAACATATGCCTGAATACAGGGAATTTACATATTTTATTGATGCAGCATAAAATTTTTATAAAGATTTTAAAAAGATATTCTTATAACAAAACCAGAATATTCATTTGAAATGCAACAAAAATTTTAAAAAAAAGTAAATGAACAGTAGACAGGAGTAAGTAAAACTCGTATAATATTTTTG
>USGK01000027.1 GCA_900554175.1 uncultured Clostridium sp.
AATTAATAAGAGAGAATATTAAGAATAAACAAGGAGGGCACTAATGAATAAAGAATTTTTAGATAAAATAGAAAATACAAATAATGAGCTAGAAAGGTTAAGACAAAGATTACAAAAAATAGAAAATAAAGAATGTACAGTAATAAAAGATAGTGTACAAGGAAGCGGTACAAGTTATCCATATATAAAACATAATTGTGTAATAGAACGGTGTTGAAATACCAAAAAATGCAGGACTAAAAAGAAAATACAAAAAAATGATTAAAGACAAAACGTATAAGCTAGATAAAATGAGATTACAATTAGAGTATGAGTTAAATTATGTAGAAAATGCAGAGTTAAGAGATATAATAAGATACAGATATAATGACAACAAAACATGGTTACAGATAATGTTTTTAATGAAATACAATTCAGAAGAAAAAGCAAGAATAAAATTAAAAAGATATTTAGAAAAAAATTAAATATGTACGTTTTGTACGGTTAAAACGTGCTAAAATATTATTAATGAAAAGTGTAATCGTTCAGAAATGGACAAGCCCAAGGTTACACAAATATTATAATATATAAAAGGTCCCGAGAATAGATGTTTTAAATGTCTATTCTTTTTATTATGTTATTACCAGCATGCTAGGTAACTGATAATATAAAAAAGGTGTCACGCAATAACACCTCCTTTCGTAAAAAGATGGAAGTAGAAGAACAACAGAACTTTCCTAGCGAGTTCTAAATATTGCATCTTAGTTCAAATGGTAGAACACAACACTTTGACTGTTGAAGTTTCAAGTTCGAGTCTTGAAGGTGCATCCCAATATATGACACAGTGGCAGAGATGGTTTAATGCACTTGTCTACTAAACAAGAGTACTAAAAGTACCGTAGGTTCGAATCCTACCTGTGTCGCCAGGACAGTTAGAGGTCTGTCAGAAATAAAATACTTGGAGTGGCTTTGCGGGTGGACTATAAAGTATCCGCACATATTATTTTTTATAAATAGTACGAAGTATGTAAACATATATAGCAAAACAGCGAAAGTAATCTATTATAGATGAAGTATAAGCCGTTTTCGTAGTGTTTATGAAAGAAAAGAGGAAAAGATATGAAAATAAGAGATATTGAAATTAAAGTGCAAACAAATGCAGATGAGGAAATAGAAAAGGTAAAAGAATTAGTAAGTTTACTAGAAAGAGCAAACGAACTAATTCAGTCACTTAATAATATAAAAATAACAAATTTAGAAGAAGTAGAAAAGGAAAACACAATAACAGTAATAAGTGGAAATGAAAGAATGGGACAATGTGAAATACTTAATAAGTTAAAAGCAGAGCAAAGAATATTAGAATTATTTGAAACAGAAGAAATAGAAAAAATAGATATTACATATAAAACAAGAGAGTCAGCTTGTGAAAAGCCGACTCTAAATAATTAAATTTTCAACCAATTCCATACATCTTTTTGCAAAAAACCATAATAATTTGAATTAATTTCAGAAACAAACAAGAAATCATTAGTATCTATTTGAGGTTTTAATTTGTTATAAACTTCAAGTGATGTAAAGTTTGTTTTAATAAACCAAACAGAATCCATTACATGATAATAATTAAAATTTTTAATAGCATCATATAAACCATCATAGTTTTTATCTTGCTTATTTAAATCATAAGAAATAGCATAATATTTCATAATATTCACCTCACTTTCATAATTTGATTTTTTATCTTATGTATGAGGAGATTATAGCAAAGTAAAAGTAAAAATAATGTCAAAACATGTCGAAAAATAAAAGAAAAGGAGATGTACATATGACTAATCAAGAAAGAATAGAAAAGTATAAGAAAGAGCATTGCTCAAAATGTAAAAACAAAGACAAGTTTGATTGTGAAATAAGAATATTCAAAAATAATGATATAGTGTGTACAAAGTGTGTGTATTATGAAAGAGAAGATTAATTATGTAAATTGTATGAAAAGAAGATGTGAACAGTGCAGATACTATGATTATTGTTTCAGATATAGACCGAGAAAGGAGAATGAAAATGTATTTGAAAGTAAAAGCAAAGAAAATAAAAAATTTGAGTGTAAAAATAGCTCAAGCAAAAAATAATCTAGTTGTAAATATATTAAATAAAAAAGGATACGAATGTGATAATTCACAAATAAGTCAAATAAAAGCAAATAGAAAATTAAATTCAGAACAGAAAAAAGTAATATTAGAAAATCAAAACGAAAAAGTATCAAAAATTGGAAGTTACTATGTATGGGAAGCAGATGTTATAGTAAAGATAGTAGACAAGGTAACAGGAAAAGAGGCATAAGACTATGTGGAACATATTTTTAGGAATAATATTAAGTTGTATAGGAGTAATAGCAATAGCATTTACTCTTTTTATTTTTGTTACAATAATAGATGTAATGATAAAACAATTTAAAAGAAAATAATTTTAATAAATTTTAATTGGGAAGGGGTGAACCAATGTTAAGCGAAAAACAAATGCAATGTATAAACTTAATGGTTATAGAAAATAAAACACAAAAACAAATAGCAAAAGAATTAAAAATAACAGAACAGACAATATGCAACTGGAAAAAAGATAAAGAATTTAAAAATGAAATAGAGAACAATATAAAAGAAAATTTTGGTTCACTTGCATTAGATGCTCAAAAAGAATTAAAGAAATTGTTAAAATCAAATAATGAATACATAAAAATGCAAGCAGTAAAAGATATTCTTGATAGAGCAGGATACAAACCTGTTGAAAGAAGAGAAATAAAAGATGATACAGAAAAAACAAAGAAAATAGATGCTATATCTGACATATTAAATCAAATGCAAAGTGCAGATGATGTGTAATGTTAAAATTAAGTCAAAAATATAAAGAGTTCTTACAAACCAAATGCAAGCGAGAGTTTTTAGAAGGAACAACTGCAGCAGGAAAAACAACAGTAGGAATATTCAAGTTTATGTGTATGGTTGCTGATTCTGATAAAAAGTATCATATCATTGCAGGGGACGATGTAGGAACAGTAGAAAAGAATGTAATAAACTCTGAAAATGGTTTATTAGAACAATTTGAAGATATAGCAGAGTATTGGCCAAAAGGAAAAGATAAAATAAGATTACCACATATAAGATATGACACCAATAAAGGTGAAAAGATAATATATGTATGTGGTTATGGTGATAAAAAAAGATGGAAAAAGGTCCTAGGTGGACAAGTTGGTTGTGTGTATCTTGATGAAGTAAATTTAGCAGATATGGAGTTTATGAGAGAGGTTACACACAGATGCAAATATATGATGACCACATCAAATCCTGATGATCCATCACTAGACATTTACAAAGAATTTATAAATAAAAGTAGACCAATACCAAAGTATGAACAAGATTATCCAACAGAGTTATTAAAAGAATTAAAAGAACCTCATGTACAAGGTTGGGTACATTGGTATTTTACTTTTTATGATAATGCAGCATTAACAAAAGAAGATATACAAGAAAAAATAGATGCAACACCGATTGGAACCAAAATGTATAAAAATAAAATACAAGGATTAAGAGGAAAAGCAACAGGATTATGTTTTAATTTACAACCTAAAAACATAATAACAGTAGAAGAAGCAAAGAAGATGAAATTTAAGCTATTTTCTATTGGTTGTGATACATCATACTCAAAAGAAAGTCATGACAAGGTAACATTAGAAGGAATAGGTATAACAACAGATAATAAATGTGTACTATTAAAAGAAAGAACATTTAATAATAAGGATAGAACAATACCATTTGCACCAAGTGACGTAGTTCAATGGATAATACAATTTATGGAAGAGTTCAAAAATGAATGGGGATTTGCAAGAACATGTTTTATAGATAATGCGGATCAAGGAACAATAATGGAAGCAAACAAAGCTAAAAGGCAGAATGCTTTAGTATATAACTTTGAAAATGCATGGAAAAAAACAAAGATAATCACTAGAGTTCAACTACAAAAAAGTTGGTTGAATACTGGTGATTTTTTAATTGTTGAAACTTGCAAAGATTACATAGATGAATGTAATAAATATTCATTTGATGAAGATAATCAGCCAGAAGATGGTAACGACCACTCAATAAATGGTTGTCAATATGCTTGGTTACCACATAAAAAGAAAATTGGTAATTGGGAAGTAATAAAGAAATTGATTAAAGATGAAAGCGAGGAATAAAAATATGGGAAGTAAAGAATTTATTGAAAAGTGTAAAGAAATAGTGAAACAATATGCAATAGAACATTTAGACAAAAGCGATAATGTTCCAGAATTTGAAGTATTTGATGTATGGTACTGTAAAACATTACAAAATCATAAAGCATTGTTAAGTACAACATTATTTGATGGCATGTATTATGAATGCACATACAACGGAGATAAAAAAGAATTATATTTTGATGCTTATAAGAAATTTGAAAATAAATGTATAAAGTTAGGAGAATAAAATGGGAACAGTCAATGACAAAATAAAAAATGTAATACGAAATTGGTTAGAAATACAACCAAGTGTAGGAGATACAATAACAATACAAGAAACAAATACATTTGAAGGTAACTGTTTTAGAAATCTATTGTGGTATAGAGGAGATGCATCAGAATTACATCAATATTATACACAGACAGATGACCTAATGGGAAATGCTAAGTTTTGGGCTGCCAAAAGTACAACTGGTATAAATTTTAGAAAAATACATACAGGGTTACCTGCTATGATAGTTGATATGTTAGCCGATATAATTGTTGATAGTTTTAATAAAATAGAAGTTAAAGGAAACAACGAAGCACAAACAAATTGGGAAGAAATAGCAAAAGAAAATGACTTCAAAGAAACATTAAAACAAGCAATAATTGATGTGTTTGTACAATGTGATGGTGCATTTAAAATAAGTTATGATACAGATATAAGTAAATATCCAATAATAGAGTTTTATTCAGGACAAGATGTTGATTTTGAGTATACAAGAGGAAGAATAACAGGGATTAGTTTTAAAAACAAATATCCTAAAAAAGATGGTTGTTATACTTTATTTGAGAAGTATTCTAAAGACGGCATAAAATATGAATTATATAAAAATGACCAGTTAATGAAAGATTACAATTCTATTACAGAAACAGCAGACTTGAAAGAACCAACAGATACTAAATTTATGATGGCTGTGCCTATGATGTTCAATAAATCAAAGAAATATAAAGGTAGAGGACAAAGTATATTAGAAAAGAAATTAGATGCTTTTGATAGTTTCGATGAAGTATGGAGTAAATGGATAGATGCATTAAGAGATAACAGAACAGTAACATATATTCCTGAAGATTTGATTCCAACAGATGAAAATGGCAATTTGTTAAAACCTAATACATTCGATAATAGATATACAAAGACAGGAAGTACATCATCAGAAACAGAAAGTAGTAAGATTACAAGAGAAAGTGGCGATTTTGATTATGAAGGAATGCTACAGTCATATATAACTGCATTAGATTTGTGTTTACAAGGATTAATAAGCCCGAGTACTTTAGGAATAGATGTAAAAAAATTAGATAATGCAGATGCTCAAAGAGAAAAGGAAAAGGCAACACAATATACAAGAGGAAAAGTAATAGATGTATTAGAAAAAGTTATCCCTAAGTTAGTTGAAATATGTCTAAAAACATATGATAAAGCACAGAAAAAAACAGCAGGAGAATATGAAGCAATAGTAGACTTTAAAGAATATGCAAATCCAAGTTTTGAGGCAACGGTTGAAACAGTATCAAAGGCTAGACCAGGTCAAAATGTAATGAGCATTGAAAAAACCGTTGATACAATTTATGGTGATAGTCTAACAAAAGAAGAAAAAGAGGAAGAAGTCAAAAGGTTAAAAGAAGAAGCAGGGATAATCGAAAAAGAAGAACCTAATATAATGAACCCATTAGAGTAGGTGATTAAATGCAAAATGAATATGATATAAAAAAAGTAATGGAAGAAATTGAATTACAATTGATTGCTTCTATGAAAAGAACATTATGGAGCCATAAAGAAGATGAAAAGACAAAAGGATTTAACTGGCCACAATGGCAAGCATTAAAAATAAAACAATTTGAAGATTATAAAAAGGTAAACAAAGAAATATTTAACAATAATACAAAAGGTTTAAATAAGTATTTATACAAGCACATAAAACAGCAATTTAAAGAAGGTGCTAGTAGGACCAATAAAGAAGCAATAAAATCAGGATTTATAAAGAAAGAGGATTCACAATTAGGTGGATCTTTTTTTGGATTAAATCATAGAAAATTAGATGCACTAATAAAAAGTACAAAATCAGATATGTCAGATGTAAAATATGCAACTTTAAGAATGGCAAATGACCAATACAGACAAATTATATATAAAGCACAGGTATTTGCTAATACAGGAGCTGGAACAGTAAAACAAGCTATAGATATGGCAAGTAAAGATTTCTTGGCAAGAGGTTTTAACTGTATTGAATATAAAAATGGAACAAGACATAATATAGCTGATTATTGTGATATGGCAATTAGAACAGCAAATAAAAGAGCAAATCTAATAGGCGAAGGAGAAATGCGCAAGAAATTAGGTAATCCATTAGTATATATATCAAAATATGGTGGTGCTTGTGACAAGTGTACGCCGTGGGAAGGCAGAGTTTATATTGATGATGTGTGGTCAGGAGGAACAGAAGAACTGAATAAGGATAGTAGTAAAAATTACCCTCTACTATCCAAAGCAATCGAAGGTGGGTTGTTCCATTGATTTAAAGAAATTGGGTGGAACTGAAACAGTGTGAACCACATTACAAAGTGGGTGTGTACGAAAGTATGCTAACGGGGAACGGAGAAATCCCAATCCCGTGCTAAGTTATTGACTATTGTAAACAATTGTGGTATAATCCAAAAGGTGATGAAAGTGGAAGAAATATGGAAAGATATAAAAGGATATGAAGGTTTATATCAAGTGAGTAATACAGGTAAAATAAGAAGTTTAGACCATTATGCAAGTAATGGAATAAAAGATATCCTTTATAAAGGGAAAATATTATCTCCTGGAAATAATAGTAGAGGTTATTTATTTGTTGGATTATGTAAGAAAAATAAAGTTACTCATAAATATATACATAGAATTGTTGCTGAAACATTTTTAAATAATCAAAATAATAAAGCAACAGTAAATCATATTGATGGAAATAAAAGTAATAACAATGTAAATAATTTGGAATGGGCAACATACAGTGAGAATGAGTTACATTGTGTAAGAGTATTAGGCAATAATAGACAAAAAGAATATTCGCCTAAAAAAGCTGTTTTACAATATGATTTAAAAGGGAATTTTATAAAAGAATATGAGTCTACAAGGGAAGCAACAAGGCAAACTGGAGCAAAAGCAATATGTGAAGTTTGCAAAGGTAAAAGAATGACTTCAGGAGGATTTATTTGGAGATATAAAAATTAGTCAATAAAAAGTGTAGAGACTATTCCGAAAGGAAGTAGGGTAGAGATGTACTACTCGAAGCGCACTGGATATCTAAAAAAGATATTATGAGATAGTCCGATAATTATAGAAATTATAGCCAAGGTGTCATCATGGAATGAGTACATATTATGAAGGTATAAATGATGAGCCAAAAGAAGTAATGAAAGCAAAGCATAATCATAATGAAGAAGATAAATATACACAATATTTACAGCAAAGGCAAAAACAATATGAAAGATTATCTATAGGTAGTTTGTTACCTGAAAATGTATTAAATTATGAAAATAAAGTCAATGAATTGCAAAATAAGATAGAAAGTAGTAAAATAAAACTATCAGATGAAGAGCAATATGCAATAAATCAATATATTAGTTCTGAAAGCTATAAAATAAATGAAATATTAAGAAATAATCTTAAGTTAGATAGTATTCAAGAAAATATAGTTAAGCATTTAGACAAAGCATTAAATAAATGTAAAAACTATAATGGGAATATAGTTAGAGTTTTAGATATAACAGACAATAAAAAATTAAAAGAATTTATTGAGATGAATAAGATTAATGAGCCAATAATGTTTAATGAATATTTATCTTTTTCAAATAAATCTAATTATAATTCAAATGCTAATGTGGTAATATATACGGTATCAAGCAAAGCAAAAGATTTAAGAATTTTTAATCCAAATGAATCTGAGATAGTATATCCAAGAAATAGCAGATTTATTGTTGAAAATATAAAGAAAATAGATGATAAATATTATTTGTTATGGAGGGAAGTTAATGAAAAATCCTAGATGGATAAACGAAATACCTAAACCAATACCAATAAATGAAAAAGTTGAAATAACAGATGAAATGAAAAGAGAAGCAGAAGAATTTTCAAAAGCCGTTGAAAACGGAAAAATTGATGAATGGTTTAATAAAAAATAATTTTTTTATTTTATTCGACAGATTTCGACAATATTCAGTATGATAAAGTGTTATACTCTTTTTAGAATATAATAAAAGGAGGAATTTACTATGGCAAAATCTATGCGTTGTCCTAAATGTAAAAGTACAAATATACAAGTATTAGGAGAAAGAAGAAAAGGTTTTTCAGTTGGAAAAGCAATAGGAGGAGGTCTACTTACAGGAGGAATAGGACTTCTTGCAGGGTTTGCTGGAAAAAAAGGAAAGTTTGAAGTATTTTGTCAAGAATGTGGATACAGATGGAAGGTTAAATAAAATTTAAGCACTTACAGAAATGTAGGTGTTTTTTTATATACAAGTTTAGTGTAATGGTAGCACAACGGTCTCCAAAACTGTTTGTAGTGGTTCGAATCCATTAACTTGTGCCATTTTTAGAATTAGAGCTTTAAATAGGCTCTTTTTTTATTGCAAAAAATTATGGTCGACGGACCTTAAACGGGGGAGGTTCCAATATGGAAGACGAAAAAAAAGAAAATGTAGATACTCAAACTACAACAGATAATGCTCAAAAAGAGCAAAAACCTGAAAACAAAAATGAGGGGGAGAAAGCTAAAAAACAAGTAGCCCAAAAAGGTGATGATGGTTCAATAGTTTTCAAAAATCAAGATGAGTTAGATGGATTTATCAGAAGAATGTATGCCAAAGGTGCTGAAAAAGCAGAACAAGGCGAAACTTCTAAACAAGTTCAAGATACTCAAAACAAGCAAGAAGACAAAGGGCAAGAAGAACAAAAAGAGACTGCTCAAACAGACTATACTGACAAAATAGCACTTGTTATGGCCAAAGCTGGTGTTGATGTTAAGAAAGTTGAAAGAGCAGCAAGATTAGTTGATATGTCAAAAGTTCTAGAAAACGGTGTATTAGATGCAAAAAAACTAGAAGATGAAATCAACGCAGTAATTTCTGAATTTCCTGAGTTAAAAATAGCTAAGGAAGAAGAAAAAGAAGAAAAAGGATTTAAATTCGGAGCAACACAAAGTAACTCTGACGAAAATCAAAAAAACAAAAAGCCTGTAGCCACAAAAAGATGGAACAGGTTTAATTCATTTTAGGAGGTAATTAATTATGGCATTAAATTATGCAGAGGTATGGTCTCCAGACCTATTAGAAATTATGGAGCAAGAATCTTTAACTTCACCATTCGTAACTACAGCAGTTAAATGGTTAAGTGCAAAAACATTTCATTTTACACAAATGAGTACAAGTGGTTATAAATCACATAGTAGATTAGGCGGATGGAACAAAGGAACATTTGCGCAAACAGATGTACCTTTCACATTAACACATGATAGAGATATATCATTCTTAGTAGATAAAATAGATGTAGATGAAACAAATGAAACAGCATCTATTAAAAATATTTCAGAAGTATTTCACAAAACTCAACAAATACCGGAGATGGATGCATATTTCTATTCTAAAGTTGCTACAGAAGCACAAAAATTAAATGGATATCATAGTTCAACAGCATTATCTTCATATACAAAAGAAAATGTATATGGAAAACTAAAAGCAATGTTAAGTGCTGGAAAACTAAGAAGATATGTAGCAAAAGGTGCATTAATTGCATATGTAAATTCTACAATTATGGATTTATTAGAACAGTCTACAGACTTTACAAGAAAAATAGAAATGACACAAATTGCAGAAGGTGGAATTGGTATAGAAACAAGAATTACAGATATTGATGGTGTAACATTAATAGAAGTAATTGATGACGAAAGATTTTATGATAAATTTGATTTTACAGATGGATTTGTACCAATTAAAAAGGTAACGGCAGATCCAAGTAAAAATATAGAAGCTGTAATAGGTTCTCATAAGATTAACGTACTAATAGCATCTCCATTAACTGTAAAAACAGTTCCAAAGATTGCAAGTATTTACTACTTTAATCCAGGACAACACACAGAAGGGGATGGATACTTATATCAAGATAGAAGTTTATCTGATACATTTGTATTCCCAAACGGAAAAGATAATAAAATTGATAGTATATATGTTGATGTAGACACAACTGAATATGCTGGAGAATAGGAGGTTACTATGTCTAAAATAAGAGTAGTAAAAGATAATGTATTATTATCTATTGATGAAGAAGAATTAACACAATATGAAGCAAGAGGATATTCAAGATTAGGAGCTACTAAAAAAGTAGCTCCTAAAGATCTTGAAAAGGAATTAAAGAAAATAAAAGAAGTTAACAAAGAGTTAACAGCAAAAATAACACAAGTTGAAGAAGAAAAGTCAGAACAAGCAAAAGTTAATGAAGAATTAACAGCAAAAATTGCTGAATTAGAAAAGAAAGTAAAATAAGAGGTGTTGCACATGATAACAGTTTATGCAACAAAAGATGACTATTCTAAATATGGATCTAATGTTTTAGAAGATGAAGAAATAAGAAAATATTTAGAATTAGCATCAATAGATATAAACAAAGCTACATTAACAAGAATTGAAAAAAGAGGCTTTAATAATCTAACAACACAACAGAGAGATTTAATAATCAAGGCTACATGTTTACAAGCAGAATATATAAAAGAGGAAGATGTATATGATGATAATAATATATCTAGCTATTCTATAGGAGGAAATTTAACAATAAATAAAAAAGAATCTCAAGATATAGCAGATAAATTAAATATATCAAAAATAGCTTTCTTTTATTTAAAACGAACAGGATTAACTCCTAGGATACTATGATTAAAAAACTAAATCCAAAACATTTAAAAAGATTATTAAATAATGAATGTGATGTTATTATATATAGAGAGGGCTTATCAGAAGATGGTGAACCTCTTGAAGCTTTAATTTTTAAAAATCGAAGATGTAGATTTGTTGAAGAAACAAAAGTTTTAATTGATTCTGACGGTAGAAAGATAGAATTGGTGGGAAAGATAATTTTACTTGGAGACGCATCTTTAATTGAAGAAAGAAAATATACAGTTAAGGAACTGAACTTAATGAGTCTAATAGAATTAAATTCGCAAAAAGTAAAATTAAAAACAAAGAAACAAAAAGTAAAAAAAATTTCGGGTGGACAAGTATCTGTAAATGACTGTACATATGAAATATATCGAGCAAGTAAACCAAGAAATCCGGACGGAACTGTATATATGACAGTATTGGAGTTGATGTAATATGAAAATAACATATAATACAAAAAATATAAATGAATTATTAGAAAATGCAAGATTAGCATTGATAGATACGGCAGAAGCGGTAAAAACAGATTTGATTCAAAGTCAAACAATGCCATTTGATACTGGTACAATGCAAAATGATAGTACTTTTGTAGATGATAAAAAAGTCATTAAAGGTATTGCTAAAATAGTAGTTGATACTGTTTATTCAAGAAAAGTATATTTTGATCCTGAAATACATATTAAACAAGGCAAAAATCCTAATGCAAAACAGTATTATTTTGATGATTATACGGTTGGAAGTAAAAAGGATTTACCTATAAAGTATTTCAAACAATTTATTCAGAGGAGAATGAAATAATGATAACTAAAATAAGTACAGTAAAAATAAAAGATTATTTAAAAAATATTATTACAGAGTGTCCAAAATGGTATATAGGACAAATGGATGAAAATCAAGAAAAAGCTATTGCTCTGTATGCTAATCGTAGACAATTAGAAGATAATTCTAAATATAAAAAATTAAAAACATATGGAATATTACCAATTACATTACTGTTAAGATGGACGAAAAATTATAATACGGCCGAAACAATGGCAAATAAGATTTATGAACTACTAGACTGTAGTTCTTTTTTTATTGATGATTATAATTGCTCAATTGAGTGTTTATATAACGGACCTATTGATTTAGGTACAGACGAAAAAAATATTTACAAGTTTTCAATAGAATTAAATTTATTATATAGAAAGGGTGAAAAATAATGGCAACTAAAACAGGAGTATATCCAGTATATGAAAACCAATTTCAAGTTGGTGCTAGTAAAGATTCATTAACAGATATAGCAGACATGGAAAGTTTCTCAGTCAAATTAGATAATGGAGTAGAAGAATGGAATCCATTAGACCAAAAAGGCTGGGTTAGACGATTAATGACTTCTAAATCTGTTACCATATCAATATCAGGCAAAAGAAATTTTGGAGATACTGGAAATGATTATGTAGCAGGACTTGCATTAAAAAATGGAAGAGAAGTTGAAGGGTGTTTACAATGGACATTTCCAAATGGTGCAAAATTAGTATTTGAAAATGCAATATTTAACATAACAAACTGGGGAGCAGGAAAATCAACAGAAGTTATTCCGTTAGAATTTGATGTGATGTCAAATGGAAAACCAACATACACAGAAGCAACAGGAGAGTAGGGATAACCCTACTCTTTAATTTTATATTTAGGAGGAATTTAAAATGGCAAATATAGATATTAGTTCAAAATTAAGTCATGAACCACAAACAATAACAATAGCAGAAGGTAAAACATATGAAGTAGACTGTGGAGCAGAAACAATGCTAAAAGCACAAGATCTATTTAAGAAAGATGATAGTTTAGATGGATTATTTAAAGCAATAGAATTATTACTAGGAAAAGAAGCCTTAGAAGAAATAAAAGAAATGAAAGTAAAAGTTACAGATTTAAAAGTTATTATTATAGCAATAATGGCACAAGTAAATGAAATACCTTATGAGGAAATGGAAAAACGATTTCAAGACAAGTAATGAAACAGAATTATGGTATGACATGGAAGAAGACTGGCCTTTGATTGAGGCAAGTTTAGCAAAACAATATGGAATAAGAATAAGAAAAGAAATAGACACAATGAGCTATGCAGAATTGTGTAATCTTATATCTGGCTTAATGTCAGATACACCACTACGGAAATATTGTTCAAATTCGTAACGAAGATGATGAGGAAATGTTAAAGAATTTTACACAAGAACAAAAAAATATAAGATGGAAATACAGAAACAAATTAGCAAAGAAAATGAGCAAAGAAGATTATGAAAAAGTTATTACAGAATTTCAAAAAGCATTTAAAGAAATGGCTGGTGATAACAAATGATAGAAGTAAGATGTCCAAACTGTAATCAACTTTTGTTAAAAGTTGAACAATGTAAGGGCGAAATAAAATGTATACGATGTAAGAAAACAATTAAAATTGATATAGATGAAAAAGACAGAGTGAGCAACACGACCATTAGTGGTGAGTAGTTAGCCAATACCTGCTTTTATCCTAAAAAAGAAGGGAGGAGTAGGTATGAGTACGAATGTAGGCTCTGTCGACTTTGAATTATTGCTAAATTCAAATCCATTTAACAAAGGACTAAAAAATGCAACAAATGCAATTAAAAGTTCAGGCGTAGAGAACTCATTAAAGAAAATTGGTAAATTAGCAGTAGCGGCATTTTCTGTTAAAGCTATAGTTAATTTTGGAAAAGAATGTATTAATTTAGGTTCGGATTTGGCAGAAGTGCAAAATGTTGTAGATGTTACATTTGGAACATTGAATACAGAAGTAAATAAATTTGCTGAAAATGCAATTACTCAATTTGGTTTAGGACAAACAGTAACAAAAAAATATGTTGGTACATTTGGAGCAATGGCAAAGGCATTTAATTTTAATAATGAGGCAGCATTAGCAATGTCAGAAACTTTAACAGGATTAACAGGAGATGTTGCTTCTTTCTATAATTTATCAAGCGATGAAGCATATACAAAATTAAAGTCAGTGTTCACAGGAGAAACAGAAACTTTAAAAGATTTAGGTGTTGTAATGACACAAAATGCACTTGACCAATATGCATTGGCAAATGGATATGGAAAAACAACATCTAAAATGTCTGAACAAGAAAAAGTTGCATTAAGATATAAATTTGTATTGGACAAATTAAATATAGCAAATGGAGATTTTGCAAGAACTAGTGATAGTTGGGCAAACCAAACAAGGGTATTAAGTTTAAGGTTTAATGAATTAAAAGCAGCATTAGGACAAGGTTTTATTAATATTTTTACACCTATTGTAAAAGGAATAAATATGGTACTTTCAAAACTTCA
This sequence comes from uncultured Clostridium sp., assembly GCA_900554175.1. Lineage (GTDB taxonomy): Bacteria > Bacillota > Clostridia > TANB77 > CAG-508 > CAG-269. The sequence goes on from USGK01000027.1 coordinate 14,501, forward strand.
AGTGTTAGCAAATGCATTTAAATCATTTACAGAAATGATTTTTGGAAATGCTGGTGGAGATGATAGCACAAGTACTGTTTCAAACTTAGCATCAGATGCATCAAAAGCAAGTGATGCTGTAAGTGGTATAGGAGATAGTGCTAAAAAATCTGCAAAAGATTTAAAAAATTTAGCATCATTTGATACTGCTCAAATATTAAAGAAAGATGATAGTGATAGTTCTTCTAGTGGAAGTGCTGCAGGAGGAAGCATAGATACAAGTGGACTTAATTTAATAGATAATCTAAAAAAACAAGCAAGTGATATTGGAAAAATATTTGGAGATATTAATTTTGAACCACTTATTAATTCTTTTAATAGAGTTAAAGAAGCAGCACAACCATTGATAACAACAATAAAAGATGGTTTGAAATGGTTATATGATAATGTTTTAGTTCCATTATCAAGATGGACCGTACAAGATTTACTTCCAGCATTTTTAAATTTAGTTGCAGGAGCATTAACTGTTTTGAATCCATTAATAACAGCATTTAAACCAATTTTCCAATGGTTTTGGAATAATTTTTTAGAACCTATAGCAAAGTGGACAGGTGGATTAATAGTAGATACACTTAATTTACTAGCAGATGTTCTAACAAAAATAGGAAATTGGATGAGCAATAATCAAAGTGTGGTTACCGGAATGGAAATCGCAGTATTAGGATTTTTTAGTGCATGGAAGGTTGCAGAATTAATGTCTTTTATACAACAAGCTGGTGGAGTAATTGCTGTGTTAGGATTATTAAAAAATGCTATTTTGGGAAATGTAATTGCAAAAATTGCTGATAAAGCAGAAACAATTGCATTAACATTGATGTATGCAAAAGACTTTGTAGTAAGCATTGCATCGGGAACAGCAGCATTAGTTAAACAAGCAGCACAATGGGTTATAAATACAGGAGCTAAAATTGCAAACACAGCAGCAACTATTGCTAGTACTGCTGCAACAACAGCAGCAACGGTAGCAACATGGTTATTTAATGCAGCATTAGCAGTATTAACATCACCAATAACATTAGTTGTAGCAGCAATAGCTGCATTAATAGCAATAATAGTATTATTAATTAAAAATTGGGATAAGGTAAAAGAAACAGCAAAAAAATGCTGGGAGTATATACAAAATACATTTTCTAATGTTGGAGAATGGTTTTCAACAAAATTTCAACAAGCTTATAATGGGATTACAAAAGTATTTAGTAGCATAGGTAGTTTTTTTAGTGGAGTATGGGATAGAATAAAAAGTACTTTTAGTAATTTGGGAACAAGCATAGGAAATGCTATTTCTAATGCTGTTAAAAGTGGAATTAACGGTGTAATTTCACTTATTGAAAACACAATAAATAGAGCTATATCTTTAATAAATGGAGCGATAGGAGTAATAAACCTAATACCAGGTGTAAGTGTTGGAAAAATAAGCAGGGTAAATTTACCAAGATTAGCTCAAGGTGGATATGTAAAAGCTAATACACCTCAATTAGCAATGATTGGTGATAATAGGCATCATGGGGAAATTGTAGCTCCTGAAGATAAAATAATGTCATTATATAAGAAAGCTAATCAAGAAATGGGATTAGGAAATAATGAAAAAGTTATAGAATTACTTGAAAAAATAATACAAATTCTTGTTAATTTAAGTTTTGATTTTAATTTGTATATAGATTCATATGAGTTAAATAAAAGACTTGAGAAAATAAAAAATAAAAATAAATTTGCAACGAATGGAGGCTAAGTATGTATGAACCAAAATTAATAGTGAAAAATATTGTAGTACCAGGAATTGTTGAATTGATCCCCGGACCTGAACCCCTATGGGGTGATGGGACTGGTAGAAATGCTTTAGATGGACACTATAGTGGTACTTTTATAGGATACTTTACAACTTTAGATATAAAGTTTGGAATAGTATCAGATGAAGATTATAATTTAATAAAGACATTGCTTGAACATCCTTTTTTAGAGGATGTTCAATTTTCTCTAGAAAAAGATATGGGTTCCTATAAACAAGGAGATTTATTCATAGAAGATTTTTACAATGGTCAAGCTATAAAGTCTAGTCCGTTGGCATGTGGAGGATATTGGAATGAATTTTCCGTAATGTTAACAGCTATAGATAGGAGGCCACAATTAACATGAGTGTAAGTAGTGAATTTAAAAATATAACTAAAAAAATCAAACAACAAAATGTAAAATTAAGTATATGTGATGGGGAATCAGTAGTAAAAAGCATACATATGATGCCAGTACATATTTTCAATGCATTACCAATTTGGAAACTGAGAAAACAAAAAGAAGTAATAGCCAAAGAATTGAAATATAGTTTTGATGGACAATTATTTAAAACAATAATGAAACAAGTTGAAATTACTGTAAAAAATGCAAATGAAATAAAAGATAAAGATATAAACTTTAAATATGGTTTGTTTATTAATGATAAGTTCGAGTATGTAGATTTAGGTAATTATTTTATAAAAGATATAGAAGATAGTAAGAAAAAAGATGAAATAACGGTGACTGGATATGACAGAATGATAAGATTTATGAAAACATTTAAACAATCAGAATTACAATTGACATATCCTTGTAAAATGCTAAAACTAGTTCAAAGAATGTGTGAAGTCTGTGATGTAGAATTATATTCCACAGACTTTTATAATGCAGATTTAGATGTTACTGAAGATTTTTTTACTGCACAAGAATTAACATATAGAGATGTATTAGAAAAGATAGCTCAAGCAACATTAACAACAGCGTTTATAGAAGATAATAAATTAAATTTATATAAAATAAATGATGAAACATCTGAAAAAATAGATAAATCATATTTAACAGATTTAACAATAAAAGAAAAATTTGGACCAGTAAATGTATTAGTGTTAGGACGTGGAGATATAGAGGATAATGTTGAGGAACCTGATAAAGAAAGCATAAAACAAAATGGTAGATGTGAAATTAGATTTGATGAAAATGAATTTATAGAGTTTCAAAGAGAAAAAGTTATAAAAGGAATGTTTGAGCAAATAAAAGGACTTGAATATTATTCTTTTGAAGCTTCAGATGTTGGTGTAATGTGGCTAAAACCATGTGCTTGTATAAAACTGGGAGACAAAGAAAACAGCTTATATAAATCTTATTATTTAAAGGCAAATATAAAAATTAATACAGGAATATTAAGTAATATGGAAGCGGAAATACCTGAGACAACGGAAACAAAATATAAAGTTACAACAAAAGAAGAAAAGAAAACATTAAAGGTAGAAAGAATAGCAAAAAAAAATGAAGGATTAATACAAGATTTAATTCAAGAAACCTCAGAACAAGGCGAAAAAATAACTAAACACGAACAAGATATAAATAGTATAACAGATAAAGTTTCAAATATGGCAGATTTAACAAATAGTGTAACGGGAATGAAAACAATATCATTAGGAAACTGTATTAAAGGAAATCTATTAAAATTAACAATAAGAGGAAATAATACTGTATTTGATTATTTAACATTAAGCGATGATTTATATTTAAGTGACGATTTATACCTAAAAGGAGACAGTTTAATAGTAGTAACAGACAAAGATGGTAAATCCAAAGAATATGAGTTAAAGGTGCAAGAACCATTAAGACAAAATGGAACAACTTATGATGAATATATACTTGAAAAAGGACAATCAAAGGTAATAAGAAGAATAAATGAAGACGGAACAATAAAAGAAACACCAACAACAGAGAATTTAGGAAAGTTTGAAATATCTTTATCAGAAGGAATTAATACAATCACAATAAAAAATTACAATGCAGAGTTAACCGCAAAATGGGCTATAAAGAGTGAATATTCAGAAGTTTTTGCTACTAATGTTCAAATGGAAAGCAAAATAGAACAAACTGCACAAGAAATTGATTTGTCCGTAAATAAAAAGTTGGAAGGATATAGTTCGACCACGGAAATGAATAGTGCTATTGAGTTAAGGGCTAATAAAATAGAAAGTTCTGTAGCAGAAACTTATAGCACAAAGAATGAATTATCTAAGGCAGAGTCAAAAATAGAGCAAACAACAGAAGGAATAAAAAGTACAGTATCAAAGAAGGTAGGAAAAAATGAAATTATTTCAGAAATTAATCAATCTAGTGAAGAAGCTACAATTAATGCAAATAAAATCAGTCTTAAACGGAAAAGAGATAAATTTAACAGGCGATAATGCAACAATAAAAAGTAATAATTTTAATGTAGATAAAGATGGAAATATGACATGTAAAAATGCAACAGTAACAGGGAATGTAACAGCATCGAGTGGAAAAATAGCAGGATATACAATAAATGGAAATATGTTGGTGGGAGCCAATGTTGGAATTAGTGGAAAATCAGGAGAAGGATGGGCTTTTTGGGCAGGTTCAAATGATGCGGGAAGTGCACCTTTTAAAGTAGGACATGACGGTTCGGTTTATGCTTCAAATGCAAACATACAAGGAACTATAAATTCTTCATCAGGTAAAATAGGTGCATTTAAAATTGGCTCAAGTAATTTAACAAGTGATGATGGAAGTTCTGGTGCACACATGAATTTAGATGCAAACCAAATAACATTTAGTAAACGAAGTGGAAGTTCAGTATATAATCTAGGACAAATTAGTGTATTTAGTTCCAATACAAATATAAATTTTTTAAGAAGTGATGGCAATAAATCAAAATTATACGTAGATACCGTGTATGCTTATGACTATGAAACTTTATCATTAGCAGAAAAGAAAAAGAACTTTGAAAAAATGAATAATGCTTTAGATATTATAAAACATACAGATATTTATAAATACAACTTAAAAAACGAAGATAATAAAGCAAAAAAACACATTGGATTTGTTATTGGAGATGATTTTAATTATAGTAAAGAAATTACAACAGAAAACAATGATGGAGCAGAGTTATATAGTTTTGTATCAGTATGTTGTCAAGCTATAAAAGAACAACAAGAACAAATAGAACAAATGAAAAAAGAAATACAAGAATTGAAAGGAGAAAGATAAAATGGCATATAGTAAAACAAATTGGGTTAATGGGCAAACACCGATTAATGAGACTAATTTGAATAAGATAGAGAATGAATTAGAGAGTTTAGAGAATGGCTTTGTAAATGTAAAAAATATATTAAGCCAAGTTAAACAATATGATTACACATTGAGTTGTGGACTAATTTTAAATTTTTTAAAATGTGGAAAAATGGTTACTTGTTTAGCACAAGGAATGATAAGTAATTTAACGGCGGATAATATTCAAACAGTATCTATCTCTACTGATTTAAAACCGATGTTACAATTTAGACAAGCTTTTGTTCTTGAAGAATCAGGTATTTTAGCATATATAAACTTGCAACCTAGCGGTGTCCTTGAATTTAGAGTGAAAACAGCAATAACAAGTAATAAATTTCCACGATTTTCTTTTACTTATATTGCAGAAAATTAAAAAAATTAGGAGGAAAAATATGTCAACAGAAACAGAAAAATTAAAACTATTTAAATGGGATACAACAAATCAAAGTGATTTGGATAGTAACTTCGATATAGATAAGGCACTTAATAATAACTGGGATAAAATAGAGAAACGTTCTGATGAAATTGATTCTAAATTATCAGAATTAGAAAATAGTAAAGTAAATAAAATAGACGGAAAACAATTATCAACCAATGATTTCACTAACGAATATAAAGAGAAATTAGACGGTTTAAATAACTATAACGATACGGAGCTTAAAAATGATATAAATAAAAATACTGAAAAAATAGCACAAAATACTGAAAGCATTCAAACAAATAGAACAGACATAGATAAGATATTGTCAGAGTACATAACAAAAGCAGTAAATGATTTACAAAATTATTA
>USGK01000028.1 GCA_900554175.1 uncultured Clostridium sp.
CATGTAATAAATGGAGATGGATTGAAGAACCATGGCCTTGGGAAAGGGGGAATTTTTAGATGTGGACATATAATAAATTTTTACAATATCCAATAAATATAAAATCACCTGATCCACGTTTAGCTAAAGTTATTGTTAGCCAATATGGTGGACCTGATGGTGAACTTGGTGCATCTCTTCGATATCTATCTCAAAGATTTGGTATGCCTGATCAAAATTCTAAAGCTATATTAAATGATGTTGGTACAGAAGAATTAGCTCATTTGGAAATGGTTGGAACAATCGTTCATCAATTAATGCAAGGTTCTTCAATTGAAGAAATTGAAAATTCTGGAATGAGTGCATATTATACGGACCATGGATTAGGTGTATATCCACAATCAGCTGCTGGTTATCCATTTACAGCATCAGTTGTTGCTGTTATTTTAAGGATATATATTTTACTCGCTATTTATATTTGAAAATATAAGCTTTAATTTTATATTACGATTACTATCAAATTCAATTTTATCTATCAATTTATACAATAGCTGTTTATTTATATTAGTTGAATTTAAAAATTCATCAGATAGCTTCTTTATTTGATTATAACTTATTGTATATTTTGATTTTTCTATCTTGATTTTATTATCTAAGTCAACAATTTGCTTTTTACAATTTTCAATCTCATTTTCCTTTTGTTCTTTTATTGATAAAAATGTTTCATTATTAATTATGTTTTCAAGTTTATCATTATATGTAATTTTAATTTGTTCATTTAGTTTGTCTATTTTTATACTTAATCTCTGCTTTTCATCTTGAAATCTATGACATTCATAATTAATACTATTTTCTAAATTATTCATAACAGTTTTTATATCGTTATCATTAAAAGAAACTTTTTTACATTCTTTTTCTATTATTGGAATTATCATTTTATATAATTTTTTACTGCTTATAGATTTTGTGTTGTTACATTTTTTATTTACTCCTTTATTCGCTTCAGAACATATGTAAGAGTTAATTTCACACTTTTTACCACTTTTAGTAAGTTTTTCCTTATGTTTCAATGTTGAAACACTTCCACAATCTTTACAATAAATTAAACCTTTAAAAATATCATTATATTTTCTATTTCTATTGTTCTTAAATCTTTCTTTTAGAATTTTGCATTTATTAAAAGTTTCTATATCTACTATTGGTTCATGTGTATTTTCAACAATTATCTGATTTTCTTTAGTATTTCTAATTCTTTCTTTTCTTCTAAAACTTGGCTTTACTGTTTTTGCTCCTACCATTGTTCCAATATATACAGGATTACTTACAATTCTTGTTATTGTAATTTCTTTCCAACCTTCTGAGTTTGATGAAACTCCTTTTATTTTCAAATATTCTCTTGGTGGTATAATTTTTCTCTCATTTAAACTTTTTACAATTTCTGTGCGTGTATATCCTTTTGAATACTTTTCAAATATTTCTTTTATAATACTTGATACCTCTTTATCAATTATTAACTTATTCTTATTACTTGGACTTTTTTTATATCCATAAGGAGCTGTATTACCTTGAAATAAACCTTGTTTTGCTTTTGCAATTTTTACTGCTTTAATTTTTCTTGATGTTTCTTTTGGATACTGTTCACTCATTACAGCTTTAAAAGGAATAAAATCATCATCTTCTTTGTAATATGTATCAATTGTATCTTCTGTTGCAGTAATAAATCTAACTTTTTTTGATGGAAAATATTCTTGATAATATCTAAGTACTTCATTTGTTTTACGACCTAGTCTTGTTAAATCTTTTACAATTACCATATTAATCATTTTGTTTTCAATATCATTGATCATTTCTATAAAACCTGGTCTATTAAAGTTTGTCCCTGTATATCCATCATCTGTATAATCTTTAACAATTATAAACCTGTTTTGTGGCTCTTTTTTAGAAAGATCAGCTACGTACTGTCTTAAAATCTTATCTTGGTTAGATATACTTTCACTTTCCTTTTTCCCATCATTGTCATCTCTTGATAATCTTTTATATAATCCAACATAGAACTGTTTTTCATATATGTTGTCTAACTCCTGCAATTTAACCTCCTTCTCTTAAAGTTAAGACAACCATTCATACTTTACATTATAACTATAGAATGTACTGTTGTAAATGGCGACCTAATTTTTTTCAAGAATCTTTTTTGCACAATATCCTTCAAATATTTCAATCATAATATTTTTTAAATCTTTATCATTATATTCAATGTTTATATTGTAATTTTCGCTTTTCAAATATATACACCTCTTTAAATAAATATTGTTAAAATTTTGGTTTATTCATAAAACCTAAATTACAAATATTATTTTTACGTGCGTCAAAAAGCAGAAGCCATTTTTTTGACTTCTGCTTAAATATATAATATTTGATAGTAATAATATATCATATAAAAACTGCTATTTAAACTGCAGGATTTTGCAATGTTTTTGCAAAATATTATGTATATTAGCAATTCATTATTAATAAAGCTATGTGAAATATAAATGTAATTTTATAGTTAGATATTATATATAAATCCAACTTCATAATAGTTTATTCCTTCAATTTCAAATATTCTTTCTCCAATACTTTCTCCGCCCATTTTTGTATAAAACTTTTTTGATGGCTCGTTGTCTTTCAAACACCATAATATCATTTTAGTTTTGTTTTTGCTTTTAAATTCTTCTGTAACATATTGGAATAACTTTGTTCCTATTCCTTTATACTTTAAACTTGGCTTAACATATAATGCTAATAACTCACAATCTATATTAGATATGTCTTGTGTAAATTCATTACTATCAATATATCTGCAAAAGCCAACAATTTCATTATTTAATTCTGCAACTATAAATCCATTTTCTTTGTAATCTTTTTTTCTTTTTTCTATTCTCTCAGCTCTATTCATTGAATTTAAAATACTATCATCAATAATTCCTTTATATGCTATTTGCCAACCACTTATTTGAATGTCAACAACACTAGGTATATCTTTTTCTTCAATATTTCTAATTATAACATTTTCCATAATCTCACCTACACACTTACTATTTCTTTTTTTATTTTCATTTTTACTTTTTTATACTATCTTAATTTTTTATAATATAGTAATTAATTACAATTTTTCATTATTCTACTTATACTAAAAATCAAATTTTTGTGCATATTGTTCAATCAAATAATCTTCTGAGCCAAAACCAATGTCTAAATCTACAATCAAATCATTTTTTAAAGGTACTTTATATAATTTTAACTGTTTGGCTTTTTCTATGCTATCCACAAAAAAAGGTGAATCAACCTCTCCAAATAAGAAAAAATCTCCTTGAATCACTTTACAATTTGAACAATGATTTGCTAAATATGAACCATTTACAGTTTTTGAATAGCTTTCATAATAATTGTATTTTTCTTTCAATTTAGCAAGTAAATCTTTTGATAATGGTTCAATATGAGAAGCAATATGTATGTCATCATCATAAAAGATAAAATTATCTTCGTTACCATATTCATTTGAATCGTATATTTCAAAGAAATTTTTAACTCCAAATCCAATAACTTTTGTTGGTTTGTTGCATTTAAAGCATATATGAGTTCCTTCTACAATATAAAAATAATCACATAATATAGAAACATTTTCTTTGTTTCCTAATATCCATTTTTCAAATTTATAATAATTTTTTCTATCATCTACATACCATTTCTTTAAATTTGGATTCCATTTTGCTCCTAATGATTTTGCTTTATCTTTTTCAGCATATGGTACATCTATTATTAAACTCATATTTTTGCTCCTTTTATTAAATTTATACCATTGTATCATAAACATTAAGAAAATACAAACCCACTAAATGCACATCTTTTGTTACCTTTTATCTTCAAATTCATTTTGTTTATTCTTAAAAAAATTATAAAAGTATTTTACATTTTCAAGTTCACTCCATTTTTGAATTTTAAAATCATTTGTATCTAAATTATATATTTTAGCATTTAAAATTCCTAACATAAATGGTGAATGTGTTGCTATTATAAATATCAAAATTCATAGGGCAGGATAAGGAAAGCAGAGACTTTCCTATAAACAGTTAGAAAGTCAAGCTTTCTACTCCTCTTATTAGTCGTTTAATATGCAGATATTTTACAGATTACATACACTGCGGTGTATTTTATTTTTGAAAACGCCGTTATTATAAGGATTACAGTTATTCTTGTGCTTTATTTTTGTTAATATTTTCTGTTCCTAAAAGCAATCTATCAAAATCAGAAACAAACTTTTTGTCTTGAATTATTTTGTATTTTTCGTATTCATTTTCTGCTTTTTCAATAGCTTGTTTACGAGAAATCTTTCCAGAATTTTGCAATATTTCTTTTTTTCTAAATTTTAATAAATTATCTGTTTCATTTATCCAATCTTTCATTGTCATTACTTGATTATCTTCAGCCATTGATTCTGCATAATCTAAAAATAGGGTTGTTAAATTATTTAATTTTCTTAGTTCTGTTTCTGTTAAATAATTTTTGGCAATTGCTACGTCATATTTATATATCATTCCTTCTGGTGCCTCTTTCCAAGTAGTTAATCCCATATTTTCTTTTTCTGAGTTTGCTCGTTCATAAATTAATTCAGCTGCAGTATGACTCGTTATAGCGTAATGCAATTTATTTTGAATAATTTTAAAAAATGTATTTGCTTCCTCAGATTTTTTATCATAGTCAATAGAAGTTGCAATAAATAAATCAGTTATTTTTTGATAAGACATTCTTTCACTTGTACGAATTACTTTAATTCTTTCTAATAATTCATCAAAATATTGTTGATTTACTTTTCCACCTTTTAAAAATCTATCATCGTCTAGCACAAAACCTTTTATAATATATTCTTTAATTACTTTACTAGCCCATTGTCTAAATTTTACTGCTTTTTTTGAATTTACTCTATATCCAATAGAAATAATCATATCTAAATTATAATATTTTGTTTCATATTTTTGATTTCCCATATTACCCATATGTGCAATTTTTGCACATGTGCTTTCTTCTTCCAATTCTCCTTGTTTATATATATTATTAATATGTCTTGTGATGCCAGTTCTATCTATTTCAAATAATTTAGTTAATGAAGCTATATTTAACCAAACATCTTCATTTTGTAATATTACTTGTATTTTTGTATTACCATCTTCATCAGTATAAAATATAATATCATTTTCATTTCCGATTAATTTGTTCTCCATATTATATCAACCTCATTTCTTGTTTTATATATATTATCAAACATTTGTTTATTTGTCAATAACCTTTGTAAATATTTTGAAATTAACAAAAAAATAAACAGAAATAATTTTAGACTTCTGCTTATTTTCTTATTAAATTTCGAGTTTTTCTAAGTTCTGTTTTCTTTCTTCCCATAAAATATGAACATTTTAAATCACATTTGCTTATAGTCTATCAACCGTTCTGTTTCATAATACCAAATGACATTATTATCTATATCAATTACTCCAATAATATAATACTGTGTGATTGTTCCACCCAATTTTAAATTATTATAATAATCGTGTTCATCATAAACTTTATGATGATAATCATAATTTTCAAAATATATATACCCTGTGGATACAGGTTCTATGCCACTACTAAAATAAAAGTCGGTATTATCCATATCTTCAATTTTTTTCCAGTGTCCATATTTATTTATTTCTCCAATCAGTAAATCTTCTTTTTCTTCAGAATAATAATATTTATATAATATTTTTTCTTTGCCTGTAAATGCATATATGTCCTTAATTATTTCTTTTGAATCATATTTAAAGGAACTACCTACTCCAATTTGTTTTAACTCTGATTCTTTATCACTTTGCATCCACCATAATAGAAACATACCTAGCGATATAATGCAAAAAATAATACATATAAATACCATTAATAAAAAAGTCTTTTTTGAGGTCATTACTATTCACCTCGTTTCAAAATCATTGTATTCAAATTCAATATATACATTGTATGGTCTTATTACACCATATTGCTGTGATACTACACCGCAATTATTTAAAACACTTCCCAAAAAAGATTTTTTGTATTCTTTATCTTTTAATCTAGGATCCGTAAAGTCATATTTGTCTTTTAAAATAATATTTAAATGCCATTTATCTCCTTGCTTTTCACCACAAATATTTAATGTTGCATTATGTAGGGAATAGAATAAGTCTCCACTCTCAAATTCCACTAATAATTCATTAGCCTCAATCGTAGTTTCATTTAGTTCTATTTTTAATTCATTATTTGAATATTTATTTAATAATTCTTTTATTTTGTTTTGTACTAAAACATCTTCTTTAATTTCCTTTATTCTATCTGTATTTAGTACATAATAATCTTCTTCATTTTTATTATCAACAGTTAATGATTTTTGTAACAATTCTGATGAAAGATAATATTTCTTTATTAGTCCACCAGAAATTATTATCTCCCAAACAACAACTTGCATAGCATAATAAACCTGATAGTAAACTAGAACTCCAATTTTAGAACTATCAAAAATAAATTTTAGTTCCTCAAGCATATACTTTTCTATTATTGCTTCTATCTTTTTATCATTATCAGCTTTTTTCAATTCTTTCTTAAATAAATTTATTTTTTGGTTAAATTTTAATGTTGTCTTATAAAGTCTGTAAGCTTTGTTTAACGTTATAAATGGAGTAACTATATCTAAACTATTTATTATATCATTGTCTAACAGTTTATCCACTGATTCCTTTATAGATTTAGAAAATGAAATATTATCAATTTCTTTTTTTATTTGTTTCTTTTCTTTTGATAAATCTCCATATTTAATCCTATTTAAATATTCCAACGTTAAATATTTTTCAGCCAAATTATATTTTTTATTTTGACTTAATCCATGTTTATTAAATTTTTTCGCAATTTCATTACAAAAATACTTTTCTTTATCTTTTTCATTTTTAGGAATTTTTATATTTAATAATTTACATTCTGTATTAAAACATCCTCTTCCAAATAGTTGATATGAATATGAATATGTTCTATTACAGAGTTTACATCTTTTCTTTGACATATATTTATCACTTCCTTTACTGCAACCAGTATAACATATTTTAAATAAAAATTAAACAACTTTGTATATTGTTTATATTTAAAATTTAATAAAAGGAATATTTATTATTTAAATAGCTAATATTCCTTTAAAATTATAAATTTGCATACAAACCATCAAAAAACTCTTTAGGGTATTTTCTTCCCTCATAATTATGAAATCCATTATATTTTTTATAATTTTTATTTTTACTTTTTAATACATTAACATTTTCTACCATATCTTGTTGAACCTTTTGTCTATACCTATATAGAGCTTTTTTACAAAAGGTATCATCATTTTTGCGTATAGGTTTAATTTTTCTATAAAGAATTTCTTTATGGTTATTTATATATATATATTCATTTATTGTATAACCTTTTCTTCTTAAATTGTTCACTATTCGTGATATTTGATTTTTAGTTACACCCAATATTTCTTTAAGATTTTCATTATTTAAAGTACAGTTTTTGCACACATTACTATAATATAATGCAATAGAAAATATAAATTTTTCTTTGTCATTTAAATTATTATCTGATAATACATTTATAGGTATAAATACCCCTTTAAATACTCCATCACATTTTTGTATAGTAATTAATGGAAATAATCTTCTTTCATCTTTATTATTTCTTGGCTTAATATGTATATATCTTTTATCTTGTAAAGTATTAACTATACTAGAAATTCTTTTAGTTGATCTATTTAGTAAATTTTCCAAATACTTATTTCTTATACTACAATAACCGTTTATTATTACTAAAAAATATAATTAACGAATATACTATTTTTTCTTTATCTCTTAATTTTTTATCTGTTAAAATTTGATATGGTATCCATAATCCATCTATTTTAAATTTGTTTCTCATAGTGTTTCTCCTTAGTTTTAAATTTAAAATAGGTTTTATGAATAAAATTTATGGTTATTTAATTTGGTGAATGGCTGTCTGCTTTAGGCTTTTATTGTTCGCCTTAACATTACAGCATCATATGCTGCTGTAGCATTAAGGGTACTTTTTTAGATATCCTTATTATTACAACATCAGTCTTAGCCGTTAAAGGCGATCCTATAGCTGATTTGCAAGAAGACTTAGCAGCAGAGCAAAAAGCAAGAGCTACTTATGAAAAACTAATTGATTTATGTAGAGATAATCCAGATGTTGTTGATCCTTTAAAATATTTAAGGGAAAGAGAAATAGTTCATTTTCAAAGATTCGGTGAAGCACTTCGTGGAGTTCAAGACAAATTAGCTCAAAAAAAATTTTATATGAACGAATGTAATAAATAATTAATTTCAGATTAAAATGCTTGTAAAATTATGTAAAATATGCTATACTTGTATAAGTATTATGCTTTCTGTACAATAATTTTCTTAATAAGTCAAACTTATAAAACTTTAGACAACAAGGAGGAATTATAATTATGTTTAAGAAAATTAATAGTATACGGCAAAAATTAGTTGAAAAGTTTCATCTTATAGTTATTATTTTATTGTATTTGTTGCTCTTCCTAATTGCTTTATTAATTGCTTCTGTATTACAGGGATTAATTATTAGCATATTTTGGAGAATATTTTTGGTTTTTAATAAAACATTAAGTATACTTTGGCACTTAAAAAGTCTAACCATATATCAAGCCTTTAAATTAGGTCTTTTGGTTGAGTTAACTTATTTAATAAATTTTCTTATTTGTTTTATTAAAGAAAGCAAGCTTTAAATAATAAAAGAAAAAGAATGAACTTTCAAATGTCATCAAAAAAAATAGTGTGAGGTTTTTATAATCTCACACCACTTTTTTATTTTTCAATTAATTTTTATAATATCAAAAACTACTAGATTTATTTTTTCATTATTAACTATAATTTTATTCTAGACGTCTCTCTATTCCCACTCTATAGTAGCCGGAGGTTTTCCTGTAATATCATAAACAACTCGATTTACGTTTTTAACTTCATTAACAATTCTACTAGATACTTTTTCTAATACGACATATGGAATTTTTGTCCATTCTGCTGTCATAAAATCTGAAGTATTTACTGCTCTTAGCGCAATAGTATAGTCATAAGTTCTTCCATCTCCCATAACACCTACACTTTTTATATTTGTAAGCACTGCAAAATATTGATTTATACTCCTATCTAACCCTGCATTTGCAATTTCCCCTCTAAATATATAATCAGCTTCTTTTAAAATCTCTAACTTATTTTCTGTAATATCTCCTATAACTCTAATTGCAAGTCCTGGTCCTGGAAAAGGTTGACGATATACTAAAAATTCAGGAAGTCCCAGCTCTAATCCAACTTTTCTTACTTCGTCTTTAAATAAATCTCTTAAAGGTTCAACTATTTCCTTAAAATCTACATAATCGGGTAATCCCCCAACATTATGATGACTTTTTATTTTAGCACCTACTCCAACACCACTTTCTATTACATCCGGATAAATTGTTCCTTGCACTAAATAATCCACTGTTCCTATTTTTTTTGCTTCTTCTTCAAACACACGAATAAATTCTTCTCCAATTATTTTTCTCTTTTTTTCCGGATCAGAAACGTCTTTTAGTTTTGTTAAAAATCTTTCTTTGGCATCTACTTTAACAAAATTTACATCAAAATTTTTAGTAAATACTTCTTCAACTTCCTCTGCCTCATTTTTTCTAAGTAATCCATGGTCAACAAAAATGCATGTTAAATTTTTACCAATAGCTTTATTAATTAAAGCTGCAGCAACTGATGAATCAACTCCTCCAGACAAAGCACATAAAGCCTTTTTGTCTCCTATTTTTTCTTTTATTGCTTTTACAGTTTCTTCAGCAAATGAATTCATCTTCCATAAACCACTACATTCGCAAATATTATATACGAAGTTTTTTAATAATTTAATTCCATTATTTGTCAAATTAACTTCTGGATGAAATTGTATTCCATAAAATTTTTTTGAAACATTTTGCATAGCAGCATTTGGACAATTTTCTGTAAATCCAATATTTTCAAATCCTTGAGGTAATACTTCAACATAATCAGTATGACTCATTAAACAATCATTTTCATTTGTGAATTCTGAAAATAACTTTGAATTATTATTTATTTTAACTTTTGTAACTCCATATTCTCTTTTATTTGCTTGTTTTACCTTTCCCCCAAGCATATCTGTCATTAATTGCATTCCATAACATATTCCCAAAACTGGTATTCCTAAATTAAATATTTCTTTATCACATTTAGGTGCATTTTCTCCATATACACTTGCAGGCCCACCTGTAAAAATAATCCCTTTAGGATTTTTCTCTTTTATTTTTTCTATACTAGTATTAAATGGAACAATTTCTGAATATACATTACATTCACGAATTCTTCTTGCGATCAATTGATTATATTGCCCATAAAAATCTAGAATTAAAATCAACTCTTTTTCATTATTCATAATTTATAAAACTCCTTTATTTTTAAAACAAGAATTAAGCATTCTTATAAGCAGTTCAGACTGCTTATAAGCCTAACATTCATATTATTCTACATTGCATTAAAATTCAGACTATTCATTATCTTCACTTTGTACTTCTTTAAGCATAACATCATGTGCACTTCCTTCTTTAATACTTATATTTGAAACCATTGTCATTCTTGCTTTTTGATGGAATTCCGGAATCGAAATTGAACCACAATTGCACATTGTTGATTTTATTTTACTTATTGTAACTGATAAATTATCTTTTAAAGATCCCGCATAAGGAATATATGAATCTACTCCTTCTTCAAAACTTAATTTGTTCTTTCCTGCTTCTCCTAAATCATATCTCTGCCAATTTCTTGCTCTATTTGAACCTTCTCCCCAATATTCTTTATAAAAATTTCCGCCTCTTTTTACAATTCTTGTAGGACTTTCATCAAAACGTGCAAAATATCTTCCCATCATTACAAAGTCTGCACCCATTGCCAAAGATAAAGTAATATGATAATCATGTACAATTCCGCCATCTGAACAAACAGGTATATAAACTCCTGTTCTTTCATAATATTCATCTCTTGCTGCAACTACATCAATTAAAGCACTTGCTTGTCCACGACCAATTCCCTTTTGTTCACGAGTAATACAAATTGATCCTCCTCCAACACCTACTTTAATAAAATCTGCACCGGCATCTGCTAAATAATAAAATCCTTCCTTATCTACTACATTTCCAGCACCTATTTTAACAGATTCTCCATAATTTTTTCTAACCCATTCAATAGTATTTTTTTGCCATACAGAATATCCATCAGATGAGTCCATACATAACATATCAACTCCAGCTTCTACTAATGCAGGGATTCTTTGTTCATAATCTCTTGTATTTATTCCAGCTCCTACAATATATCTTTTATTCTCATCTAACAAAGAATATGGATTATTCTTTCTATCTTCATAGTCTTTTCTGAATACTAAATATTCTAAATTATTTTCATCATCCAATATTGGAAGACAACTTATCTTATTTTCCCAAATAATATCGTTTGCTTCTTTTAGACTAATTCCTTTTCTCGCACAAACTATTTTTTCTCTTGGTGTCATAAAGTCATCTATTGGTCTATCTAAATTATCTCTTGATAAACGATAATCTTTATCTGTAACTAATCCTATAAACTTTCCGTTACTTGTTCCATCTTCTGTTATTGTAACTGTAGAATGTCCTGTCTTTTTTATTAATTCTAATACTTCACAAAGTGGCGTTCCACTTTTTACATTTGAATCACTATCAATAAAACCTGCCTTACATTTTTTAACTCGTCTTACCATTTCAGCTTCCGATTCTATCGATTGTGAACCATAAATAAAAGAACATCCCCCTTCGCGCGCTAAAGCAATAGCCATCTTTTCTCCTGAAACGGCTTGCATTATAGCTGATACGAACGGAATGTTCCCATAGTATTTTGGTTCTTCTCCTCTTTTAAATTTTACAAATGGTGTTTTTAAACTAACATTTGTTGGTATACATCTTTCATCTGTTAAATTAGGTAATAGTAAAAATTCATTAAATGTTCTTGATACGTCTTTTAATATTTCTGCCATTTTTTATCCTCCTTAAAACTTGATTGTTATATTATAACATTTTTTGTAGGATTTTGGCAAGTGTTTCCAATAATATCAAAAAATCTTTTTTTCTTTTGTTCCGAATAATTTGAATCATAAAACTCTATATTTCCGTTATTCTTATCTATTAGATTATTTTCAATTAAAACTTCTTGTAAATGTTTTGCAAGTTTATATGCTCCATTAAAAAATCTTATATTACCTCCTAAAGTTTTATTAATTTCATCTTCTATTAATGGATAATGTGTACAACCGAAGTACAACATTTTTTATTTTTCCCTTATATGGTCCTAAAATATTTTCTAGTATTTCCTTCTGTTTTTCCTTTTTTCCTTCTTCTATTGCATCAGCTAGTCCCACACAGGACAATAATTTTGTTTTATGATTATTATATTTTCGATACAAAATATTGAATTTCTCGCTTTCAATAGTTCCTTTAGTTGCCATTACTAAAGTTTCTTCATCATAAGCATAATCGTAAACCATTTTATATGCTGGCTCAATAGCTACAAAAGGTATATTTTTGTATTTTTTTCTTAGATAAGAAACTGCTTCAGCACTTGCAGTATTACATGCAATAACAATAGCTTTGCAGTTCTTATCTATAAAGAATTGTACTATATCTTCACATATATGTATTATTTCATTTTGTTTTTTATCTCCATAAGGATTATTTTTAGAATCACTATAGTAAATAAAATCCTCTTTAGGAAGAACTTTAATCAATTCTCTTAAAACTGTAACACCACCGATTCCAGAGTCAAATACTCCAATTCTCTTTATTGAATTTTTATCATTTATTCTATTATAACTTTCTGTTCTTTTTTCTTTCATCTATTCTTATTCAACTCACTTTGCATTATTATTTAACACTAAAACTTTATTTAATCATCTTTCTCAATCATATCTGTATCAAATATAACTGGCTCTCCTGGATTTGCAGTTCTTTCTTCTATATCCTTATTATCAATTATTCCTCCTACTCCATTAAATAATTTTCTTTTATTAGGTTTTTTCAACAATCCAATATTACCATACAGAATGTCTCTACAATTTATTTTAGCTTCTTTTAACTTTTTTATCAATTCATCTCTCTGTTCTTTAGTTACATTTTTTGTATCCACTTTCTCTTGAACCTCTACTATCAATACATCCTTTCCATTTTTATCTGTAATTCTTTCTCTTAATAAAGGCTGAAGAATATTTGGATGATAAGGAATCTCAAATTTATCCCTTGTTTCTCCTAATTTTATAACATATCCATTTGTTTCTATTACATCATTATAAGTACCAGGTTCTAATTTTTTTAATTCTCTACTATTTGAGACTTCTTTTATGATTTCTTCTACAAAAATAGACAAATCACCTTTTATAATCCCCCCTAAAGTCGATGACCTAATAAAACCTTTTTTATATAAATTATATGAAAATTCATTTCTTTTCAATATCTTTTCTTTTTTATCTCCATCAAGTAAATCTATAAAATTTACTAATTCCTCACCATCTAATTTTGAAAATATTAAATCTATATTTTTTGATATTATATTATTACCATTTGGAACATTTATAATCATTAATACAATATCTAAAGTTTCATCTCTTAATGCATTTTTTAATATTACATTAAAATTATCTAATACAACTTTACTATATCCATTTTCTATTAATTTTTTAACTATTGGAATTAAAAGACCATATTTATAAAAATCTTTATCCTCTATTATTATATTTAATCTTTCACTTAATATTTTTATTCCACTCTCATTTGTTAATAAATTTTTTAGATAGTTTTCTTTTTCTTCAATCATTATTTATATCCTCTTACTTAAAATATACTCGTAAACAACATTACACTTCTTAAGTATACATTTTTTTCCTTGTATTTTCAATAGAAAACTTCTAAAATTATTATATTTTATACTATTTGATAACTTATTAATTCAATTTTATTTGATATTAATTCTTCGTTTACATCTATTTTTTTAAAAAGTTCTGTTGATAGATATTTTTTATTATCATCAGCAAAAACTGTAACCACAGCATCATTTACTTGTTCTTTTAATAATACACTTCCTAAAAAATTGGCCCCTGAAGAAATCCCCACTCCTATTCCTAAATCTTTTGCAATTTTTCTTGACATATTAATTGCATCATCATCATTTATTAATATTATTTTATCAATTTTATTTTTATCTAATAAAAGTGGAATAAAATCATCGCCAATACCTTCTATCTTGTGTTGTCCTAATATTTTTTTACCAGAAATAATTGGCATTTTATCTGGTTCTATTGCTGTTATACATACATCATTATATTTTTCTTTTAGCTTTTTGCCTATTCCCATTAATGTTCCACCTGTTCCTACTCCAGATACAAATCCTCCAATTCTTATAGGAACTTGATTTATAATTTCTTCTCCTGTTGTATTATAATGTGCACTTGTATTATCTTCGTTTTCAAATTGATTTGCTAAGAAACCATTTATATTTTTTGCTAATTTCTTGGATTCTTCAACACATTTAATAAAACCTCCTTCTTCTTTAGAAATGAGGTGAACTTTTGCTCCATATTCCTTCATTAAATCTATTCTTTCTTTGCTTACCCAATCAGGCATAAAAATATATACAGGATGTTTATAATAGCATCCTAATGCTGATAAAGAGATTCCAGTATTTCCACTTGTTGCTTCAACTATGGGCATATTTTCTTTTAGAATTCCTTTTTTCTTCGCATTGTTTATTATATAAAATGCTACTCTGTCTTTTATACTACCAGTTAAATTAAAAAATTCTAATTTTGAATAAATACAATTATTTATTCCTTTATATTTATAATCAATTTTAACCATTGGAGTATTTCCAATAACTTCATTACCTCTGAACATAAATACCTCCTTATATTCAAAATATTATATTCATAAATGTTTTAACTTGTTCAAATTTTAATTAATTTTATTTTAATTATTTTTTTGCTGTAACAATATAATTAAATGTCTCTAAAATAGTCATAACCATACCTTCCAAAAAAAAACATTGATTCTTCTCTTTAAATCTCCTATAATAAATTTAAGGTGATTTTATGAAATTATTTAAGTGTTATGGAAAAAAACTTTTATTAAAAGAATTAAGAAAAAGCTATAATTTCTTTGTTAAAGAAATTAACCTAAAAAAACAAAGTAATGGATACGGTCTTATAAGAGACAAAACAATATTAGCTAAGGATATCTCAAATATTGCATCTGTTGGGTACGGACTAGCTGCATTAATAGTGGGTGTAGAACATAAATGGATTAGCTATCAAAAAGCTTATGAGCGAGCAGACAAAACTTTAGACACATTCTTAAATAATGTTGAAGGAAAAAACGGATTCTATTACCATTTTGTTAATATGGAAACAGGCAAAAGAGAATGGAATTGTGAAATATCCATAATAGACACTGCTATTTTTTTATGTGGTGCAATTACAGTTGGTGAATATTTTAAAGGAATTATACAAGAGAAAGCTGAAAAAATATATAGAAACATAAATTGGGAATGGTACAGAAATAAAGAGACCAATTATTTTTATATGGGATATAAACCAGAGATTGGCTTTTGGGGACATTGGGATATGTATGCAGAACAATTAATGTTATACATTCTAGGAGTTGCATCGCCTACATTCCCCGTAGATACAAGTGTATATTATAACTTTAAAAGAAAACAAGCTGATTATGGCAATATAAAAAATATAATTTATACATATTATGGGACATTATTTACATATCAATATTCACATGCTTGGATAAATTTTAAAGGCCTAAAAGATAAAGATAATATTGATTGGTTTAAAAACTCAATAAATGCTACCAAAGCTAATCGACAATATTGTATAGATAATATGAATAAATATAAAACATTTAATGAAAACTCTTGGGGACTAACATCTTGCTTAAGTCCAAAAGGATATAACGCATTTGGAGCTAAACCCTGCGAAATAGATTTAAATTTACAAAATGACGGAACAGTTGCTCCTTGTGGCGCCATTGGTTCAATTATATTTACTCCTGAAGAAAGCTTAAAGGCTATGGAATATTTTTATAATAATTTTAAAAATATATATGGCAAATATGGCTTTAAAGATGCTTATAATTTAGAGGGACATACTCCATGGTTTTCTAAAGAGTATATTGGAATCGACAAAGGTATTGAAGTCATAATGATCGAAAACTATTTAAATGGTACAATATGGAAATATTTTATGATGAATAAATATGTTCAAAAGGGCTTAAATAAACTAGGTTTTAAAAATACTATATGTTCATCATTATTAGTATAATTTATCTCATTTAATATATTTTAAAATTTTAAACAAAACACAGATACCATAAAAATTTATGGTATCTGTGTTTTTTAGCTAATTATCTTATTTAATATTTTTAATTCCAAAAGCAGCTCTGCATATTTTTTGTAGAGTTTCTTCTGTTGGAACACTAAATTCTGGGATTTTTGATCCCAAAAAAACGTTATAGGCTATCTCTTCAATTTTCTCAGGAATGTTAACACTAATAAGTTCTGTATTCATTCCGAATGCACCTTCTTCAATTACTGTAACATTTTCAGGTATATATACCTTTTTAAGGCTGCATTTCCAACAAAGCATACGTGGTATTTTTGTCAAATTTTTTGAAAATTTTATTTCCTTCAACTTACCACAATCAAAAAATGCTCCCTCATTAATAATTTTGGTTCCGTCAGGTATCACGACTCTCTCTAGCTTACTACAGCCCAAGAAAGCGTAACTACCTATCTCTTGCACACTTTTGGGGATTACAATCTTCTTTAGCATTTTGCAATTAGCAAAACTAAAATTCCCTATTCTAGTTATTCCCTCCGGAAGAATTATTTCCGTTATTCTCTTCTTTTTTGACCATCCCTTAAGAATTTCAATTTCGCGTTCCGAAAAAGCTGAATCTCCCACTTCAGTAAATCCATAAGGTACTACTACAGCACCACCTTTTGAATTTTCTACAAGTTTCCGTGCCATTTCCCAATCAAGTTCCTTCATTAAAGAAAACCTCCTAATAAATTATTGCAACTGTTTTTAAATAAGATTTTATATTTTATAATTATTCTTTTGTAACTATAATCTTAATAATAGATTATAAAAACATTTAATAATTGTTTAATAAAAAAACAATCTTATCTTTTCAACAATTAGCTAAATATTAGTATATCATAATAGTTCCTATATTTTCAAGACTTTTAGATTAAATATTTAAATAATGTTGATTAATGTTCTAATTTTTCTTATTAAATAATGACTTCCACCATTATTATTTTTTTGAGTATTTTCAACCATACTTATAATAAGTATATCATTTCCAGTTTTATTAATAGTAAAACAATCAAACCATCCTAAAGTTCCACTTTCAGTATCTGTACTTGATTTTTTTAATTCTGCCGTTCCAGTTTTACCAGCTATTGTTATTCCATTTAATTTCATATCATTTGCTGTTCCTTCAGGATTCTCTACAACTTGTATTAAATCATTTTTTACAATATTAGCTGCTTCTGACTTAAAAACATTTTCTTTTAAATATGTTTTTTCGTTTTCTTTTTTGTATTCTATGTATGGCTTTATCATATTTCCACTATTAACGAAAGCTGAATATATAGATGCCATATGTATTGGGTTTACCAAAATATCTCCCTGACCATATCCTGAATCTGCAATTTTCTTTTCTGTTAGAATTTCTTTTTCAGAATTCGAATATTGTGATTTATTAAATGATAATGGAAAATTTATTAATTTATCTATTTCTTCGTTAAATCCTATTTTATCCAAACTAGAACAAAATTCATCTTTTCCAATTTGTATTGCAGCTTGAGCAAAGAATATATTATCTGAATGTATTAATGCATTTGAGATATTTTTATTTCCATTATATGCTGTCAATGTAGTAACGTAGTTATTCCCCCAACTTGAATCCTTTTGCCATTTTAAACCTGAATAGCTAAATGTTGTTTCCGAGCTAATTTTCCCCGTTGTTAAGCCTATTGCTGCTGTAATTGGTTTAAATGTTGAACCAGGACAGTAACTTTGTAAAAATCTGTTATACAAAGGTTTGTTTTCATCATTTCTAACTTCTTCCCATTTTGATGTTGTCATTCCTAATACAAAATCATTCGAATTATACGATGGTGTGCTTACCGCTGCTAATAGCTCTCCTGATGTAGGATTCATTACAACAAAAAAACCTTTATCTGATTTCATTTGATTATACAAATTTTTTTGAATGTTACTATCAATTGTCAATTTAACATCTGTCCCATCTTTTTTATCTTGTTTTGCTAATGTTTTTAATTTTTTTTCTTTTTCATCAACTATATAAATTTCAGTTCCATCTATCCCTCTTAAAGTATCTTCATAAGCTTGTTCCAACCCTAATTTACCTATTATACTATTTAAATTATAACCTTTACCTTCTTTGGTTTTTAGTTCATCAGCATTTATTTTTTGAACATAACCAATTAAATGTGCCGCTTCCTCTCCTAATGGATATACTCTTGCACTTTCACTCGATATTTTAATTCCTGGTATTTGTAACAATTGATTTTTCAATTCTGTATTATCTTTTGATATTTTCTTTATAGGTACAAAAGTATCATCTTTAACATAAGATGCTGATAATTGTTTGTTAATATATTCTAATGATACCCCTGTCAAATTAGAGATATTTTCTAAATTTCTTTCCTTATTTTCTCCTAATTTTCCAGGTACGATTCCTACACTAGATATACTACCATTTTCAGCAAGTTTTGCTCCATTTCTGTCTATAATCTCTCCTCTTTTAGATGCTAGTGTATCAACTACAACCTTATCTGTATCATTTAATTCAGGAAAAATTAATTTAGAAGACCAATCTATTTTGTATGTCTTATTTTCATTTAATAATTTCATTTCGTTTGAAAATGTTACAATTCCAGCTGAAGTCGACATAGTTTCATTATATGAAATTCTATATGCATTATCTTCTTTATTTTTATCTTTCAATTCAATTTTTAAGTCATATGCATCTATTCCTTCATAAATCTTTTTATTTCTTTTTATAAAGTCATCTAGTGATATTTTTGACTTCGAACTTTCCGAAATTAATTCATACATCTCTTCATATTTCTTTTCATTTATTAGCGATATATAATTATTTAATGTATCTTCAGGTTTAAGTTCATTTTTGTTAACTATAAATATCCCCACTGTAATTGCAATTATCAGTATTATTCCTATTAAACTTATAATTAGTATTTTCTTATTTTTCATAATCACTTTCATTCCTTATTATCTAATCTTATTATTTTTAATCTTTATTTATTATTCCAAATTATTAACTTCATTATGATTTCCTAGATAAAATTTTTCTTTATAGCATTGTTCAATTATTTCATTTTTCTCTTCCTCTGTTAATACTCTTTTATTTTCCTTTATTTTTCTATTTATTTTTTCAACAACATTTTCCATTGTTATATCTAGTCTTTTAGTTGAATAAATTTTTTGATCTAATGCAATCCTCTTTTCTATTTTTTCTTCCCTATCCATAAAAAAGTATACTGCTAATCCTAAGCCTAACAATATCCCTAAAACAAAATATGTATATTGGTTCATAAATAAATTCCTCCCTCATTAACAATATAATTCAACATATTAAACACATTTTCCTACTTTGATATACTTTGTTCAATTTATTCAATAAAAACAAAAAGAAGCAAAAGTAATTTTTCTAAAATTTTTTTCATTTATAATATACACTAAAATGAAAATTATTTCAATACATAACAAAAAAGATACAATAATAAATTGTATGTTAGTCAATGATGTGAAACAAATTCGTTCAAATAATATGATTGAATTT
>USGK01000029.1 GCA_900554175.1 uncultured Clostridium sp.
GTTTTCCGTCTATTTTATTTACTTTACTATTTTCTAATTCTGATAATTTAGAATCCGTTTCTTTGGATTTATTCTGCATTTCGGTAATAACATTGTGCGATTCATCTATTTCACTTTTTACATTTTTAATAACCTCATTAATTTTTTCTGTTGCCTCTTTTGCTTGTTCTATTGTTTTTTTTGTTCCTGCTTTCAATACATTTACTTGTGATATTAGTCCTTCTAATAATCTAGAATCATCCTCTGGTATTGGCATTTTTCCTGTTATTGCTTCTCTTACTAATATTTTATTTTGAAATTGTGTAGGAGTTAATATTTCGTTATCTTCCCCTATTAATGATATAGTCATTTTTAAAGTTCCCGCCACTATAATACTATTTGTTAAAGTTAATTCTGCTTTTTTATTTTCAATACATAATACATAGTCTTTTACAAATCCTGTATTATGTTTTATTTTTACTAATATATTAGTACCATCTTGTATTTCTTCTTCAAAATCAAACTTGAATTTAGTAGACTTATTATCATTTTCTACTATTGTAATAACTTCTGTATTTCCGTCCGCTCTTTCAAATTTATCTTCTTGAAAATTTACATTAAAAAAAAATTCTCTGATTATTTGAGACATTTAGATTCCTCCTACTTATTAATTTTTTTACCATTTATATATAACTCTCTCTATGATTTGTACTGTTTTTCCTAATTTTTTTCATATATCTCCCCATTGCAAGTTCTATTACACTATCAGTTAATTTATTTATTTGATTTCTATAAAATTTATAGATATTATCTTTATTTTTTGCTATTTTCTTCTTTAAAACTTCCCAATCTTTCGATTTTCTTTATTACTAATTAATGACAGGGGCTAAACCCCTGTCTGATTTAAGATTATACGATAAGGAAAGCCGGACGAACACCGCCGACATTCGAAGCAATTCCATCGGTAACACTTACAGTGAAGCCGACAATAGCGAATTTCGTAGAAGAAACGACATCTCTTAACCAGTACCAATTTCTACCAGAATCATCGAATCCAACAATTGAATCATGCCTTAATCTGAATAATGATAATTGTGAATTATCTATAGTATTATTATCAGGCATATTATGACTGTTATTTGAGTTATTTTTAAGGATGTTTCTGCCATATATCATTGTTTCGTTCATTAATTCTATATCACTATCGTACCAATCTCCAAGATTATCATTTTCACTTGTAACTATGTCTTGTAAATAATTTCTATGTTTTAATATATGACCTGCTCCAAAATCATTTTTAATTTTTGTTTTAAATGGAGTTAAATTTGTTGTATACATTTTGCTTCCGACATAAGCTCCTGTTGTAATAGATGTATCATTCATCATTGCAAATCCCATTAGTTTTTCAGGTATCATAAGTATATGTGGTTTGGTACATGCATTATCTCCCATGTGTAGTCTGTAATTTATATCAGCTACTAAATATTTTTCTCCACTTGTCTGCCCTATAATATAATCACCAATAAATATATCATCAAAAGTACCTGCTGCAATTTGTTGTGATAAAGTACCATCATAAAATTTGCTGGTTATATCTTTTCCTCTATAAATAGCATTATGAGCCCCTGCATTTTTTTCTACAAGTTCTGATATTTTTAGCATCTGTTTTATATTATTTAACTGTATTTGCAAATTTCCCGCAGCATCAGTGCTTAATTGATTTTTTATTTCTTGAAACCAATTTTCAAAATCTCCTGTTTTTACCTCTATTAATTTATTCCATAATGCAGTATATTGAGTTAACACATCTGTAAAATTAGGGGTTTGAACAGCACAAATAACATTTCCACAATCACTACTATTAAATCTAGTATCTTCAATTAAATCTGTAGTTATTGCCGTTGTCCCAGCAGGTACATTAATTTTAGCAATTCTTAAATCATATACGCTTGCACCTCTACTTAAAACAGGTGCAATAGCATTCTCTGCAAAGTCTCCTTTTATTATTTCGGCAGTAATTTGCCTATTGGGTATATCTAATCTGATGACTATATTATCAATTCTATTTAATATACCATCTGCATTAGCTACTTCTATTACTTTAGGGGTTGTATCTAATTTATATTTATATCCATTAATATTAGCAGAACCCAATTGTATAGATATACTCATATCATTATTTGTTACAACTTTTAAACCATTATTAAAAATTCCATTCGTAAAATATTCTGCCATGTGTGAAGCAAAATCAGCAGCGTAATAAGCTCTATCTCTATTTATTGAGTCAAAAAAACTACTTTTTTCAGCCATTTTATTTTCTTCCTTTCATTAATTATTTATCATCATCTATGTATGTTTCAGCTAATGGTGTACCAAATGTTGGAGTAATTGAAATTTTGTTGCCCTCTATTACTTCTTCTACTTCAGTGATTCTATAATCTTCTTCAATGTTCCAGCTTTCTTTTTTTACAGTAACTATATCTCCTAAATCCCACTTTTCTTTGTAATCAGAAATATATACATCAAAATTTATAGATTCGGTAATATCTTTTATATTTTCAATTCCTTTTTGCTTTAAAAGCTGTTTATATTCACTATCAGATAAATCTCCTTTTGGTTCATTTTTTGCGTCTACAAATGTTTCAACTCTATCAAAATCATGTAAATTTTTGGTATTATCTATTTCTACTAATACTCTTTCATTTCCTTCTCCCTCTCCCCCTACTAAAACATAATTACATATCGTACTACTATCTTTTAAATAATTAGCTTTTGTTATATTAGAATATTCTTCACTAAATTCATAAGATGGATTTAATTTTTGTTTTGTAGATCTATTTATACCAACATAATTTTGAAATAATAATTCTTTATTTTCTATATTTGGAATAATCCTAAAACCTATATTTGAAGCTAAAGATAATTTTTTAGTATGATTATATACATTTTTATAAGTAACTTGAAATGTAATAGTATCGCTCGGAATTTTTGTATCTTGTATTTTTAAAATAGAAAATGGCGTCATTTGTTGTAACACTTTTCTCATTCCTTCAAGCATTTTTCCTGTAAAGTTTATTCTACTTTTTACTATTCTTCTATATAATAAATATGATAAAAAACGACCAGTAATAATAAATTCTGTTTGGCTTATATCTTCATTTATTTCAATTCCTTTTACTAAACCAGCTTCCAAACAATTTTCCCTTACTATAATATCGTCTTTGTTAAAAAAATTTATATTTTCATTTGTTGCTTGTAAGTGTAATTCAAATTCTCCTGCTTCAAAATACTTTCTACGCCATCTTAAAGAAGTATATATATCTATAACACCTTTAAAATTCAAATCCCTATCATATACATATAATTCAATATTCTCATTTACCATATTACACCGCCTCGTATTCATTACTATAATATACTTTTGTTTCAAGATTTTTTTCGTTACTTTTAGCTCCTGCTCTTAATGTATTAATTCCAAAATGCATTTGCAAAAACTTACTTCCATATTTCATTAAAGATCTTATATCTTTTGAAATTTTTGTAGAAGCTTCTATTAAGTTTATCTTTTTATTTCCTCTATGAGTTGTTATTACAATTTCATCTCCTGCTGCCATTTCAATTTCAATTGACATCTGTTCTTGAGTTTCAATATTAACAATATAAGGATCAACAACTTGTCCATGTGCAATAAAATGTATTGTAGTTCCTAAATCAATATTAGTTTCGTTTGTAATTGTTCCCATTGTTGTTATATTTTTAGTAGCAAACTCAATTCCTACATCCTCTTCAGAAATCATAGGAAAACAAAATGCTGGCGTCCATGTTGCCATTGATACTTCTGATTCTTCTAAATCTTTAAAATATGGATTAGGACAAATCAATGAAATTGTAAAAGTTCTCGGCATACCTTTTTCAGCAATCTCTACGTCTTCAACAATATATGTTATTTTTTTTCCTTGATCTTTTTCATTTTCATAATAATATAATGTACCTTCTGTTTTTAAAGGAAATATTTTATATAATGTTTTTCTTCTTGCTTGGAAATTATCTTTAATTATTCCTGTAATAGTTATAGGTCGTTTTTGAATACTCGTTCCAGAATAGGACTCTCCAATACCAAATGCACTTGAAACAGTTGTTACTGTTCCTATTACAGAATGCAATCCATCAACAGCTTCTAAAAAAAAAGGAAAATCATAAGTAAACTTTACTTTATCCTTATTTTTATTTTCACAAATAATTCTTTTCATATTTTTTTATTCCTTTCGTAAAAATAATATAAAAACAACAATTATAATTAACTATTGTTTCTATATATTATGCTTTTGAAAGCCTATATTTTTGTATCTCACGCCTTAGTAATCTTGCATTTTCAGCAGGAGATGTTTCTTTTGGACTATTAATTGTTAAATTGAAACTATTGTCAATATTACTGTTGCTTACAGAGTCATCATTTCCATTTGTATATTCCCTATTTTCTTTGGCTGTTAATACTCTTTCACCTTTATGTAACAATGCTAAATAATCATCATACGGAACATTAGCCATACCAACTTTTAATCTTGGTATATTTAATTCACTTATTTTTGAAATATTTACACCCGGTATATTATTTATTGTATCAATAGCCCAGTTAATAGATCTAATAAATCCATTTATTGTATTTTGAGCAAATGAAATTATTGAGTTTACAACAGCCTTAAAAGCATTACCAATCCCATTTCCTATTGTAGTACCTATACTTGTAAACATATTTTTTATTGTATTCCATATACCTTGAAAGAATGATGTAACATTACTAAATGCGTTTTTTATCCCATTCCATGCAGCTTGGAAACTATTTTTAAAGAAATTTCCAACACTAGCAAATATATTTTTAATTCCACTCCAAATGTTTTGAAAATATTGTTGCCATGTTCCAACAATGCCTTTTATTGCATCCCATGCACCTTGAAAATCTCCATGAAATACTGCTGTTACTGCACTAAATATACCTTTTATTGTATCAAAAATAGCTTGGAAATAACCTGTTACTGCATCCCATACAGTTTTAACCACAGTCCACGCAGTTTGAAAGAAACCTCCTATTACGATGCCTACAACACTAAATATAATTTTTATATTTTCCCAAATAGTACTAAAATATTGTACTACTATGTCCCATACTGATTTTATAGCTTCCCAAGCTACACTAAAATATGTTCCTAATACTTGAGAAACAACAGAGAATACAATTTTTATATTATCCCATATAGCTGCAAAATATGGTTGTACTAGATTCCATATTGTTTTTATAAGTTCCCATGCTGCTTGAAAAGCACCTATTACGGATTCTATTACAGGCTGTAGACTTGCTTTTATCCCTTCCCATAATGTTACAAAATATGGTTGTACAACGTCCCATACTGCTTTAATATTGTTCCAAACTGTAATTACAGCATTTTTTATTCCTTCAAATATTCCCATTACTAAGTTTCTAAACCACTCGCATTTATTCCATAATAGTATAATTGCTGCTATGATAGCCGTAATCACTAAAATTATAGGGTGTGCTAACATAACCGCATTTAGTGCAACCATTGCAGTTTTTACTGCTTTAAATGCACTAACAACTTTAGGAACAATAGTCATAATAGTACCAATAGAGCTGATTAGTTTTCCTATAAAAATTATCAGAGGACCTATCGCTGCAACAATAGCAAGAACAACTAATACAACTTTTTGTGCTGTTGGGTTCAATCCTGTTAGCCAATTTGCAAAATTAGATAAACTGTTACAAACATTTTGAATTATTGGTAATAGTATATCTCCTAATTTCACACACAACTCTTGAACTGTATTTTTTAATTGTTGCATTCTAGCAGCAGTTGTTTGATATCTTTTTTCAGACTCATTTGTTAAAGCTGTATTTTCAGCCCATGCTTCATTACTTATTTGAACCATATTACTCATTAATTCAGATGCACCAGATAATCTTTTCATAGTATCTGTCTGTCTTAATGATGTAACACCCAAATCATCTAAAATTACATTTAAGTTTTGTCCTCCAGCCTTAGCATCTCCCATACCTTTTGTTACAGCTTGAATTGCTGTCATTGCATCATTTTGCCATAATTGTTTAAATTCTTTTACGGACATACCGGCAACATTTGCCCATGTTTTTAGTGAATCAGAATTTAGTGCAATAGATTTATCAATTTCTGTTATAACTGCAGATATTGCAGAACCTCCACCTTCTGCCTCCAATCCAACACTTGCTAATGATGTTGCAAGAGCTAACACCTGTTGTTCCGTTAGTCCAACCTGTTTTCCAGATGATGCAATTCTACTTGCCATATTCATAATATCGTTTTCAGATGTAGCAGCATTATTACCTAATGCAACTAATGCAGCTCCAAATTGTCCTACAGTATTTATATCTGATCCCATTACATTGTATAATTGAGCTATAGCTGTTGCAGCATCTCCTGCAGCAATATTAGTAGAATCTCCTAATCTTACCATTGTTTCAGTAAATGCCATTATGTTTTCAGTTTTTACCCCTAATTGCCCTGCTGCTTCTGCAACACCTGCTATATCAGTAGCACTACTTGCTGTCACTTCTGATAAATTAAGTATTCCTTGTCTTATATTTTCCAATTCTTTATCAGTTCCATCTACTGTTTTAGTAACACCAGTAAAAGCTGTTTCAAAATTTATTGCACTTGCGGTAATTCCAACTAAAGCAGCACTTGAACCAACACTAATAACTTTTAATTTTTGTCCTACAGCAGTTACTTTATTTCCTAAATCCTTCATTTTTGTTCCTACAGCTGCTATTTGTTGAGCTCCAACACTGCCAAATTTTTTTGTTTCTTTTTCCAATTTTTGTAATTTGTTTTCTGTTGCTACAATTTCTCTTTGAAAATCTCTATATTGCTCTGTTGTTATTTCCCCTTTTTCAAATTGTGCTTGTACTTGTGCCTGTGTCCCCTTTAATGTATTTAACTTTTCTTTACATTCGGCAATACTTTGATTTAATAAATCTTGTTTTTGTCTTAATAGTGTAATATTTGATGGATCCATTTTTAACAAAGTATTTACACCTTTTAACTCACTCTGCAATGTTTTTGATTTTTTATTTACACTTTCTAGAGCATTTCCTAATTTAGTGGTATCTCCTCCAATTTCGACTGTTATTCCTTGTATTTTACTTGCCATTATATTCACCTCCTTATTTCACGAAAAAATAAAACAAGCAATTAGCCTGTTTTCCCATATTTTTCTCTTAATTTTTTTCTATCTGGAGATGTTTCTTCTAATCTTTTTGCATTTCTTAAATATTCTCTACCTTCTTCTGTTTGTGAACAATTATAAATTACCGCTTCACGCTTAAAAAATAGATAATCGACAAAATTTAATTCGCCTACTTCTAACAATGTAATTCCTAAATATTCAGCAACTCTTTTTTCCCCTATGGTTTCTACAATATAACCTGTGTCCATATCATCTTCATCATTTGATGGATAATATGGACATTTTAGTTTTTTGAATTTTGAATACTATTTACCCAATCAAAATAATTTTCCATAAAATCTACCATCTCATCTATATCGTAATTTTCTTCAACATTTTCAGATGTTATTTTATAATTTTGTTTGTTTTTACTTAAAGATAATGATACTGCTTCTGTTAGGTTTTTTATATCATTTTCAGTTAATTCTCCACTTATTTTTACTTCACTTAGTGAAGCAATTTTTCTTAAAACCTTTAATTTTGGTGGTTCCAAATTTAAAATTTTTCCATTTTTTAATTTAATATCAAAATATCTTGTTTTTAGCTTAGTCATATCATACATAATTGGTATTCCTCCTTCTATTTAATAAAAAAATAATACTGGAGTATAATTTTCTCCAGTATTTATATCATTGTTGTTTTAAGCAACTTCGTCTATTGTTTCTTGGTATATAATCAAAGTTCCTTCATCATCAC
Organism: uncultured Clostridium sp.; assembly: GCA_900554175.1. Lineage (GTDB taxonomy): Bacteria > Bacillota > Clostridia > TANB77 > CAG-508 > CAG-269. Next base: position 7,951 of record USGK01000029.1, read on the forward strand.
TTGGTACAGCCTCAAATTCAGCATCTACCACTGTTTCTTTATCTTTTGCAAATGCTAATGTATAACCAGCTGTATTTTTTCCTACAACTGTTACTCTAACATCTCCATCAACAGGATCAGTATGTACAAAATGAATAATATAGTTTTTATTATCGTTATTATCTATACCACCAATTTTTACAGTTCTTATTCCTCCTGCTTCTGTTACTCTACCTGTTGCAGATAATTTCTTTAATGTTTGTCCATTCCATGTCATTATACCAGATTTTAATTTAGCCTCTTCTTTTGTTATTATAGTCTTTTTAGCTTTTCCTAGATCATCTTCTGCAGTATAAAATTCTGGTTTATATTCTAGCTCTGCTCCACCTTGGATATATCCTATTAGATTTTCTTCTATTTCTATAGTTTTATTTTCTGGAATTTCTCCACTAAATTCTTTTATATATAATTTTCCACTACCTAAAGTAATAGTTTTATTTGTTCTTTTACTCATAATATTATTTTTCCTTTCTTATCTTTTCTACAATTGGACTTAAAGTCCAAAAAGTCCCATATAATCCTTCCGAATTAAGCCACTCTGTTTGTACATCATAATCGTAAAAATTTTTATCAAAAAAATCATTTACTTTTTGAATTTCTACTAGATCCATTTTAGAATTGCTTGTACTATATCTCTCAATAGTAATATTGTTTTCTACAATATTAATTACACAATCTGCTCCCCTGTATTCTTTTTTATTGGTATATAAAAAATATGGTAATTTCGGAGGCTTTAAATATCTTAATTCTTTAATATCAAAAGATGTCCCATCTTTAAACCACTTTTCAACATTCATTTTCAATTATCTCCTTTATTCCTTTTACAAATTTTGTTTCCGCTTCTATTACATTTTTACTTAAATAATTATTTCCATCTACTCTTCCAATTTCTTTGGGTATTTTATTTCCTTTTCCAGAACCAACTACTAATCTATGTCCATTTGAAAGTAAATGCGTTAATCTATATTCTGGATCTTTAACATACCATGTATAAACTGCACTTGTAGATGTTTCCTTTGTTTTTTTATAAGTAATATGTCTTTTATATTCTCCTGTTTTTTTAGGCGAATCTTTCTTTGTATTTTTAGTTAAATCTGCAGCAGTATCTTTTGCCAGATTTTTTACTTTATTCGTTACTTTTGAAGTATAGCCATTTAAAATTTCTTGTATTTGGGGCGATAATTGAGTGATACTAATATTATTATTAATTCCCATTCGTTCCTCCTAAATAGTTATGCAATTAGCAACAAAAGTTATTTTTAACCTTTTTTCTTGTTTATCATCAATATTAATTATATTAAATATATTATTTTTATAAATAATTCTATATTGACTACTATTAAAAATGGTATCTTCTAATCTCCTTAAATATCTAACTTTAAAATTGAATGTATTTTGTGTTACATTAGTTTTCGCATTAAAATATTCGCTTCCACTAGATTTATTAACTTCTGCACAACAATTATAATAATCTTGCCATTCTTCTGTTTCTACATTAAGTTTTTGAATTTTTATTGGTTTATTTATTGCCATTTCTCTTCATCTCCATTTTTAGTTGCCATTCTAAATCATTCAATAATTTTCGTGTTGTATTAGAAATATTTTTGGAATCTAAATCTCTATAATCGTACAAATCAGATATGACTAAAAGGGCTATCTGTTTAGCCCTTTCATCTTCTACTGGATAATTTTTGCCTATGGCACCTTGTAAATATAAATTAGAAAATTTTATTAATCTAATAATATTTCTTTTTGTTGCCTGTCCTTCTTCCGCTTCTACTTCTATAGGATCATATCCTAAATGGTCGCAAACTTCTTCAATAGAAACAGGTATGTATTTATTTGTATTATCAGCCATAAGCTATTCCTCCTTTATTTAGGCTGTTTCTTCTACTGCAATATAGCAGTTTTCAAAAGCCTTTTCATCTCTAACTTGTACATTTTCTCTTTCAATTCCTCTAAAGATTGTACAATCATCTTCAAATGCATTTATTTGTTCTCCATCTGTTCCAACAACAGCAGTATTAGAAGTCATAATGTTAATTTTCTTTCTATCAAATAAAACAATACCTTCTTTTAAATCTCCAATTATCATTGGTAATTTATTTGTTTCAGATGGCATATCATCATTTGGTAATACTACAAGTGGAACAACTGTTGCACCTGCTCTAATTTGCATTTTGCTTGAATCAGTTGGATCTGGATTTAAAAGTGGTCTACCATTTTTATCTTCTAAGTTATCTAAATAATCTAATCCATCATCATTTGTTACAACTATTGATGTAGGCTTGAAGGCTTGTCCTAATTCTACATTTAAAACATGTTTTATTCCCTGTATACCTGCCTCAATTTGTTTTGCTACTTTTGTTTTTATAGCATCTAAAATTAAGTTGTTTCTTGTAACTCTTGATTCGTCTGCTAACCAACCTAAAACAGTATTTACTAGATTTTCATCGCTATCTTCTAGTAATTCATTTGTAATTGGTAGATATCCTGCATATTTTTCTATTGTATATTTAATTCTTGAGAATGAAGGACCATCATTTTTACCAATAGCAGATTTTTCTCCAACTTTTTTAAATCCTTTCTTTTGTTTTCTTGTTTTAAAAGTTCTTTCTCCAGACATTGTAGAAACACTTTCTACAGTAACATAGTCCTCTAATGATGATTTAGCTTCTCTTAATTCTTGAATTTTTGTTACTATATCATTAGGAACTGTGTATCCACCTTCTGTTCCTGTTCCCTCATTCAATGTTTTAGCAATATTTCTGATAGCTTCAGCAACAGCTTTTATATTATCTTTTTGTTCTTTTGTTGCTTTTACTTCTTTTTCTTCTTCCTCAGATGGTGTATTTTCCTCTTTTTCTTTTTCATACAATCTTTTTTCTAAATCATATTCTTTTTGTAATTCGTCAGCCTCATCCATTAAAGCTGCTGCTTTTTCTAAATCTTTATTTTCTCCATCCATGCAATCTCTTGCATTCATTCTTTTTTGTGCTATTTTTGCTAATAATTCTCTCATTTTTTTATTCATAATTAATTACCTTCCTTTTCTTCTTGATTTTGTGTAAAAATAAAAGAGTCAAGCATTTTCATTCTTAGCTCTAACTCTCTACTTAAATCATTATTATTTTTTTGATTTTTGACACTTTTGTCTTTTTCAGTCTCTTGTATGTTTTGTTCTTCTTGTTCTTTTGTTTTTTCTTCACAATAATTTTTTGTTGTGCCTGCTCTAGGTTGTGCAGGTACTGCCACAAATGATACTTCGTAGGCTTCTTTTGCACCATCCAAAGTAAAATAGCATATTTTCTTACCTGTTGCTGTATCATACTCACGCCCCCAATAATGCGGACAATATGTTTTAGTATTATCAGTTCCACAAATAGAACAAAAAGCATGTTTTGGTTTGCAACCTGTAGATACTTCCTTTTTTATTCCCGCTTTTATTTCTTGGATTAAATCAGCATTACTATTGGTTTTTACCATATAGCATTTTGCAATTAATTGAGTATATATTTCTCCTGCTCCAGTCAATTTTGCAGTATCATTTTGTACTAATTCTGTTTCATAGACTCTTGCAATTTGATTGTCTGCTGTTCTTCTATGATCTTTTATCATAGTTTTGCCAATATAAAGTTTTTTCAAATCTTTCAAAGCATTAAGATTAAAAGGCTCAAAGTTTCTATCATCAGTTTCATTATCTCCCATAATAACTTTAAATGTAAAAACTTCTTCTGCTTTTAATGGGCTTAATGTAAATTTATTGATTTTCTTTAAATCCTCTTCTGTAACCTCTTGACTTTCAACACTAGCTGACTTACAAACTAAACCTTTTGTAAAGTTTTCTCCAATGCTTCTTTTATCGTTTTCTGGATCCATTTGTATAATTTTCCCTCCTCTCCATCAAAATTATTAATATATTGAGCACCTGTATATTCCACAGGAATGCTAGCACCATTACCTAACAATCTATCGCCACCTTCTTTTGCCTCTAAATCCAAAAATGCTCTAGCCTCGTTAGGTGTATAAATAAAGTTAGAAACACCTTTGCTTAATGTTTCTATTTGTGTACTTTGGTCTGCTCTTAATATAACTGCAACATTAAATTTAAAGTACATTCCTTCCTTTTCTTCTTCCTCAGTTAAAAGCTTATAACTAATTTCTTCCTCATATTGTTTTATAATATATAACATTGTATCTATATAAAAACTTAATTGTTGTGCTTCTGCACTCGAGTAACTTGATTTTTCATAATCTCCGATTTGATAAGGTTTTATTCCAAAAGCACTTGCTATTTGCAAAGCGGAATATTTTTTTACATCTATAAATTGATTATCTGCTAATTTGATATTTAATGGTGTTAATGTTGCACCTAATGGCATTGGTATAATATTCTTAATTTCTTCATCACTATATTTACCTGTAGCAAATTTTTCAATTCCTTTTACAAATTCTTTAGCACTTTCATCATTTAAAGATGAAGTATATTGAACAACTGCTTTAGCAGTAAATCCATTATCATACATTTGATTTACTAATTCTTGTGCTTTACTATTACCTGTAATTGTACTTCTTAGTTTTTCTCTTACAGACATTCCACTTATTCCATCAAAAGAACTTGATGTTTTAAAATGTAATATTTCTTCTGAGCCAAAAGTAAAAATTCCAGCAGCACATGTATATCTATAATAGATATCTGGAATATCACTTAAAATTTTATTATCATCGTACCAAATTTCGACATCTTCTGATGGCAAAATCCATAAGCTTGTATTTACTTCTCCCTTTATTTTTGTTGTTTTTATCAAAACATACGCATTTCCATGATGATTTCTATTATATTCAACAGTAGACCAAAATGTAGTTGCAGTCATATATTTATTAGGTCTTTCATTTAAAACTTTATATAAAGGATGTTCTCTGCAAGCTTTTACTCCATTGTTATCATTATGTTTTAATAACTTTAATGGTAGCTTTCCTAAAGTCTCACTTAATACTTTCAAACAAGCAAAATATGTAGCTTCTGATAATTCGCTTTTTTCTGTATCCTGTAATCCTAAAAAATTTATTAATGATGCTAATTGATCATTTTTGGTATTATTTGTAGTTAATGCTTTAATTGAATTTTTAAATTTTTCTAAAATTTTTATTTTCATTTACTCACCCCTTCCAGTTCATCATTTGTAGATAATTTTCCATTTCCTTATCAACATCTACTGATTCTTCTTCTTTTAACTTCATATAAGCAACATGTGCATCAATACAAGCATCTGCTGGATCTATCCTTTTTGTTTTTGCTTTTGGTTCCTTATCTATTTTTATCTCGCCAAAACTATTTGCCACCACTTTTGCATTTGAAAAGCTCCAACTTAATAATTCATTTCGCTTGTCATATTCTATTTTTTGAGATTTTATATTTAAACGCATATCTACTGTTGCATCATTTAGGAATCTTGCTGACTGTGTTACTTGTAATAAAGGTACACCAAATTCTTCTAGGTCGCCTAAAAATCCATCTGCATTATGGGGATCATAACCTATTGCCTTTAAATCCAAGTCATATTCCTGTATTAGATCTTTCAAATGATTAATTATAAATTTATAATCATTTTTATATTCACTTATTCCCCCAGTTATGGTTATCAAACCGCTACTTTGCCATAAATCATATGGTGCAATATCTGTTTCTATATGTTCTTCTAACCTACCTCTGGGCATAAATGAATGAGAATAAATATAAAATTTATCTTCTTCTAATGGGAACTCTAAAGATATTGTAGTTAAATCTCCTCCACTTGATAAATCTATACCCGCAAAACATTTTTTTCCTCGCATATCCTCTAATGTTTTTTCCGTTTCGCATTTTTTCCATTTGTCAATGTCTATAAATTGGTCATCAGCATTATTTACCCACATATTAAGGGACTTTACCATAAAGTCCCTTAATTCGTTGCCTCCCATATCTTTAGCTGTTTGCATATCTGTTATTAATGTATTTAATGTATCTTCATTTGCAGCTAAATATGGATTAGCTTTTATTAAATTCTTTGGATCCCATATATCATCGCCCTTATCTAAAGCATATATATCCACAAAAAAATCTTCTGCTTTTGCTATTCCTCTTAGAATATTGCAACAATAATTATCTAATTCATAACAAGGTGTATTTATCTTGTCTCCTCTTGTTGTAATAATACTTATTAGTGTTTCTGGAAGTGATTTTGTACCATTATATAAAGCCTTATAAATTTGATTAGTTTTATGTTGGTGGTATTCATCAATACTTGCATATATAGCTCTAAATCCGTCATCTAATCCACTTTCTTTACTTAATGCCTCTATTGTGCAATGTGTTTGATTCGCTATAATCACAGATTTATAGTCTTTTACTGCAAACATTCCATCTTTTTCACTTGCAATATCTTCTCCTGCCAAATCTTCATCACTTTGTATGAACTTTGACATTTCCTCCCATGCAAGCCTTGCTTGTCTTTTCTTTGTTGCAGCAGTAAATAATTTTCCATAATGATAACCACTAAATCCCGCTATATATGTACCTCTAATACCATTTTTAAAAGTTTTACTATTCTGTCTTGCCATGGATTCATAAGATCTTCTAAATCTTCTTTTTCCTTTTTGATTATACCATCCAAAAAGGCACCCCATATCGAAAATTTGAAAGCCCAATAATTTTACTGGTTTCTTTTCAAATCCTTCTCCAATAGTTAAAGTTTCTGCATATTCCAATATTCTTTCTGACTTAGCAACATCCCAGTAATAAGGAAATTCTGCTGTATTTTGAATTTCTAAATTTTTTAAATGTCTTTCACAGGCAAGTCTATGTAATTCGCCTGTAAATATTTCTCTATTTACAACCTTGCGAGCATATTCTGTTACTCTATCTATCATTAAATCACACTAAATTTTGCAAATTTATTTTCTTTTGGCTTTTCTGGTGCTTGTGGGACTTGCAATCTACATCTACTTGTAATTGTTAATCCCATTTTGTCAGCACATGCATTACATTGTTTAAATGCTCGGTCTTGATGTATTAAATATGCTTCAATGTCCGCTGAGTACAATCGTTGCATTTCTACATTATCCTTATATTGTTTTGAAGCTTTATTTTTTATTGCCGAATTTAATAATTTAGTAAATTTCAAATAATTATCTTTAGCAATTAAATAACGAGCTAGACAATCTTCATCTAACTCGCTCATTATTCCTATATCTACAAGTTTTGTTGCTATTTCTGCAAATTCATTTTTTTGTTTTTTACTTAAATAGCTTGGTGCTTTTACATTTTTATAATCATCAATATTTATTTCGCTATTTCTTCTTTTTTCTATTTCCTCTTTAGTAAGATGTTTTTTCCCTTTAGCAATGATAAGGTCTATAGGTTCCCTTTGTTTTCCATATCCTGCCATAATATCCCCGCCTTTTTATTTTAGTCAAAAAATGTGCTACTTTGAAACGAATTATGGGGAGTTTTTTCTACAATGACCTCCCCTGCACCGATACCCCTTAGATGTTCAATACTTTTTTACCCACCCCCTAGGGTATTAATCCCCTCCTAGTACTAATTTTTTTAATTATTTTTCTTCATTTTTTGTAGATTTTTTTAATGTAGTTTTAGTATTCTTCTTTACATCGTTTTTTTCTTCTTCTGTTCCTGTTTCAACTTCAACTTCGTCTGTATTTGTTTCGCTTACTTCTGTTTCTTCTATACTAAGCTCATTTTCTTCTTCTGATATTTCCTCAACAGATATGTACAACTTTCTTTCTTCTACTAAATATTTTATTCTTTCCTCTGTTAATTCAATGTTATCTTTCTTGTATTCTTCTTCCAATACTGCTCCTTTTTCTACATGTCTGTTTAATTTTAAATCTGTGTAACCTCTGTTTGCTACATAATTCATTTTAAATCATCCTTTCCTTTTTATTATTTTATATTATTTAATATAATATACCTTATTAATGAAGTACCTTCTTTCTTGGTTGAAATCTATTGTGCCTCTTATTGTGATGCATATTACATAATGCTCGTAAATTATTATAGTCCAACCTTCTTTTCCAACCTTCTGGTGTTTCAATAAATTCTAAATGGTGTACTTCTTCTGCTAATTTTATTTTATATGTACTATCTTTTTTATTTTCTTCTATGCAATCTTCACATTTGTAGGCATACTTAACATCTCCATATTTATTTTGTAAATCTCTTAAATATCTTTCTTTTAGTTGTCTCCATTCTTTGCTTTTACGAAATTTAACTAACTTTGGATCCCTTGTTTTGTTATATCTTTTTTCATATAACTTTTGTCTTTCTTCCTTCTGCTTATCAACTATTGCTTGACATTTAGGGGCAATACCTATTAGGATATTCAATTATTTTTCTACATTTCGCACACATTTTAATAATCATTTCTATATTCCCTCAATTTCATTTCCGCTATATATCTTTTTAAATTATTTTTAGTATTAGTTTTACTTTTCCTGTACATCTCGCATTTTACTATTGTTATATTTCCGCTTCTTAGTTTTTTCAATACTTCCATTGCATACTTTATTAATACATGAAATACAGATTTTACTTTTGTATTCTTCTTCCATAATCTACCTCTTATCCATATAAAATGCTAGAAAATGCTCTTTTCAAAAGCACTTTCTAGCTGCTAAAATAATAAAAGGGGAGTATCCTTTTAGTAGAGTTATTTAAGTAATCTACTTAAACCTTCTCCGAGTATAATTATATAATATAGTAATATATAATTTCTACCAAATTTCCGACCAATTTTTAACCAATTTTTGATTTTTTATACATTTATTACATCTAACATAGTTTCTAATGCTTTATCTCTAATATTTTTCAATTGATTTACTGTTCTAGGCTCATTATAAACTTGTACATAAGTTGTTGATACATAATTCCATTTAGGTTCATACATATAGTAAGTTTGTATTATTAATTTTTGCTCATTATTTAATGCTTTTAGCATTCTATCTACTTTTCCTACTAAATCTCTTAATGGATCTGCTTTTTGATTATATATATAGTTTTCATTTATTAGTTTTATTTTATCCGCTTTATTTATGTACGTTAATTTTCCTTTATAATTTAATGCTATATCCTCCGTTGGTCTATTTATTTTATTTGTCTTTCCTCTTGGCATATCAGATATAGTAGGTGAATTAAGAGTCATTCCTTCTATTGTTTCATTTTCACTTTCTTGCATTTTCTTGCCGTTATATTTTATTAAAACTTTATTTTTAGCAATTTTACTTTCTAATTCTTCTAATTGTGATTTACTTTTTAAGTATTCTTTTAACATATTTTCTATTTCGCACTTTTCATACATAAAATTTTTCCTTCCTTTCATCTTTTGAAAATTTTATTAATATTTGATAATATCTGGCATATGTATATGGTTTTATATTATTTTTTACAATTTCATTTATTGCATTTCTTTGTATTCCTTCACTTTGTAATAATTTCATAAATCTTTTTTTTGACATTTTTTTATTTAACATACACTTGAAATTATCAAATATTGAATTAAATATATCGCATATTTTTTTACCTATTTCAAAAATTGTATCTATAACAGGTTTTAAATAATCTTTTAATTGATTAGCAATTTTCAAGCATTCCTCTTCTTTTACACTTATTGCTTTATTATCAGCATCGCATACAATTTCCGTTATGTAATTTGTTTTTGATAAGCTTAATATATCTTCTATTATTATTTTTTCATAATTTATTGACATCATTCTTCCTCTTTTCCGCTTCTGGAGTTTTTTTATAATTGCATAAACGGCATCAGTTCCAAATCCTTCTTCTTCCAGATTCTTTTGTATTTTTTCTATTATGTATTTAGGTTGTATCATAATTTCACATTTTTTATTAATCCATAATTCATAATTGCTTAAACTTTCATTATTTTTTACTATGTTTGTTAGTTCCTTATCTAGTTTCTCATTTATTTTTTTTCGTTCTTCATTTACTTCTCTCAAATATGCAACTTCATTTGCATTTTTTTGTTTTTGGTTCATATTCCATACCTCTCATATTCTCTTTTACTTTGTAAAAAACATTTTCTTACTTCTTCATCAAGTCTAATTTCTTCATTATCTTTTTTTATAAAATAATATAGCTTTTGTCCTCTTGGTTTCCTTTTATAAACTTGATATTCTATGCCATCTTTTAATCTTATATAGTAACCCCAGTCGCCTGGATGCAAATTAGTTAAAATATATTCTTCAAATGTTATTTCTTTATTCATTAGTGCCCTCCTTGTTTATTCTTAATATTCTCTCTTATTAATT
>USGK01000030.1 GCA_900554175.1 uncultured Clostridium sp.
AAACTTAGTGCTAATAAATAAAATTTTTTAAGACATTTTCAAAAATGATTGACATCCCTACATTATCTTGTTTTTAGTTTATGTTAATAAATCTTATTAGATATTAAATGCTTTTTAATAACACTCTAATTAATACAAAAAATAGATAATTTAAGAATTTTTCATAAATTATCTATTTTTTAAATATTTTATTTATTATTTTTTGAATCAGGTTTTCATTATTACCTTTATCTTCTTCAATGCTCGACTCAACATAATCTTTCTTATCTAATGTGACATAAACTTTTTGATCATTATTTAATTTACCCATTCCAAGTTCTTCTTTAGCTTCATTTCCAATATTTCCTAAATTAAGACTTCCCTCTATATTTACTTCTAATTGGCCATTAGATTTTTCAATTGCTGATAACTCATTCTTTTTATCTTGAATCTCATTAAACCTTTCATTAATCAAAGAATTTCTATAACTTATAATCAACAAAACTGCAAAAATTATGAAAACTATTGCAATATTTCTATTATGTACTCTTTTTTCTTGTCTTAATCTTTGTTTTCTTTTCTTTTCTTGCTCTTTTGCCCTTTTTTTATTTAACTCTCTTTTCTTTTTTAAATCCCTTTTAATTTGTTCCTTTGTTCTTTTTCTTCTAGGATATTCAGGTTCTATTTTTCTTGGGCTTGTACCATATTGGTAATTATTTAATGCCATAAAAGTTTATTCACCTCTTTTCTACTTTTGTTTTTTATATTAGTTCTATTTTTTTTCGAAAATTCTAAGCTTCGCACTTTTTGATCTCGAATTCTCTTCTTGTTCTTCTTTACTTGCAATAATTGGTTTTCTATTAACCACTATTCCTTTTTCTTTACATCCACATATGCAATATGGCAAATCCTTTGGACATGTACATATTCCCTTTGCTCTATTCATAGCATTTTTCACAGCTCTATCTTCTAATGAGTGGAATGTAATAACACATAATCTTCCTTTTGATTCCAAACAATCTATTGAATCTTCAATTGTTTTTTCAAGTGGCTTTATTTCGTTATTTACTTCAATCCTTATTGCTTGAAATGTTCTTTTTGCAGGATGTCCATCTTTTTGCATTGCTTTTGGAATAGAATTTTCAATTATTCTTACTAATTCATCTGTTGTCTCTATTTTATTTTTTGCTCTTGCTATACAAATATTTTTCGCAATATTTCTAGAAAATCTTTCTTCGCCATATTCATAAATTAAATTTGCAAGATGTATTTCACTGTAATTATTTACAACTTCTTCTGCTGTCAGTCTTTGTGTTTTATCCATCCTCATATCCAATTTATTTGATCCTAAATAGCTAAATCCTCTATTCCTTTCATCTAATTGGTATGAAGATACACCTAAATCAAGCAATATACCATTTACTTTATCAATTTTTAAATTTTCTAATATCTTTTTTATATCATCATGATTTCCATGAACATATTTCACATTACTAAATTCTTTTAGATTTTCACTAGCTGCTGTTAAAGCTTCTTCATCACGATCTATACCTATTAAAATACCTTCTTTATTTAGTCTTTTTGCAATTTCTTTACTATGACCAGCCCCACCTAGTGTACCATCAACATATATACCATTTGGAATTATATTTAATCCCTCTATACATTCTGCTAATAAAACTGGCTTATGTTTAAATTCCACTTCTTCACCTCTATAAATATCATTGTAAAAATTTATTAATAAAGCAGCAAACGGCATTTTTTATACCTTTTGCTGCCTTTATATTATCTTAAGCGTTTTTTTCTTATGTACCTTTACTGCCTTTTCATTAGTACATAAAATTTTTGATACTTTTGTTCATTTTTTCAACTTTGGTATTTTTTTGCTTTTGTATTTTACTTCATCTTTTGTTTCTAAATATCTCTTTAGTCTTTTTAATCATTTGTAAAATTAACTTATGTATATTTTTCTTTTGTTTTTCTTCTTTTCCTTTGTAAATATTGTCTTTTGTACACTTTACTTTTGTTTTCTCAATTCTTTTGTAATTTAATCTTTTGTATTATTTTATATAAACTTTTGTATAAAAGTTATATACCTAACATCGTCATATTTTCTGCAATTTCGTCTGCAGAAATTTCGTCATCTTTCGCATTCCATGTAGCTCTATCCCAAATTTCAAGTCTTGTCCCTACTCCTATTATTATTGCCTCTTTCTCTAATTTTGCTGCTATTCTTAAATTTGATGGAATTAGAAATCTTCCTTGTTTGTCTAATTCACATTCTGTAGCTCCTGCTAAGAAAAATCTTACAAAATTCCTTGCATTTTTATCTGATAATGGAAGTGCTTTTAATTTTTCTTCGAAATTTAGCCACTCTTCTGATGAAAAAGCAAATAAACATCCATCTAATCCTTTTGTAACTATAAAAGTATCTCCCATGTCTTTCCTTAGTTTTGCAGGCATTGCAATTCTACCCTTTGAATCTAATGTATGTTCATATTCACCAATAAGCACTTAAATTTCACCCCACTTTTTACCACTTTTCTCCACTACGATTAAATTCTAATACACTTTTTTATATTTTGCAATAGTTTTTTAAATTTTTTTTTAATTTTTTTATAATTTTCTTTATTTATAGTTTAACTATTTTGAATTTTATAAAAAAATATATGAGGGTATTAAAAAAGTTATTAATACTTTTTTAATACCCTCAACATTGATCTTCTCTTTTCTCTTTTTCTAATAGAAGATAATTTCTAGTTCTTACTATTTCTTCATAAAATACTTTTCTTTCATTTACAAATTTAGTTATATTATAATCAATTATTTTTATAATAGCTTCATCTATATCCTTGTAAGCAATATTTCTATAGTACTCGACATCCGCATATGTTCTCGTTTCATCGATTTTATCCGAAACATACAAAATTTTTGCAAGCAAAGTCATATTTTCAGTTCCACTTGAATGAACTGCAATTGCATTACACATTTCATCTGTAAAATCATATTCCTTGCGACAAATATCCGCAGCTATTTTTCCATGTAATATTTTAGGAATCTTTAATTCTATTTTATCGACTTTAATTTTATTTTCTTTTATATATTTTATGCTTTCTTCTTCTTTCATTTTTTTGGCTAAATCATGCATCAAGCCTACTTTCTTTGCTTCTTCCACATTTGCACCATATATTTTAGCTAATTTTTCACACATTTTCATTACACCAATAGAATGAGCATACCTTTTTTCATCCTGATTCAAATATTTCTTGAGTTCAATTTTTAATTCTTCTAATTCCATTTCAACATTACTCCGTTTTTTATTTTTTTCATTATATCTACATTTATTTTATTTGTCAATCCTTATTTTCTTCTTCAACAGTTTTTTCTAATTCTAAATATGGTAAAACTTCACTAAAAATTTGACCTCCAACAGGTGCTGCAACACCACCTCCTTGTGTTATACGCCGTTTATTGCAGTCAAATATTTATAAAAATAATTTAACAAAACTGCTAAATTTCAACATTTTAAAGGTTAAAAGTAACTTCAACTCTTAAATCAGAATAAACTTCTATCCTCTTTATAATTTCTTTTAAAAATTCATTAGTAAATTCTTTTCCATTTTTATAGTCTTCTATTATCCCTTTAATTCTTTCTTCATTTATATTACTATTGTGATTTTCTTGAAATTCTTCTATTTTTGATTTTATAGAATTTATATCTGACTTTATTTTTTCATATTGTTTTTTAAATTCTTCAATAGTTATAGTTTTATCACATTTTTTTTTATATAAAATGCTTTTTCTTCGTTCTAATTTTTCAATTTCATTCTTTAGATTTTTAATATTTTTGTATTCTTCACTATTCTGTTTATAATAATCAATAACTTTATTAGTTGTTTGATTTACTTCAATAAAACTTAATCTCTTTTGGACTTCTGTAATTACTATTTCATTTATATGTTTTTCATTTATAAATGCTTTATTTTTACACTTTTCAGGTTTTTTATATACCATACCACATTTAAAACCTGCACTATCATATAAATATTTTTTTCCATCTTTAGATTTGAATAATTTATACTGATACTTTGATTTACAATGACCACAATAAAGTAGCCCCTTTAACAAAAACTGATATGTTGTGCCTTTCTCTTTATGTTTATTGTCTTTTATTTCCTGTACTCTATTATATTGTTCCTTACTAATTATTGCCTCGTGTGTATTTTCTTTTATAATCCAAGATTTTCTATCTTTATTTATTTTACAAGTTTTTTTCATATAATTTGTTATATACTTGTTTGTTACCGTATTACCACAATAAAACGGATTTGATAAAATTGTATTTATAGTTTCTGGACTCCATTTTTTACTTGCATTTTTCATTTTCATATATCTACTAGGATTTTTTATTTTTTTATCATTTAAAAAGTTTGCAATTTGTGAGCCTGTTTTTCCTTGTATATACATATCAAATATCATTTTTATGTTTTCTGCCACATCTTCATCTATTTCAATTTGATGCTTATCATCTTTTTTCTTCTTGTATCCATAAGGTGTATAATGTTCAACATATTGTCCATTATCCCTCATTGCTTTTTTATTTGCTCTTACTTTTTTTGATATATCTGCAATGTAATATTGATTTGCTATTCCTCGTAACATTATTGTATCATCTATTTCATACCTTTCTCCACTATCTAAAAATTCTGTAACTGAAATAAACCTTACATCATTATCTGGGAAAAATTTTTCCGTGTACCATCCTGTTTTATTTTTATCACGAGTTAAACGACTAATATCCTTTACTATAACCATATTGATATATCCTCTTGATATATCAAGCATCATTCTATTTAGTCCTGGTCTTGAATCTAATATTCCAGAATAACCATTATCTTCGTATTCTTCAATTATTTTATATCCATTTTTTATTGCATAATTAGTTACAATTTCCCTTTGTGCCTCAATGCTATTATTTTCTTCTGGATGTTCTCTTGATAATCTCAAATATATTCCTGCTCTATATTCTTTCATTTTGTCACAATTTTTCAAAGATATTATATTTATACATTATATAAATATTATTTTCTATATCTATTTGTATATTATTAATGATTTCTATTATAATATCTTTTTCTATTCCTCTCATATTTAATAAATCCTCAATAATATTAATTATTTTTTCTTCATTAAAAATGTTCTTATGTTGTATTTCTAATATTTTTATTTGTTTTTTTAATAAATATTTTTGATTTATCTTTTCTTTTTGAAATTTTTTATAATCTTCTTTTTCTAACAAATCATTTTTATAATCAATATATAGTTCTTTAATATCTTCTTCTATTTTTTTTAATTCTTTTAAAAGCTCTTTTATCTCATATTTTTTATACGTGCTATTATAAATTTTTTTAATTATTAAACTTTTTAGTATTTCTTTATTTATTATTCGTTTTAAGGTTTCTTCTATATTTTTATAAATAATATCATTAAGTATTTTTTCTTTAATTCCTTTGCTTTTTCTTATGCATTCTCTTCCTTTATATATTTTTAGTCCATTTAAACAACATATATTTTTTGATTTTATTTCATTTGCACTATTTTTTTTATATTCAACTTTCATTGTCATTTTTGCACCACATTCCTTGCATATTACAATTCCATTTAATTTCCATTCATGTTTTCTTTTTTTTATATTTCTATTTATTGAACGCATTTTTTGAACTTTATTAAATAATTCTTCTGTTATTATTGGTTTGTGTGTATTATAAATAATTTTCCATTCATCTTGTGGTACATATTTTACTTTTTTAGATTTATAGCTTAAATTTATTCTTTTACCATATTCTAAATGTCCTATGTATACTTTATTACTTAATATTTTTCTTAAAGTCTCTTCTCTCCAACAGAATCTTTCTTCTCCATTAAATTTTCCGATTTGATGGACTAGGAATTTTACTTTCTTGTAATTCTCTTCTTATATCTTTAATAGATTTGCCTTTACTAAATTCTTCAAAAATTTTTTTTACAACTATAGCTTCAGTTTCTTTTATTTCTAATATATGTTTATCTTGCTTATTTTTCATATATCCATATGGAGCTATTGCTCCTAAAAACATACCTTTTTCTTTTCTAGCCCATACACTAGATTTTATTTTTCTTGATATGTCTCTACTATACCAATCATTTATTAATGTTCTAAATTGTATCATATCATTATTAGAATTTTTTACTCCAGTATCTACATTATCTAAAACAGATATGTATCTTGTATTTCTTTCAAGAAAATATAATTCTATAAAATAATTTGCTTCAAAACTATTTCTTGATAATCTTGATAAATCTTTGGTAATTATAGTGTTTATTATTCCATTTTCTAAATCTACTAACATCTTTTGAAAAGCTGGTCTATCAGTATTAAGTCCTGTATACCCATCATCTATATAATAATCTACTATATAAAATTCTTTTCCTAATTCTTCCACCTTTTTATTTATAATATTTTTTTGACTAATTATACTATCACTTACTTCTTTATCTCCATCTTCTTGTGACAATCTTAAATATGCTGCTACTTTATATTTTTCATTCATCTTTTACACTTCCATTTAATTTTGACAATACAAATTCGCATAAAACATCATATAGTTTTTCAATATTGCTTGGATTATCTACACATTTTGATATTACTTTATATTTTTTATTATCTATTTCATATATTTTTTCTCCCATCATAATATGTCCCTCCTTTTCTTTTTAACAATATTAAAAAATGCAATATTTTATACCAATATTTTTTATTTTTATATATAAGAGCAAAAGCGGGCATTAATAACATTGGCACTTATTAGAACATTTTAAAGTTCGCATCTTTGTTCGTGTGCGAAATTTGCAAAGCAAATTTCTGTGCAACATATTTCTATTATAGGAAGTTCAGAAAACTTTCCTAGTATATAAAAAAGCCGATTTCTCGGCTTTTTTATATTATCTTGATACCTCTTCTTTATTTACTTTTTTTTTTATTCCTTCTACTAATTTAAAAACATCCATTATCATTGTTTTTTCCACATCAGATGCCTTTCTTTTGTTCATTGAATCTAGAACTTTTCTTAGTCTTTTTCTAGAATCTGGTAAAACATATCTATATTCTTCTTCTCTTGAACCATTTATTGCACTTTTTGCATTTTTATATCCAAATTTTCTTGGTATTTTTGAAACATATTTTTTATCTTCTAATACTTTTTTTATAAATTTTTCATTTTCTCTATTATGTACTGAATAAACAAGTATTGGTTCACTTGGTATTTCTCCTCGTACATATATTTCTAATACATCATACATTCCATTTTTTTCTATATATTCTATTGTATTAGGCATTCCTGCATATGTTTGGTTATGATGTTCTGGTACAACTAGTCTTCCCCATCCTTTTGTTGCTACTTGCCCTTCATATCTTTCTAAAATTGATATTCTGCTTTCTAAATCACATACAGCAATTCCTCTAACTACTACTGTGTATCCCAGTTTTTTTAATTCTGTAATTGACTCATCTGCAATTCTGTTATTTTTCATTGTTCCTTCAAATATAATATTATATTTTTCTCTTCTTAATTCTTCAAATAGTCTGCTTGTCCATGTATTACTTTCTTGATCAGTAATTTTTGTATATAATTGTGGGTATAATCTTGCTATTTCGTCACTTTGTGGGTGAAATGGTTTTATTTCGTCACTATTTATTATTATAACATTATTATCTTCAAACATTCTTGAAGAATATCCTAAAATTCCACTTTTTCCTGCACCAGTTTGTCCACCAACTATTACAGCAATAGGATTGTTTTGTGGAGTTTTTCCACTAACATATATTCTTTTTATGATATCATAATATTCATTATGTTCTTCTTCTGTAAGTTTATACTTTTTTAAAACTTCTTCTTCATTCATTGATATTTTCTCCTTTTACTTCTGGTCCATATACATTAATTATTTTATCTATAATTTTTTTATCAAATTGGTACATTTTGGTTCTTTCTTGCATCAAAATTTTTATTTTTTCTTCTTTTGCTTCATTAATTTCTCTTGAAGTTTTTGCAATTTTAGCTGACATAATTTCACTTGCTATTTCTAATTTAGTATTATTGTTCATAATTAATAACCATCTTCTCCCTTCTTATAATATATAAAATTATATTATATTTTTACCTGTATTGTCAATAATAACCTATTTAATTTAGAAAAAAAAGAGTAAAACTTTCTAAAAACAATTTTATTGTTCAAAATATAGTAATAAATATAGTTATTATTTTTTATGTCTTTTTTGATTGCTGTTGAATTTTTACTCTTTTTTTCTGTATTTAATTATAAAACTTCTATTAACATACACCTAGATGGTGTCCCCCCTCTCCAGTTGGATTATATAAAGTAACTAAAACCACAAGTTGTGGATCATCAATAGGTGCTACTCCACAAAAAGATGTAACATATTTTCCTGTATTTACACCGTCTTCAGAAGTTCCTGTTTTTCCCCCTATTCTATATCCTGCAACTTTTGCATTTTTTCCTGTTCCTTCAGAAACAACTGACTCCATCATACTTAAGACTTTTTCACTCGTTTCTTTCGAAATAACCTGACTTTTCTTCTCAATCTCAAATTCTGTTTTTTCGCCTGTTTCAGAATTTATCATTGCTTTAGCTATTCTTGGAGTGATTAATGTTCCTCCATTTGCTATTGAAGAAACAGCTGTTGCCAGTTGAATTGGTGTAATTTCAAAACGTTGACCGAAACTTATTGTTGCAAGTTCAACTGGTCCACATTTATTTTCAGCAATAAAAATACTATTTGCTTCACCTGGAAGATTTACTCCTGTTTTATTAAGTAATCCAAATTTTTTTAGATAACTAAAATATTTAGTAACTCCAAGTTTTTGACCAAGGCCAATAAATACAGGATTACATGAATTCATAAGAGCTTGCCTTAAGCTTTCTGAACCATGAGGTCTATAATATCTCCAACATTTTATTCTAGCTCCTGCAATAGTAATACCACCTGTACAACAAAATTCTCCTGCATTGTCTGTACTTGTTATTCCTTCTTCTAAAGAAGCTGATGCTGTTATTAATTTAAAAACTGATCCAGGCTCATATGTGTCTGATATTGCTTTATTTCTCCACATAGCTTGTAGATTCTTAGTTTTTTCGCTTTGTTCTATGTTATCCCAATTACTTAATAGTTGTTCATCATTTATTGTATATGGCTCATTTAAATCATAACCTGGATAAGTAGCCATTGCTAAAATATCTCCATTTTTTGGATTCATTATAACAATATTTCCACCATCTGTACATACATTATCTATACATGCTTCTTCTAAATATTTTTCTGCAATTGATTGTATTGTCATATCAATTGTAAGAATTAAATCATTCCCATTTATTGCAGATGTATATTTTTCTCCTTCTGTTCCTAACGCTTTTCCTGTAGCATCTTTTGCCTGCGAAATAAATCCTTTTTTACCTGTAATTAAATCGTTATATCTTGCCTCAACACCGTCTAATCCCTGATTATCACTTCCACAAAAACCTATAACTTGTGATGCAAGCTTAGTATATGGATAAAATCTCTTATTGTCTTCATCTATATTTATACCCTCTTGTATATTATTCTCATTCATCCACTTTCTTAATTCATCTGCTTTTTCTTCGTCAATTTTTTTTACTATTGTTTCAATTGAACTTCTTTTTTTTACTTTTTTTAGCACATCATCGTAGTTTAATGAAAAAATATCGCAAAATGCTTTAGCTACTTTTTCTTTGTTTGCTTGTTTTATATTGGTTGGATTAATTGTAATTGTGTATGCTGTCGAGCTTACAGCTAATACATATTTTCCCGTACTATCATAGATTGTTCCTCTTTTAGCATTTACCATTCTTTTTTGAACCTGTTGTTCATATGCTTGATTTTGAAGTTTTTTTCCATCTATAAATTGTATAAAAAATAATCTTATAACCAATAGTAGAAAAATAAAGAATGCTATAAACAAAATTTTTAGCATTCTTTTTTTACACGATAAATTAATATTTTCCATAATACATAAACCTCTCAAAATTCTTTTTTATAAATTTATGCATATTACGGATTTATATTACTAATTCATATGTTTTAATTTTAAATATCCCAGTTCTTCCCAAAAATTATATGCTAAATTTAACCTAAATAAAACTTTTGGCTTTGCCCCCGCTCTATTTTTGTCAACTACACAAGCATAATATCTTATATCAGGATCATCAAATTTTTCTAAATCGAAAAATTTTGTATCAACCTCATTAAGTGAATATTCGTAATCTCCTAAATTTTCTCTGTTTATTTGTTTTATTAAACAAAGTGTATCTAAAACCTCTTTTACCGTTCTACTTACTGCTAAATCATTAATTGTAAGATTAATTGGAAGTGTTGTACTTTCTGTAAGTTGAAGTGTAGAACAAATAAAAAGATTAAAATTTTGTGCTAAATTTGAAAGAATTGTAGCTGTTCTTTTTATCTCTTCCCCGTTTCCTATATTTGCTGTATCTGTTTTTAATGTATCATAAAAAACATAGTGTATATCTTCTTTATAATAATAATTCATTATAGATTTTTTTAGTTCTTCATTTGTATGATCAGTTATATTTGAAAAATAAATAGAATTGTTTATTTGTTTTTTCACCCAATCTGTAACTAATATAGTCTTATTAAATTCTGTTGAAACCTCTGAAAGTCTCTTTACGAATTCTTTTTGGGTTTCTTTCTCTTTTTTTACAACAAATCCTTTTTCATCAACTTCAACTTTTTTACAATCATCTGGTCTAAATTTAAATTCTAAAAGTTCTCCTTCTGATTTTTTTATTATTTGTCCATGTAAATCCTGAAAGGCCTTATTATTTAGAATAGTAGTAATTAAACATAATTTCATTTTTTCTTCTGACATCTCATTTGAAATTATTAAAACTTTCTTTTTGTGAACAAAAGCTAAATAACTTGCTAGGTTAATTGTAAATCTACTTTTACCACTATTAGATGGCATTGCATAAGCCATCGTTTCTCCACAACGTATACCTTTAAAAACACTAGATAAAATAGGAAATGGTAACTCCAATCCATTTGTTAAATTATTATCACTTTCTAATAGGAAATCAGTTAAATCATCATTTAATATTGCTTGTTTAAATTTATCTGTTACTGCTACTTGATTTACAGCTCCTTCAACCTCTTCTTCTGACATTTTGTCATACAATTTATATTTTACTATGTCTGCTATCTTATCCTGAATAGTTTTTATTGGTGTTTCTAAGTAATTTTTTCTTAATATTAATAATTTTTTTAATTCAACATATACCTTTTCATCATTTATTTTTTTACTTTCTACTTTATGTTTTAAATTTTCTTTTAAATCATTAATTTCTAATGTTATTTTTCCAAAATTAAAATCTTTCTTAGCTATAGATGGTGCATATTGCTCACCTTCTGTAAAAAGTATCCCTTTATATATTTCTAATAAATTAGGGTTTTCAAAAAAACTTTCAGAATGTAAAATGTAAAACTTTGATATTAACTTTGGATTTAATAATAGCATACCTATATATGTTTCTTCTAGTTCTCTGTTCTGAAGTTGCTTAGGATATACACTTTCCTTTTCTTCTTCAATTTCATCATTTTTTATTTTTTTTACTTTTGGCTTATCAACATTTGATTCAATATTAGATATTGCTCTTAATTCATTTAAAGCTTCTTTATACTCATTGTTCTGAATTAATTCATTTATTTTATTTATCTTTTCTAAATTATTTTTATTTGGCTCTACTTTATTTAAAAGATCATATATTTCATATAATTCATTTTGCATCTTTAAATTCTTTCCTTTCCAAAGTCATAAATTCGTATTAGAATTAAGCTTAAATATTTTCTAATATTTCTTCTTTGGCTGTTAAACCTACAAATTGTTTTTTTACTTTTCCTTCTTTGATTATTAGAATTGTAGGTATACTCATTACATTATATTTTACAGCCATAGAAGGATTTTCATCTACATTTAGTTTTCCTACCTTTATATTAGGATTTTTTTCTGAAATTTCTTCAATAATTGGTGATTGCATTTTACAAGGTCCACACCAATCTGCATAAAAGTCAACAATTACAGTTTTTTCTGAATTTAAAACTTCTTTTTCAAAATTTTCATCTGTTATTTTTAAAGTACTCATAAACTTTCCTCCCTGTTTTTATTATGATTTAAAATTTAAGTTTCATTCATTTAAATTAATTGTATTTTAACATTAAGCTTTCTATTTGCCAAGTATTTTCTTCATTTCTTCAAATCTCTTAACTTTTTTGGTTGTCGTCTTTACAAGTTCTTCATCAGTTATTATCATATTTTGAATGTGTTTATATCTTGGAAAAGAAGTATTTAATTCCTTTATTTCATTCCAAATAATATTATATAATTCTTTTTCATCAATTTTTCCATATTTTTCATTTACAAAGTCTTTATCATATACAATTTTTACTGAAAGTTTCAAATCTTTTTCATCACCATTTTCTGGCATTCCAAACACCATACATTCTGAGACAATTTCCATTCTATTTATTAAAGTCTCTATTTCTTCTGGAAATACTTTTTTACCATTTTTTAAAACTATCATATTTTTATTTCTACCAGTAATAAAAATATATCCTTTTTTATCAATATATCCAAGATCTCCTGTATAAAACCAACCATCTTTTAAGACTTCATTTGTAAGTTCTGGCATTTCATAATAGCCTAGCATAACATTTGGCCCTTTTACTCTAATTTCTCCTATACCATCTGAATCTTTATTTACTATTTCTATAGTATCATTTAGCATTGGCAATCCAACAGATCCATTTCTTTTATTTTTAAAATCTTCTGCTGCTATAACAGGTGCTGTTTCACTTAATCCATATCCTTGAACGACTTCTATTCCTAAGTCATTAAATCCTTTCATAATTTTAGCATCTGCAGGAGCTCCTCCCGAAATTATAAATCTAAGTTCTCCTCCCAATTCATCTATCAATTTCTTAAAAATCTTTCTTCTTATGTCAATATTACATTTAACTAAAAAATTACTTATTATACGGGCTTTTTCTATTAACTTTGTTTTGTTTTGTTTTTCAACTTCCTTCATTATAGTTTTATACATTGCTTCTATTAGAACAGGTACTCCTACGAATATTGTTACTTTATATTCATTTAAATTTTGCTTAATATATCTTAATCCATCAGGGAATACAGTTCTTACTCCACACGCAATCATCATTATTATACATGTAGAACCAAAGATATGATGAAACGGTAAGAATGCAATATTGGTATCTGTTTCTCTTATATCTTCAACACATTGCATAGCATAAATATTTGAAGCTATATTTTTTTGAGAAAGCATAACAGCCTTTGAAGACGATGTAGTTCCAGAAGTAAATAGTAATATTGCCATTTCATTTTCATTTATTTTGTAATCTTTGTATCCGTTTTCCCCTTTATTTAATAAAATCTCTCCTTCTTCCAAAAGTTCTTCGACAGATTTAAAACCTTCTATTTTACTCATACATATAAAATTACTTAGATTTGTTTTATTATTTGAAATTAAGCTTTCTATTTTATCTAAGTGCTTTTCATCAAATATAATACAGTCTGCTTTACTTCTAATTAGAGAGTTTTCCAATTCGTCATATTGCAAATCTTTATCCAATGGAACAGAAACCATTCCTCCTAACATATTTGCTAAATGAGAAATGACCCATTCATATCTATTCTTTCCTATAATTGCTATTCTTTTACCTTTTAATCCAATATTATAAAAAGCTGTTCCTAATTTATTTATATCTTCTAATAATTTTTGATAAGAAATATTTTTATAATTGAATTCTTTACTTTCTCTTTTGTTATTTTTTTCTTTTATTACAAATGCTATTCTCTCTTTATATTTTTCTGCAGAATTATAAATTATTTCTTTTATCGTGTTGAACTCTTTTATAGTATTTTGTTCTTTTATTTTATTCATAAATATATTCTCCTTTATAGTTTTAACTTAGTATATCATAAATTTTAAATTTGTCACTAGTATTAACGGTCATTTTTTTATTAATATATAAATAACCATAATAATATTTTTATTATTATGGCTTAAATTATGCTTATATTAATATATAATTATAAATTAAATATTTCATCACTCTTTTATAATCTTTGAAAAAACTGTAAATAGAACAAATAACGCTAAATTTGTAATAACAATCATTGCTCCTGTACTAATATTATAAATATATGAAAGAAATATTCCAATTAAAAAACATACTATACTAATTATTCCCGAACTTATAACTACACCTTTAAAAGACTTAAAAACCCTCATTGATGTAAGTGCCGGAAAAATAACGATGCTACTAATTAAAAGAGTACCCATCATCCTCATTCCTACAACAATTACAACTGCAGTTAAAATTGCAATTAAACTAGTATATCTTTCTACTTTTAAACCAATAGCTTTTGAAAAATTCTCATCAAAAGTTACTGCAAATAATTTCCTATAATACACTATAAATAAAATCAAAACAATAATACTTACCACAATACTTAGTATAACATCACTTGTATTCATTGCTAAAATGCTACCAAACATGAAATTGCATACATCTGTATTCATTCCTGTTGTAGCAGATGTAATAGCTACACCTATTGCTAACGCTGAGCTTGAAATAAGTGCAATAGCACTATCGCTTTTAATTTTATGGTTGTTACCTATTTTTAATAAAATAATTGCCACTATAATTACACCTGGAATTGCAATTGGAAGTGGACTAAAACCAAAAGCTATTGCTATTGTTGTAATACCATAACCTACATGAGATAATCCATCACCAATATTGGCATATCTTTTTAAAACCAAACTCACACCTAAAAGAGCTGCACATAAACTTACTAAAACACCAACTAAAATTGCCCTGTTTATAAAAGAAAAACTAAACATTTCATTTATTGCCTCTATCATTTTTTAGTACCTCCTTTATGTATTTTTCAGATGTCATATCTTTTACCACTTTACCGGTTTCAATTTCAATTACCCTATTCACATATTTTAAAGCTCTATCAACATCATGTGATACCATTACTATTGTTATATTTTTTTCTTTATTCAATTTATAAAGTAATTCATATATTTGATTTACTATTTTTGTATCTAATCCATTTACTGGTTCATCTAAAACCAAAATATTATCTGTCGCACATAATGCTCTTGCTATTAAAACTCTTTGTTTTTGACCTCCTGACAATTCATAAAAGCATTTTTTTCTTATTTTCCAAAGATTTAATTCCTCCATAATTTTTTTTGCTTTTTCTTTATCATCTTTTGTATAAAAAATTTTAAATGGAGAACTTGGAATAGTTCCTGATAAAACTATTTCTTCTATTGTTGCAGGAAAATTATTTTGTATTTCTGTAAGCTGAGGTAAATACCCTATCCTTCCTTCAACCTTTATGCTACCATTTTGAACTTTGTTTAACCCCAAAATACATTTCATTAGAGTTCTCTTTCCCGAGCCATTTTCCCCAAATATAGCCAAAAAATCTCCTTTTTTTACATTTAATGATATATTTTTTAATGTTTCTTCACCATTTGAATAACCAAAAAATAAATTTTTTACCTCTATTAAATCCATTTTTCCTTTGATGCTTTTTGCATCTTCTCCTTCTTTCTTTTTTAATCAAGTGCCTTTTTTAAGACATCCAAATTTTTTGTCATTAAACTGACCCATGTTTCCCCATTTTCAAAATCTTCTTTGCTTATATTGTGCAATGTTTGAATCTGCATATTTTTTGCTCCAGTTTCTTTAGCAATTGTTTCTGCGGTTTTTCCATTACTTAGTTCAATGTATAAAACTACTGGAATTTTTTCTTCTCTTACTTTATCTATCAAATATGCTATTGTTTTCGCACTTGCATCAGACTCTGTACTACATCCTTTTAGCGCTGCACTTGCTTTTAATCCATATTCATTTAAAAAATATTGCATTGGCATTTTATCACCAAATACTAATCTATCCCTTTTTTTACTTGCAACAATATCTGCTATTTTCTTCTGAACATCTTTTATTTGCTCAACATATTTTTCAGTATTTTCTGAATAAAAATTACTATTTTTCTCATCAATATTTGAAATTGTCTTATTTAAATAATACATCATTTTTATTGAATTTGCGGGGGATGTCCAAATATGTTCATCAAAAGCTCCCTCAAATTCCTCATCTTCATCAACTTCTTCCTCAGTACCATCAACTTCTTGTTCTTTAATTGTATCTATTGCATCGGAAATCTTTATTAATTTAGTCTTATTTGAAATAATATCTGTTCCTAAAATTTTATCTGTCCATTTTTCCATTTCTCCACCAATATAAATAAATACATCTGAACTTTGAATTTTAGATAAATCGTTAGCAGTTGGTTCGAAACTATGTGCATCCACCCCTGGTCCAAGTAAAAATGTAACATTGGCCTTATCGCCTACAATCTGTCGTGTAAAATCATAAGCAGAAAATGTTGTCACAACAATATTTAACTTATCATTTTCTTTATTTTTGCTTTTTATAGAATAATTGCAAAATATGGCTAAAACTAAAATCACAATAACAGTTAGCAGAATTATTTTTATATTTCTTTTCAATCTTATTTCCTCCAATTTAAATATAATTATTTAGTCACTTCTTATTCAATTTACAATTGTAACAAGTTCCATAAATTATAGCATTATTATCTAGCACAAAATTATGCTTTTCTTTTAAATGATTATTCATTTCAATAAAATCGTCACAAACTAAATGAATTATTCTTCCACATTTTTTACACTTTAAGTGAAAATGATTTGTACACTCATCTGAAATATATTGAAAATATTTTGTATGATTTCTAATTTCAGTCCTGACATTTTTGTTTTTTTCCAATAAATTCAAATATCTATAAATAGTTGTAACTCCAACTTTTTGTTTCTTTTCTTGCATATATTCTAATATTTCTTCTGCATTTACAAACTTATTTTCATTGTTTATTAAGTATTCTGTGATCAATTTTCTTTGATCAGTGTTATAATTATTTTTCAACGTTATCACCTCAATTTGAAAATCATTTTCAATTTTAACATTTTTAATTAATTATGTCAATATATAAATTTTTATTTCTTGAAACAATATGATTCATTTATGATAATGTCTTAATAAATCATTTAGGAAAATGTCTTAATT
>USGK01000031.1 GCA_900554175.1 uncultured Clostridium sp.
TTGACTAGTCTTATTTTTTTTATTATATTTTGCCACGAAAAATTTAACTCATATAATTATAATTATATAATAATATTTTTATATATTTTTTGTTTTTTTAGCTATTTATAAGTATTTTTGGCTTATTACATAACTAAAATTTTTCTAAAAAATATTTTAGTTTTACAATAATAATAGAGTGTTCCCTGTAAAAAACAGAGTTCACTCCTTAAAATTTATATTTTTATTAGTTATGCACTAATTTATTATCTTTTTTTGCCTTCTTTTTTCTTAAAACATCAACTACACATGTTATAGTAACACAAACTACAGTAATTCCAATTAAAATAATATAATATTTTCCTTTGTAATTTGTATCAGTTGGTACTAGGATTTCTCTTAGTAATTTTATTGTATATGTCATTGGCAAGAAACCTGTAATACTTCTAAATCCTTGTGAAATAGTTTCAACAGGGAATGTTCCTCCAGATGCTGCAAGTTGAAGTACCAAAATTATAAGTGCAAAGAATTTACCTATATCATTAAAGTTTCTAATTAGGAATTGTACAACACTCATAAATGTTATACCAATTATTGTACATGCTAAATAATATTGTGCACCATTTTCGATAGCAAAACCTAGTCCTGCTTTTAATAAAAATCCTGTTATTATTCCTTCTAATGCACCTATGAAAAGATATACAAAATTTTGTAATAGTTTATTTCTTGTATTGCTTCCAAGTAACCAAAATCTATTTTTTTGATCATAATAGCAAACAACATAACACATTAAACTTCCTACCCATAATCCTATACATAAGAATAATGGTGTAAATGCTATACCATAAGAATTAATTTCTCCATAGCTTTGTTCATCAAATTCTACAGGATCTTCTACAAATGTTGAAAGTCCATTTAATTTTTTTAGTTCCTCATTTGTATCAGCTAAACCTTCGTCAACTCCATCTTTTAAAGTTTGAGCTCCTTCTACTAAATCTTTGCTTCCGTTATATGCTGAATTTGTTCCAGAACTTAATGTATTTAAAGCTTCTTTAACACTCTTTGAACTTATATTTAATTTTGAAAGTCCATTTGTTAATGATTCACTACCTGTTTTTACTTGATTTGAACCACTTTGTAATTTTGAAATTCCTGATGTTAAATTTCCTGTTCCTACTTGAACTTTTGCTAAATTTTCTTTTAATGCTGTTATACTATTTCCTAAGTTTTTAATATCACTTGTTGCAGAATTTAATTTAGTTACTCCTCCACTTACTAGAGATGTACCATATTTTAATTTTCCGCCTGATGTTAATCCTGTTTTTGAATCTTTTGCAGTTAACATTTGAGCACCTTTAACTAAACTTGTTCCTTTACTTGAATCGTTAATTTTTTCTTTTATTGTTTGCAATGTTTGTAATGCAATTCCTGCTTGTGTTTTAGTAGCTACATCTACATTTGGATTCTCATATATAGCTTTATACTGTTTAATATTTTCATCTAAAGTCAAATTTAGTGTTATAACTCCATTTGCTAAACTTTCTGTTCCTGCAACATATTCTGTAACACCATTATTTAATCCTTCTTTACCATTAACCCCATCATTTAATGTTTGAATTCCTGTTGTTAGTTCTCCTAATTTGCTTAAATCTGCTTTATCTAAAGCTTGATTTATTTGAGTCACACCATTATTTAATTCATTTGCTCCTGATTGAAGAGTTTCAACACCATCATTTACTTGATTAGTTCCATCAGTTAAACTTTGACTTCCTGAATATGCAGAACTTACACCTTCATCAAACTCTTTATAACTATTGTTTAGTTTTCCAACTCCTGAATTTAATTCATTTAAACCATCACTTAAGCTTTGTGATCCATCAACAATTTGACCTGCACCATCTGATATATCTTGTAAACTTCCTGGTACTTTTTCTAAATTATCTGCCAAATTATCAACTACTTTGCTACCAACTTTAGCTTGTAGATTTGTTTCTATTGTTTTAATAGCACTACCTACAATTTGTGTTGCTAAATAGTTTGTTGCTTTATTTGGAGTATATGTAATTGTTGCCATTTGTTTGTTTTCTTCTTTTGCACTATTTAATTTGCTTGAAAAGTCACTTGGAATCATTATCATAGCATAATAATTTCCATCTCTTAATCCATCATTTGCTTCATCTAAACTTACATCACATATATCGAATGTTCCTGAATCTTTTAGTTCTTTTACGAACTCATTTCCTTGATTTTCATTATCGCTACCTGAATCTAAGTTTACTACTGCAATTTTCATATCTTTTAGATTACCATATGGATCCCAATATGATTTTAAATAAAAAAAGCTATAAATAATTGGAATTAATAATACAACTATAAATATTATAACTTTAAACCAATTTTTTTCATTATGTTTCATTTAATTCTCCTTCTTTCCTATACCATTTTTAAAAATTTTTAAAATATTATCTGCAATAATATTTTCATCTAACTTTTTATTAGTTCCAGTCCAGTCAAACATTAGCGCAAGGTACATTTTGTATATTAAAAAGGCAACAATTTCTGGATCTTCTGTTTCAATATAATTATTATCTATTGCAAATTTAATT
This sequence comes from uncultured Clostridium sp., assembly GCA_900554175.1. GTDB lineage: Bacteria > Bacillota > Clostridia > TANB77 > CAG-508 > CAG-269. The sequence continues at coordinate 2,586 of USGK01000031.1, forward strand.
TTTTGTAATATATAATTCTGAATTTGAGTATCTATTTTTTTAATACTTTGAACAATTATAGGATTTTTTAGTACTGACGCTTCTTCAACTATAACTTTTATAAACTGTCTTTTATTTTTGTATTGTAATAATTTATAAATAATCTGATGAATACTTTCATAGAAATTTAAGTTTTGTTTTTCAATTTCTTCAACTACTTTTTTCATATTATTTAATTCTTCTTGCACAAAATAGTTAAATAGTTCTTCTTTTCTTGAAAAATACGTATATACAGTTTTTTTGGTGACACCTGCTGAGCTTGCTATTTCATCCATAGATACTTTTTTGAATCCATATTTATTAAATAGTTTTCTTGCGGCTTCTATTATTTGTTCCCTTTTCATTTTAACCTCCTTTGCACTAAGTATACTAAAACTACATTTCAGTATACTGCCATTATATGATTTTGTCAATTATTTTCTACAAATTTAAACGAATTTCATATTTTTATTGTAAACAACAGAAAAACATCACATTATTTTTATTAAAATGTGATGTTTTTTATTTACCTTCCGTTATTTTTTTACTTTTATATAATTATTTGCAAAATTAGAAAGTCGCGCTCAATCTTACAAAACAATAGTTATAATCAACGCGGTCGAGACTAATTCCTCCATAGCTACAGCTTACATAATATGCGTAGCTTGAATCGTGTTGGGTCGAAGACCAATACATACCTTTAAGTCCATAGTTAGCATACTTATCTGTTGTGACTCCCATTTTAGTATATGTCATATCTCCAAAAGCTAACCATTCTGATTTTGATGGTACAAACCACCCTTGATTATAATAATCAGTTTCATTTTCATCTTTTATGACTTCTCCACTATCGTTGACAGTTTTTCCTTGTATTCCGCCCCACATATCTTTCTTATTTTGTGCACCATATTTTCCACTTTTACCTTTATTCCACTCTTCTATCATTGTTGTCGTATTTGTTTTTCCCTGTCCAAAATCATTTACACTACTTTCTATTGTATTATCTAGTTTTCCCATAGCATTAGAATACCAACGATAAGTTGTTCCTGTATTAAAATCTTCTAAAGCCATTACATAAAATCTATCTTCTGTTCCACTTCCATCTATTACTGTCAATACTGGTTTTGTCCATTTGTCTCCAAACCCTGTATAACTATCACTACTTACATAATAACTTTTTAAGTCTTCTGTTACTTTTGAATATTCATAACTAGACCCATTATTACCCTTCCATGCTCCACTTCCTCCTACTGCTAAATCTGCATATATTACTCCGTCTACTTTTTCATCTCCATCTATATCTGCATAATATCCAACATATGATTCTGTTTTACTTGCTATTTTTGTTGCTGTTTTTGTTGCTGTTCCTGTCCATATATCTTTCATTGCTATTTCATAGCCGTCTTTTTTTGTTGTTATAGATTTTATCGTTTCTCCATCTTCATCTTTATTTATTGTTCCATATTTTTCTAATATTGTCTTTAAATCGCTTTTTGATATATTTCCCTCATTTCCTGCTTGCTCTGCTATTATTTCTGTTTTTATTTCTTCTTTTATTCCTTCTATTTCTGATGTTTTCTTTGCACTTTTTGCTCTTGTTAATATTCCATTATCTCCTGCAAGCATTGCAATACTTATTCCTGCTAAAATTAATAATACTATAATTGTTATAATTAAAGCTATTAATGTTATACCTTGTTTTTCTTTTAAATTTTTAAAATTCATTTTATCCTCCAATTTTAACTTCTTAATATTTTTTCTTATATTATAAGTATAAACACATCAGCGGATTTCCTTTGTTTTTTCTATCTTTTCCTTTTTCATATGCATTTTTTCTCCTTTAACTCTCTTTTTTGTTACAATTATTGTATACTTTGTTATCTATTTTGTCAATTAAAATAATACTTCTTTTTATTAATAATTTTCTAAAAAATTATGCATTTTTTCATCATCATGGTATGAAATAAGAGTTTCCAAATTAACATTGTTTGTTGAACTAAAAATATTCATATCTACATTTTGATACTCATTCCTTAATTCTCTTATTAGTTTCTTCATAGCTTGTCTTTTAGAATCTCCCACACCATTTGCTGAATTTCCAATTTCTTCTGTGAATTTACATGCACACTGTATAAAATCTAAATTATTTTTATCTCTCCATCTTATTATATCTTCTTCTTTGACAAAATAAAGAGGTCTTATAAGTTCCATACCTTCCACATTTGTACTTTTTAGCTTAGGCATCATAGTTTTAAACTGTCCGCCATAAAACATACTCATCAAAACTGTTTCTATAACATCATCAAAATGATGACCTAAAGCAATTTTATTACATCCTAATTCTTTTGCTTTTCTATATAAATATCCTCTTCTCATCCTAGCACAAATATAACATGGTTTGCTTTCTATTTTTGTTACTCTTGTAAAAATATCTGTTTCAAAAATTGTAATTGGTATATTAAGTTTTTCAGCATTTGAAATAATCTTTTGTCTATTTAATTCATTATACCCTGGATCCATTACAATAAATTTTAATTCAAAATCTCTGTCTCCGTGTTTTTGAAGTTCTTGCATACATTTTGCTAAAAGATTTGAATCCTTTCCACCTGAAATGCATACTGCTATTTTATCACCTTTTTGAACCATATCATATTCACAGATGCCTTTAATAAATTTACTCCATATCTCTTTTCTGTATGTTGTAATTATGCTTTTTTCAATCTCTTTATATTTTTCCATTTTAGTAGATGGATTTTATCCATCATACCTCCTTTTGATATATTAAATACTTTATTTTCTGCATATTTATTTAAAAAAATATTCCAACTAAATTTGTAATCAAATTACTTACAATATTAATTACAGGAGAAATTATATTTCCTGCTAATCCTGTTATCCATAAAACTATAAATATTATATAAAATATATTTTCATTATTTTCAAACCATACTTTTGCATTATAAGGCAATAATGGCTTTATAACTTTAGAACCATCAAGTGGTGGAAGAGGTATTAAATTAAATACTCCTAGACCTATATTTATAGATATTGTATATGCAATAATTATCATTATAATTTTTAGAATCTGTGAAGTTATTATTTTGATTCCTAGAAATTTATATAATGCTCCATATATAAAAGCAAAAACTATAGCTAATAGAAAATTCATCATTGGCCCTGCAATTGAGACAATCGCATTTGCTTTGTCTACAGAAATATCTCTATTAAAATTTCTTGGATTAACTTGAACAGGTTTTCCCCATCCAAATCCTGCAAATAAAAGCATTACTGAACCAACAGGATCAAGATGATCAAACGGATTTAAAGATAGCCTTCCTTCTGTTCTTGGGGTATCATCTCCTAATTTGTCTGCTGCAAAAGCATGTGCAAATTCGTGAAATGTTATTGCAATTAAAACCCCTGGTATTGTAAGTAATAAATTAATTAAACTTGCTGTATTGTTTAAATATCCTGAAAGTCCCCATATTATCATTATTGCCATTGCAATATATAAATATTTTTTATCAAAATACATAAAAAGTTCATTCCTTTCTTATCTTGCTTTATCCTAAACTACGTTACGTTTTCTTGCTTTTTTTCTCTTAAATCATTTATTATAACAACTATAGCACTAATTGCTACAAATAAGTAAAAACTAATACCTCTTGATAATAACATTGAACTACTTAAAAGATTTTGCGTATATATATGTTCAAACAAAGACATATAGCCACCTTCACTAACTCCTACTGCTCCTGGCGATGGTATTCCTGAAACTGTACCATAAAGTAAAGCCTGTAACAATATAATTTTAATTATATTTTGTTCATTTAATCCGAAAGCTTTATATGTAAAATATGATATTGAATAATAAGCTATATACTGTATATAAGCTATTATTACATTTTTCATAACTTCAGACTTATGTTCTTTTAGGTATTCTGCATTATCTTGATACTTCATAAGTGCGTCAACTATCTTTTTCTGTTTTTCTTCCATATTCTTTACTTTGAAAAATTTTAATATTTTTATTGAAAGTTCTATTAGTTTATTTGTTGCTTCCTTAGAAAATATCGATACCAAAAGTAATGTAAGTGCTATTGAATTTAAAGTAATTCCAAGTACAAACAAACCTTTCATTGGTGAATTCATATAACCAAAATTAACAATAGCTCCAAGAATTCCAAGGGAAATAGTAACAATCTGCATACATGTTAAATTTATTAGTAATGCAAGTGTGGATTTAGTAACAGGTATATTGTCTTTATGCATATAATAAATTTGCATAGGCTGACCACCTGATGCTGCAGGTGTAATTGAACTAAAGAAAAAGCCAATTAATGCATATTTTACATTTTTCATAAAAGAACTTTTTTCATTTAAATTTTTTAAAGTACGTCCAATATTCATTGCTTCACATGATAAAAAGCAACACATACAAATTATTGCAATTATAACATATCCTTTTTTTGCTGTTTTTATTATTTCAAATATCTCTCCTATATTTTGGTTTTGGAAAAAAATATAGAAAGTAATCAAAATTAATATTATAAAAAATGCTAAATTTCTTATTAATTTTTTTGTTTTTTTCATACTATTCCCTCTTATTTTAATCTATAGAATCTATTATTTTCTTTCCTTAAAATAATTACTTTCTTCTTTTTTTATTGATTTCTTCATATTTTCTATTAATTTTAAAATTCAAAAAAGTTTTTTATTTCATTAATTTAATCGACTTTCTCTTCTTTACAATCATCAGGATTTATTTAAATAATAAATTCTTTTATATCTCCATTCTTTATTCCACAATTTTCAAAATTATTGTCTTTTGGAATCCCTTCCAACATACAGCTAAGAACACTAATTACTCCATTGTGTGCAACAACTAAAATATTTTTACCATCATATTTACTTTTTATATCTTTTATAAAATCAATTAATCTTAATTTGTAATTTTCTGTTGATTCTCCACCAAGACTTTCAAAATCAAAATCAAGATTACAATATTCTCTTTTAAATATTTTTCCTTCTAGTTGTCCATAATCTCTTTCTATTATTCTGTTATCAATTATTAACGGAATATTCTTTGTTTCATTTATAATTTGTGCTGTATGCAAAGCTCTTTTTAATGGAGATGTTATTATCAAATCAAACTCTTCTTTATCTAGTTTATCTCTAGTCGATTCAGCTTGTTTTATTCCATTTTCATTTATATCATAATTAGAAATTCCTTGCATTCTTCTTACAGAACTATTTAAATCTGTCTCTCCATGTCTTACAAATTTTACTATCATAATTCCTCCAAAATAATATTTTTATTTATAATAAAGGTTTCATTGTTGGGAATAGCAACACATCTCTAATTGATTCTTGATTTGTCAAAAGCATTACTAATCTATCTACTCCAATTCCTAATCCACCTGTTGGAGGAAGTCCTATTTCTAATGCATTTATATAATCTTCATCCATCATACCTGCTTCTTCGTCACCAGCTTCTTTAGCTTCTACTTGTTTTTTAAATCTTTCATATTGGTCGATCGGATCATTTAATTCAGAAAATGCATTTCCATATTCACGTCCACCTATAAATACTTCAAATCTTTCTGTCATCTTTTTATTATTTGGACACTTTTTAGCAAGAGGTGATATTTCTACAGGATATTCATATATAAATGTTGGTTGAATAAGTGTTTTTTCAACATATTCATCAAAAAATAGACTAATTACATCTCCTCTTGTTTCTTTTGTTACATCCGGAATTTCTAATCCTCTCTCTTTTGCTAATGCTACCGCTTCTTCATCTGTAGTTATTTCATTAAAGTCTACTCCACATGCTTCTTTTATAGAATCTATCATTGTAATTCTTTTCCAGCCTGGTGTTAAGTCAATTTCTTGTCCTTGATATTGTACTTTTGTTGTTCCTAAAATATCCATTGCTGTTTGTGAAAATAATCTTTCAACTAAATCCATCATATCATTATAGTCTTGATAAGCTGCATAAAGTTCAAGTTCTGTAAATTCAGGATTGTGTCTTATATCCATACCTTCATTTCTGAAAACTCTACCTATTTCATAAACCTTATCAAATCCACCTACTATTAACCTTTTTAAATTTAGTTCTAGAGCTATTCTTAAATACATATTTATATCTAATGAATTGTGGTGTGTAGTAAAAGGTCTAGCAGTTGCTCCTCCTGAAATTGTATTTAATACTGGTGTCTCAACTTCTAAATATCCTTCTCCATCTAGTATTTTTCTTATATTACTTATTATTTTACTTCTTATTTCAAAAGTTCTTTTTACTTCCGGATTTACTATTAGATCTGTATATCTTTGTCTATATCTTAAATCTGGATCTTTTAATCCATGAAACTTTTCAGGAAGTGGTCTTAAAGATTTAGAAAGTAAAGTTACTTCTTTTGCATGAACTGAGATTTCTTCTGTTCTTGTTTTAAAAACAAAACCTGTAATTCCTATTATATCTCCTATATCATATGTTTTAAATAGCTTATAACTTTCTTCTCCAAGATCATTAATACTTACATAACTTTGAATTCTTTCATCACAGTCTTGAATTGTGCAGAATGAAGCTTTTCCCATGATTCTTTTTGCAATTATTCTACCTGCAACAGTCACATCTTTTTGTTCAAATTTTTCATAATTTGATTTAATTTCTCCTGCTGTATTTGTTCTGTTAAATTTTGTTATTTCAAAAGGGTCTTTCCCTGTTTCCTGTAATTCTTTTAATTTATCTCTTCTTATCTTCATTAATTGATTTAAATCTAATTCTTGTTCTTGATTATTTTCTTGCATAATTATATTCCTTCCTTTTCTCTGAAATTTATGTCATTAATTATATACTAAAAACACTAATTTGTAAAGCAAAAAAGATAATAACAACAAAACCATTTAAAATCTACGTTCTACCTCATCAAATACTATTATGATCTGAATTTAAACGCAAATAACCCGAAATATCAAAATATCTGTTTTGATATTTTAACATTTCAGGTATCCAAATTATGATTTCAAATTAATAATAACGTGGCATAGGAGGTCTCATTCCAGGTCTAAATGGTGGCATAGGTGGTCTCATTCCTCCAGAACCTCCGAGAAGTTCTCTTATAATTAATATTCTTATTATATCATTTAATAAAGGATTTCTTTGCCTATTGCAGTTTGGACAATTTGCTCTACTTTCATTTTCTTCTGAAGCAGCTCCTTCTTGATGTTTTCCACTTGAGTTTCTCATCTCATTTTCTATATTTATGTTTAAATTAATACTATTGTCTGGTTCTATGTTAGCAGCTATTTCATTTACCATATTATTTACCACGTCTAAATTTATTGGCATTGTATTTCTTTGACAAGCTTTTCTTACCATAGGATATACAACTTTATAAATTTCCGGGTAACAATCTTCTAATTCATTAGCCTGCATACTATTATAGTTTCTTTGAAAATAGTTTTGTTCTTCAACTCCATATTGAAATTGATTTGGATATCTATTATAATCATCATAGCTGTTTTGATATGGATTTACTTGATATCCTAATAAATTTTGCATATAATCTTCGTACATAAAAACCTCCTGATTGAATTTTGTATATATTATTCATAATTTAGATAATTGTTACAAAATTTAATATTATATACTAGAAAAATATAACTTTCTCAGAATATAAAAACTCTCTATTGCAATAAACAATAGAGAGTTAAAATTGAGGAAACAGCTTAGATTAATTAGTTGTACACATAAGTCTGATAATCATAAAAATCAGCACTTCTGTAATGTCCGTTTGATGAACCGGAAGAACTCACATCAGTGAATATTTGAACTTTACGACCAGCATATCCAAGATCATATGTGTATTCAAATGGCATTAATATCCATTTGTCTGATACAGTATCTGTTACAGTAAGATTGTCAATGTATTTACCAGTGGTAGCATCTTTTATCTTAATTGTGATAATCTCACCACCAAGGCCTTTATCTTCTGTTGAGACCATCCATGAAAATTTTAATTTCATATATCTTCCTGATACTGTTTTTACACGTGTTAAGTTGTTATTAGTGATAGTAAAATGTTGCTGAATCAAATACCAACCTAAAGGCAAAGTTTCTGTCCCCGCTCTTGTAATAACATCACTGTTATCGTTAGTAAATGTTTCTTCAGGATCAGCTGCCCAAACATTATTTGCACAAAAACTACCAACCAACATAACAATTGACATTAGCATTCCCATAAACCGTGAAATCTTTTTTGTTCTCATTGTAAAATCCTCCTAATGATAAAAATATTTCCCCAATTTTTTTCTATCTAAAGTCACAATTAAACGTGACCTAGATATTAGAATGTAAAAAAATGTATTTTATATAAAAATACATTAAATTACTTAAATAATCTCAAAAAAGGAAAAAAAAAGAAAAAGAATATAAATTTTATCCAATAGAGTAACCAATTTTAAGAACAGATTTTCTAGACTATTGAATACATTTTAGAATGTTATATCTTTTTTCTTTTTTAAACTAAGTTTTGTTCAAGCTGTTTTAAATAATCAATATATTCTTCCAAACAAATATTATATTTTTTCATATAATTGGCATTTTCTATACCTACATATCGGTAATGCCAAGGTTCATAATTTATCATTGTAATTTCTTTTTTATCTGTTGGATATCTTAAAATAAAACCATATTTGTAGGAATTTTCAATCAACCATTTTTGAACTTCTGTTTCTTCCTGTTTATCATCTAATACTTGATAAGATTTTGAGACTATATCAACGGCAAGTCCCACCTGATGCTCACTTGTATCTGGAATAGCTACCCAATAAGAGGCTAATTTTCTTGCTTTTTCATTACTATATCCTCTATTTACATACTGTTTTATCTTATTATTATATAATTGGATTTGTTTAGATTTTGTCCTATAACTTGAACAAATTATTGGATTTAATCCTTCTTTTCTTGCATCTGCTAACATATTTTTTAATGCTTCTACAATCCTACTATCTACTTTATTATTCTCAATATCTGATAAATTCACTTCATAATTCTCTGGTATTTTATTATTTTTATTTACTAGTATAAGATTCCAATCCGTAATATTACTTGCAATTTCTTTTTTGGGAATAGCAATAACTTTCATTGTATCAGAGATATTTGTACAAGTATTGCTATTCCCTTCAGTTATCTCACCATGATTATTTTTTTGTTCTTCGGTGTATAATAAATTTTCTCTTTTTTCGTAAATGTACTTCTTTGTAATAAAGATTACTATTGAGAATAATATAATCAGAAACATATTTATCAAAATAATTTTACATTTATTATTTCTTCTCATAATATCATCTTCTTTTTTATTTCAGAATTTAGAAAAGATTATAAAAATTGCGTTTTTATTATTTTCTTTCTAATTCTACTATTACATCCCTTGAATATCCTTGTAAATGAAGTTTAAAATGAATTATTAATTTATTTGTTGCATCATTTTTAGTTAAGTCAAATGTCTGCCAATGTTTGAAATCTCCAGCAACACCATATATTGTTCCTGAACTTTCAAAATTACTTTCTGTTGGGTTGAAAATTTCTCCATTTTCATTTTCAATATACTCATCTGCTACATAATGCACAATGTTTGTTTCTTCAAATTCTTCTATTTTTTGTCTTTTTACTTCTAATGAGTCATTTTCATCATAAATAGGCTTGTCATTTGAAGTAAATTCAAAAGTCATTCCAGTTTCTGATAAACTAGCTTCTGTTATATCAATAGTTTCATCACTACATCTTGCAACTGTATATACAAGCGATTGCCTATTATAGAATTTTTCTGCAACATCAAAATTTATATTCCAATCACCTTGTAGGTTTATTTCATTTTTATCAGATTTTTCTGTTTCTGACATACCAATTTGAGCTATATCTATAACCATTCTTTTACTTTTTGGATATTGATATATACTTGTATTAAAATTATATACAACTTCTATTTTATGTTCTTCTTGTGATATTGATTTTATATAATAATTTGTTTCATTATTTATATAATTTTCGTTAAAACTTAAATATTCATGATTTAAATTATTATCTTTACAAAATTTATCAAATATATCTTGATTTTCACAATATATTATTTTGTTATTTTCATCTGTTATTAACATATTTGGAAAACTTACATTTTGTATTTTACTTATATCTATATTATCATCAACTTTTAAAGAAAACGTAAAACTTAAATTGTAGTCATCCATTAACATATTCTTTATCTTTATTTCTGTATTCCTTGCATCAATATCTATATTATTTGTTGGAACTTCTTTAGAACCTACATATTCCATATCAGGTTCATCTATATATCCATTTGATACTGCTTTATCCATCCCCTTATTATGATTAAAGAAATTTTGCACAAAATTAGATATATCTTTAGCATATACTAATGATGTTGTAATTACTAAACAAGCACAACTTGTTGCCAATACCTTTATTACTCTATTTCTTTTTATTTTTTCATTTCTCCTTTCTTTTAAAGTATTTCTAATTATATATTTATAATCATTTGGAAGTTCTATATCTTCCGATAATGCTTTTTTTATTTTATCTTCTATATTATTCAATGCTATCGCCTCCTTTATAAATTTTTTTTAATTTTTGTATAGACCTAGAAATCCTGTTTCTTATTGTACTTTCTGGTTCTTTCAAGATCTTGCTTATTTCTTTTGTAGTAAAATTTTCTAAATAATACAAAGTCAATGACATTCTTTCTTTATAATTTAGACTTTCGATTAGTATGAAAAAATCTAATTCACTAATCTTTTGTTCTTCATCATAACTGGTTTGATTACTATCAATTTGTAAATTATCTTCTAATAGTTCATCTTTTCCATATTTCTTATAAATTTTATTGCATTTATTAATTAAAACTCTTATTAACCATGTTTTAAAGTATTCTGGTTTTTTTACTTTTTTTATAGATTTAAACGCTTCTACTATTGTTTCTTGTACTGCTTCATTTATGTCATCTTTACATCTTAGCCTCATTCTTGCTATTTTATATAAGTCATTTTCTAAACTAATCATTAATTTAGTAAAAGCCTCTTCATTACCTTTTTTAGATTCCTCAACTAATTCTTCCATATTATCTAAATTCTCCTTTCACACTCCTTTCGCTTTTTTATGCGAATATATCCGTTTCTATTTATTAGACTTTTTTATTCAATTATTTTGTCTCATTTTTTTAATTTTTTTATAATATTTTACTTAAAACTTTAAATATAATTTCTTTTACTTTAGGTTTTTCAAAATAACTATATCCTAGATATTGGTTTAGTTTTTCTTCTTTGCAATCCATTATCATATGATTAGTAGCAAATTTTATATTTCCATATATTGTGTCCATTTTCTTTTGATGTTTTTCAGCTATGATCGGATAAATTTTTTTTTCTAAATTTCCCTCAAAATTAATATTCATTTTATAAATTTCTAATATAGTCTCCTCTAAATATTTAGTTCCTTTATATGAATAATTATAATTTAATTTAATCAATTCTTTATGTATTTTATCTTTTATTTCATCAGTATATATTCTATCTCCTTTTTTAGTAATAAATTCCTTTAAAACCTTTTCTATTTCATTTATTTTACTTATATATGATAAAATATATTGATTAGTTTTATTTATTTCTTTCTGTCTAAATCTTCTCACTTTTACTATAATTGATTTTTTATATCTATAAAGTTTATTTTTTTCTATATATTTAATTAAGTCAATTTCAGTATTTTGATTATTTTCTAAATCTATAATTATAATATCAATTTCAGTAGTTTTTAGTATATTAAAACAATTTTCAACACTATATTCAATATTACATATTCTAATATCTTCAAATTTTCTTGCAATATAATTTAATATTATTCTAATTTTGTTTGGATTTTCTTCTATTATTAACAAATTATACATATTTTACCTCCATATATGTTAGAGTCAAAATATGTATAAAATTGTCTCATTTTTCTATTTTTTCATTTATTGATTTTTATATATTTTTTTATCTGTATAATACATAAATTAAAATCTTTATAATTATTTTTTTATATAAATAATAAATGAAGCATTTTTCCTTATTAAACTTTTATCTAATAAGGAAAGACACTTCATTTTTTATTACATTTTATTTATAATGTTTCTAAATTGATCTCCTCTATCATACATATTTTTAAACATATCGAAACTTGCACTTGCAGGAGAAAATAATACAATATCGCTTTCTTTTGCATGTCTTTTAGCTAAGATAATTGCTTGTGTTAAACTATCTGCAAAATAAATATTAATATCTCTATTTTGTCTTTCAGATTCCTCTTTAACTGCCTCAAATATTTTTTCTGATGTTCTTCCCATAAGTACTAATGTTTTTACTTTATTTAATATTGGTTCAGCAAGAGGTGTATAATCTAAATTCTTATCTGATCCACCTGCTATTAATATGACTTTTTTATGAAAAGCATTAAGTCCTGATATAGTTCTTGATGGAGTTGAACTTGCAGAGTCATTATACCACTTAACTCCATTTATTTCTTTAACAAATTCAATTCTGTGTGGGACTCCTTTAAATTCTTCAATTGCTGCAACTGCTGTATCTAAATCTACCAAAGTTTTTGTTGCTGCAATTGCTGCACATATATTCTCAAAATTATGTATTCCTTTTAAATGGATATCATTTGTATTTAATACATGTTTTCTTAATTTGTCATCACATTCTTTTATAATTTCTCCATCAACAATATATCCATTATCTAATTTTTGTTTACTACTAAAGAAAATTACCTTTCCCTTCACAAAAATTGAACATTCCTTTGTTATTTTATTATCATAATTTAAAACAACAATGCCTTCTTCATTTTGATATCTATATATATTTTTTTTAGCTTCTACATATTCCTCGAAATCCTTATGTACATCTAAGTGATTTTGAGATATATTGGTTATTACTGCAATGTCCGGACTTACTTCCATACCCATTAATTGGAAACTGCTTAATTCTAGCACTACAATATCTTCTGGTGTTATCTTATAAAGTTCTGTAAATAATGGGTTTCCTATATTTCCACCAGTGTAACAAACATATCCTGCTTTTTTTAATATTTCTGAAATTAAAGTTGTGGTAGTTGTTTTTCCATCACTTCCTGTAACTCCAATTATTTTACAAGGGCACATTTTCATTAGAAGTTCAACCTCTGTAGTTATAAGAGCTCCTCTCTTTTCTTCTTCAATTAATTCTTCTTTTGTTGGCAAACAACTTGGTGATCTAATGATTAATTCGTATCCTACAAGCTTTGATAAATAATTTTTTCCAAACGAAAATTCCATTGAATACTCTGTAACTTTATCCATTATTTCTTTAGGGATTTTTTCTATTTCTCTTGAGTCAAAAACTGTAACTTTTGATTTTTTGTCGTGAAAGTAATCTAATAGAGGAATGTTGCTTACTCCAAGACCAATTATTGCCACTCTTCTATTTTTTACATATTTGTTAAATTCTTCTAGTTTTTCATTTTTATATTCCACTGCAATTCTCCCTTTCTAGATTATATTATGTTTTTTCTTCTATTTTTGTTATTTCTTAAAGATATGTATATATAATTATTACTTTTTCGTATTTGAGCTTTCATTCGAATATAATTTTTATGCAAAAAACAATGCGTAAATTACCATACTTATAATAACACGTGTCTTTAAATCTTCTGATATGAATACATCTTCAAACAACTTTTCTGAATTTTCATCTTTATTTTCAACTATATTAACTTCACAATGGTCTACCGAGTTTTTCTTGAAAAACACTTCAAACTTTTTAGTTTCGTTTTTATTTATTCCTGAAATGTATAGGTATTTCTTACCTAAAAGTTCATTTTTAGAATTAAAAATCTCAACTTCTACATATTTTCCATTAACGTCATTTGCCTCATCATTGTTTGTAATTTTTCCAAAAATCCTACCATTTACTTTAGTAGCCTGTGCAAATTCAACATTTATTTGTTGTGATTCTTGGCATGAAACTTCTATATCTTTATATGTAGAATTTAATCCAACATATATTAGAAACTTAGAAAAAAAGTAAAATACTACTAATAATATTACATATTTTATAATTTTTTTAAATGTGCTCATTTCTTTTATTCCCTTCAAAATTTTATAACTGTATTATATCAAAAACATTCATACTTTGCAATATCAACGAATAAAAAGATTTAAATAAGTATCTGTTAAGTAATTCGTGGCAAAATTTTTATCCATAAATTTTGCGTATATTT
>USGK01000032.1 GCA_900554175.1 uncultured Clostridium sp.
AAATAAAAATAAAATAAAATAAAAATAATAAATATTTGGAGGAGAGAAAAATTGGGGTTAAGAATTATTTATGGGAAATCAGGAACAGGAAAAAGTGAATATATATATAAAGAAATAAATGAAAGAATAAAAAATAATGAAGATAATAAAATATATATAATTACTCCAGAACAATTTTCTTTTACTGCTGAGAAAAATTTAATGAAAGGAAAAAAGTCAATTATAAATGCAGAAGTTCTTACATTTAAAAGAATGGCATATAGGGTATTAAGTGAGGTTGGTGGAGTTATAAACAAAAATTTATCAAAATGTGGAAAAGCTATGCTGATTTATTCAATTTTACAATCGCAAAAAAAGAATCTGATTTATTTGAATAAAAATGATGAAAATATAGACTTGAGTTTAAGGACTATTACGGAATTAAAAAAACACGGAATTAGTATTGAGGATTTAGAAAATGAAATTTTGAATGTTAAAGATTATAATTTAAAAATAAAATTAAATGACATGATTTTAATATATAAAAAATTTGAAGAAAAAATAAATAATAAATATTTAGATGATACTGATTTATTAGCAAATTTGGAAGAAAAAATAGAAAAGAGTACAATTTTTAATAATTCAATTATTTACATAGATGAATTTTCGGGATTTACTAAACAAGAATTAGATATTATAAATAAATTATTAAAATTATGTAAGTTGGTAACAATTACATTTGTAATTGATGATGTTAATTTAAATTCTAATCCTAATACTGATATTTTTTATCCGAATAAATTAACTTTATCCAAAATATTAAATTTAATAGAAAAAAATGAGAAAATTGAGTTAATTAATTTAAATGTTCCATATAGATTTAAAAATAATGAATTAATTTTTATGGAAAATAATTTATATAATAAAAAAATAAATATTTACAAAAACAAAATAAAAAATATTAATTTATTTTTGGCTAAAAATTATTATTCAGAAATTGAGTATGTTGCAAAAAAAATTATGTATTTGGTGAAAAATAATAATTATAGATTTAATGAATGTGCAATTATTACTAAAAATATAAATCAATATTCTTCTTTAATAAAAGCAATTTTTTCTAAATATGATATACCTGTATTTATTGATGAAAATAAAGATGTAAATCAAAATGCAATAATAAAATATTTTTTATCTATTTTTGAAGTATTAAATAAAAACTATTCTTATGAATCAATGTTTAATTATTTAAAAAGTGGTTTTGTTGATATAGAAGAAGATGAAATTTTTGAACTTGAAAATTATTGTATTAAATATGATATAAAAAATAATAAATGGAATAATGATTTTATTTATGGAATTAATGAAAAAAATAAGGAAAAAATTGAAAAATTAAATATTTTAAGAAAAAAAATAATTACCCCTTTTAATGAATTAAAAAAGAAAATAATACAAGAAAAAAATACAAAGAATATAGCCAGACAAATTTATTTATTTTTAATTGAACAAAAAATTGATGAGAGAATTTTATGTGAAATAAATAAATTAAAAAGTGAAAATAATTTCGAATTAGCTTCAGAATATAATGAGACTTTAAAAATTATAATTGATATTTTAGATCAAATTGTTTTAATTTTTGATGAAGATGAAATGTCAATAGACAAATTTTATAAGATAATAAAAATAGGATTTAAAAATAGTTCATTTGGAAAGATACCTGCTACACAAGATGTAGTAATTGTAGGAGATATTAATAGGTCTAAAACCCATTCAGTTAAAGCATCATTTATAATAGGTATAAATGATGGAGTTTTTCCAAGTGTTAATAAGAATGAAGGTTTTTTTAATGATACGGATAGGGACTTTTTAAAAGATGAGGGAATAGAACTTGCGAAAGGAACATTGGAAAATCTGTATGATGAAAATTTAAATATATATAAAGCATTTACTGTTTCAGAAGAGAATATATTTTTGTCATATGTTTCATCAGATAACGATGGAAAATCTTTGAGACCGTCTATGCTTATTACAAGAATTAAAAAAATATTTCCTAATTTAATAGAAAAAAATGATATTTTAGATAATAATGAAGATAGTAAAAAGGAAATAATTTCAGAAAAACAATTATATGAAAATTTAATTAATAAAATAAGTAATTTGAATGAGAAAGAATTTATAAAAAATAAATGGAATAATATTTTAAAATATTATTATGATAGAATTGAATATAAAAATAAATTAATTGATAATTTAAACTATATTAATTATTCTTTTTTGCCAGATAAAATAAAATTAGAAAATATACAAAAATTATATGGAAAAAAAATAATTACTAGCGTTTCGAAATTAGAAAAATATAGATCATGTCCATTTTCATATTTTTTACAATATGAATTAAGATTAAAAGAAAAAGAAGAATTCAAAATTCAAAGTTTAGATACAGGTTCATTTATGCATGATGTTATTGATAAGTTTTTTTATAATTTGAATTTAGATAATAAAAAAATAAATGAAATCGAAGATGAATATATTGAAATGATAGTTAATAAAATAATTGATGAAAAATTACAAAATAATAAAACTTATATTTTTAATGCAAAAGAAAAGTATAAGTTGTTAGTCGAAAGATTAAAAAGAATTATTATAAAATCATTAAAATATATTATCAATACATTGAAATATAGTGAGTTTGAAGTTTTAGGTACTGAAGTTGAATTTGGAGATGGAAAAAAGTATGAGCCAATAAAATTTAAACTTAAAGATGGTACAGATTTAGAAATTATAGGAAAGATTGATAGAATAGATATAGCAAAAGATGAAAGTAATAATTATGTAAGAATAATCGATTATAAATCTTCTGTGAAGAATATTGATTTTAGTAATATTTACGGAGGACTTCAATTACAGCTTATTACTTATTTAGATGCTGTTTGTAAATTGGAGGATTTTATTCCAGCTGGTGTTTTATATTTTAATTTATTAGAACAAATGATTAAATCAAATAAAAAATTAACAGAAGAAGAAATAGAAGAAAAGATTAGAAATAATTTTAAGATGAAAGGCTTAATACTTGCGGATGTCAAAGTAGCAAAAATGCATGATAAAACACTGGATAATAGTTCATATTCAAGAATAATTCCTGCTTATATAGATAAAGAGGGAACTTTGGCTCCAAAGAAAAGTAGCATAGCTACTAGAGAACAATTTGAACTGTTACAAAATTATATTAATAAAACAATTAAGGAAATTGCAGTTGAAATTTTAAGTGGAAATATAGAGTTGAAGCCATATTATAAAAATAAAAAAACACCATGTGAATTTTGTTCATATAAAAATATGTGTGGATTTAACTCAGGTATATGTAAATCTAAATATAGATTTATTCAAAATTATTCTAAAGATGAGATTTTTGAAAAAATAAAAAATGAATAATACTATATTATTTATATATTAATATTAGATAAAAAAATTAATTAAATAATAATATAATATTAAAAATATTAGGAGTATATATGGATTTATCGAATGAAAATATAATTCATAAAAAAGATAAAGGTTTTGAATATTTACAATTTAGAAAATTAAATCAATATTCAAATTTAATTTCTCATGCATATAGTTTGGGAATTAATATAAATTTTAGAACATCAAGGATAAATGGAATTTTGCCAGAAGAGGAGTTCCTTAAGACGATTAATAATTATAAAAAATTATGTAAGTGTTTAAATTTAGATTATGAAAATATTGTAAAAACAGAACAAAGACATACGGATAATGTTAAAATTGTTAATTTAAAAAAAGATAGTTTCGAAGATAATTTAGAAATTGCTAAAAAAACGGATGCTTTAATTACAAATAAAAAAGATATTATTTTGTCTACTACAAATGCAGATTGTATTTTAATGATTGTGTTTGATCCTATAAAAAAAGTTATTGCTAATATACATTCAGGATGGAGAGGTACAATAAAAAGAATATCTGTAAAGACTATTGAAAAGATGAAGGAAACTTACGGGTGCAATCCAAGAGATATAATTTGTTGTATATGTCCCAGTATTAGAAAATGTCACTTTGAAGTAGATGAAGATGTTTATAAAATGTTTTATAATGAATTTAAGGACTTGGAAGAAATAGAAAATATAATAGAAAAGAATTTAAATAAAGGAAAATGGAACATAGATACTGTATTAATAAATAAAATAATATTAAGAGATGCCGGATTATTAGAAAAAAATATTGTTGATAGTAAATTATGTTCTGTATGCAATAAAGAATATATACATTCTTTCAGAGTGGAAAAAGAAGGATACGGTTTGGAGACAGCATTAATAAGTTTAATATAAAAAAAATGAAAATTTTAAAAAAGACCTATAATAAATTTTTTTAAAAAATGTTGTAAAAAATATATTTATGTAGTAAAATTAAAATAAGTGAAAAATTTAATGTAAAAGGAAGAATAAAATGAGTCAAATATTAAAGGAAAGAGATGAATTAAAATATACAGAAAGCAACAAAAGCAAAAGAAAAGGAAAAAAGAAAAAAAGTGTTATTAAGAAGATAATTATAGTTTTATTGATATTAATGATTTTAGGTGGAGGAACTCTAGCTTTTTTATTGTATGGACCATATAGTGGTTTTAGAGAGTGGTATATAACTTCTGCTATGACAACAATGACACACCAATGGCTTGCTTATTTATTTTATGATGATGATACAATTAATGAAGTATTAGGAAAAAATAGAGTTGATGAGATAGAAGAAGATACTGACTTAAATACAATAGTAATATCTTCTGAAGAAAAGAAAGAAACTAAATATGAAAACGAATATGAAAAGCAAATCCTAGAGAAAGATGAAGGAAATAATGATTATAAAATAATTGAAATTTCGGGAAAAGGATATAAGGGTTATCTAGCTGCAATATATGATCCATCTAAAATACATACACTTGTAACTGCAAAATTAGGTAAGTCAGGACAGTATTTAACAACTATGGCAAAAGATAATAAAGCAAAAATTGCTATAAATGGTGGTGGATTTGAAGATCCAAATCATAATAGTAATGGTGCAAATCCACTGGGAGTTACATATTCAAAAGGAAAAAAAATTACAGCTTATGAATATTTAGGAAGTGGTGGAATAATTGGATTCAATAATGAAAATAAATTAGTACTTTCTACAAATTGTACAAAATCTTATGCGGAATCTGCCAATATAAGAGATTGTGTTACATGTGGCCCATTTTTAATTGTTAACGGTAAGGCTTCAAAGGTTGTTGGAAATGGTGGTTGGGGTACAGCACCACGTTCTGCTATAGGACAAAGAAAAGATGGTATAGTATTGTTTTTAGCTATAGATGGAAGAACTTTAAAAAATCCTGGTGCAGATATGGATGATTTAATTGAAATTATGCAAAGATATGGTGCATACACAGCTGCAAATTTAGATGGAGGGACATCAACAGCTTTAGTTGTAAATTATAAATTGATAAATGATCCTATTGATAGTACAGGAGCACATAAAACAAGATTTATTTCAACAGGATTTGGACTTTTAGATGAATAATATATATGTATAAAGTATTATTTAAATTGTATTTAAATAAAATTAAAAAAATCCATAAAAACTATGGATTTTTTTCTATTTACCTGATATAATAAATTCACTTAAGATTTGGAGAGGATAAAAATGATATTTAAAGATTATTACAAAATATTATCACTAGAGACAAATAAAGTATCTTCAGAACAAATAAAAAATGCATATAGAATTGCTGCTAAAAAAAATCATCCCGATGTAAATATTGGAGATAAAATGGCTGAAGAGAAAATAAAGGATATCAATGAAGCTTATAGAGTACTTTCAAATCAATCAACTAAAAGAAAATATGACAGAATGTGGGTTAGTAATGTAGGAAGAAGTAAGAGAAAAAAGATTGAAGAAAGTAACCGAGGATCTGAATCTATTTTTAGTGACTTTTTTAATATGTTTTTTGGAAATGCAGATCTATTGAAAGATAAAGATTCAAATAGGGTTGAACAGATTCCGTCTAGAGGGCAAAATATAGAGACAAGTATTGATTTAGAAATTGAAGAAGCATTTTATGGCTTAGATAAAAAAATTTCGTTACGAAATTTGGATGGAAAGGACAAAACATTTAATGTAACCATACCAGCAGGAATAAAAAATGGAGAAAAAATAAGATTAATTGGTCAAGGTAAAAAAGGTATTGCTGGAGGTAAAAATGGTGATCTTATCATAAAAGTAAATATATTGAATAATGATAAATTTACATTAAAAGGAAATGACTTATATACAAAATTATATTTAACTCCTTGGGAAGCAGCATTAGGAACTAAATTGAAAATAGATTCAATTGATGAAGTTATTGATGTGGACATTGAAAGCGGTTCTCAAACTGGAAAAGTTATAACATTCCCTAAGAAGGGATATAAATTAACTGATGGTAACAGGGGAAATCTTAATGTTGAATTTAAGATAGAAATACCAAATAAATTGTCAAATGAAGAAAAAAAATTATTTGAAGAATTGAGTAATGTTTCAAATTTTAATCCTAGAAATTAATAAAAGTGTTGACATAAGGCAAAAAAGATGCTAAAATTATGTTAATTGATGCACAAAAGATAAACTATGGGTTAAAAAACATAGAAAGAGAGGTAAAAAATATGGAATCTTGGCAAGGAAAACACTTTAGTATAACTGATCCTAAAGGAGTTAAAACAGTAATATATGAAGTTTATGTGACAAAGAAAGAATTTTTAGACAAATATCCAAAATATACTGTTGAAAGATTAAATTATACCGAAGAGTTGAGAGGAGAGTTAAGTAGAAAAACTTTTTATGTGGAGGACCCACAGAAAGAAGGAAATCAACTCGTAATTCTTTCTTTTGCTAAAGATAAAGTTGTTATAAATACAGGGTTACTTCAAGGGGATGAAGTAAAAATAACAAAGAATCCAATGCCATTAAAATTCAATACACTTTATTCAGAAAAAACAGAGGTATTTAAGAATTTTATGTATACACCCAATCTAAAAAGATCTATTTCAATTATAGATCCTGAAACTACGGAAGAGATAAAACCAGTACTTTATTTTGATGAAGAATCTAATGAAGTAAAGGGAAAATGTAAATTAAAACCATACAAATCTTATTTTACATTTGAAATAAGAGAAAAAAATAAGGAGGAGCTATAATATGGCTAAAGTATGCAAAAAAGATGAAGTGGATTATAGAGAAAGACCTGCTGATAATAATGCTAAATTTGATATTACAGGATGTACTGTAGAAATTATGGAACCATCAAAAGGTAAAAATGAGATTTTTAATGAAGAAGAATATGGAAAAAAGTCATCACCTTTAAGTACAGACTTAATTAAAGGAGCTATAATTCAAGCATATGATGGTGGACTAAAAATTAACAAAGACGAAAATCAAAAATAAACTAAAGAGTAGGTGAAAAAAATGAATTATAAACTAGAAGGAGCAATAAAGAAAAATAAAAGTAAGTTTATAGTAGTAGCTATACTATGGCTAATTTTAGCCATAGTATTTGTTGTACCTATTACATATGCCCTTTGCAGAGCTAGTGCATTAAATCAAGGACTAACAGATGTTATACAATATTTTACTGAAGCTGTTGGAAGTCCGTTTGCAATTCTTCGTGTACTTGTAAAAAAAGGATTAATTGGAAATTTATTTAAAAATTTATTTGGATTTACATTGGTATATATTGTAATATTTCTAATTGGTTTTTTAAAATCAGCACCTAAAGATAGATATAATGACATTGAACATGGATCAAGCGATTGGAGCGAACATGGAGAACAATATAAAATATTAAGCAAAAAGCAAGGAATTGTTTTGGCTGAAAATAATTATTTGCCTGTAGACAAAAAAGGAAATGTTAATGTGATGGTAATTGGACGGATCAGGTTCTGGTAAATCTACTACATATTCTATTCCGAATGCATATCAGATGTTGGGATCATATGTTTTTACAGATCCTAAAGGAGAATTATATGATAGAACAGCTGGATATTTAAAAGAACATGGTTATAAAATTAAAGTTTTAAATTTAGTACACCCACAATATAGTGATGGGTATAATCCTCTAATGCATATATCATCTGAAATAGATGTTGATGTTATTGCAAATACTATTGTAAAAGGTCAGAAAACAGATGGTGGGTCAGATCCATTTTGGGATGATTCTGCAGAGATGTTATTAAAATCTCTTATATATTTTTTAATGGCAACAAGACCGGAAGAAGAACAAAACTTAGAAAGTTGTGCAGAGCTTGTTAGGGCCGCAAATACAAATGGAGGAAGCAATTTACTTACAGATTTAATTAGTAAACTTCCATATGATCATCCAGCAAGAATGAATTATAAATCAATTGAAATTGCACCTGAGAAAACATATAGTTCAATTCTAAGTACACTTCAATCTAAACTTGGAAAATTCGACTCAAAAGAAATAGCTGAGCTTACATCAACAGATACAATTAATTTTGAAGATTTAGGAAATGAAAAAACTGCATTGTATGTAATTTCATCTGATACACATGGTGCGTATGACTTTTTACTTACAATATTTTTCTCACAAATGATTCAACAACTATATGATTTTGCGGATAATAATGGTGGTAAATTAAAAGTTCCAACATATTTTATATTAGATGAGTTTGCAAATATTGGTAAAATTCCGGACTTTGATAAAAAAATTTCAACGTCAAGAAGTAGAAGAATTTCATTTAGTGTTATTTTACAAAACTTAGACCAATTAGAGGCAATTTATGAAAAATCATATGAGACTATAATTGGTAATTGTGATACACACTTATTTTTAGGAAGTAATTCTCAGAAAACAGTAGAATATTTCTCTAAAGCTTTAGGAGAAAAAACAATTAGCCATAGTAGTAGATCAGTAAGTAGAGATAAACAAAGACATAAAACTGGTACAAGTGATTCGGATCAAATAATGGCAAGAGCTCTTATGACACCAGATGAACTTCGTAGAATGGATAATGATTTTTGTATTATTTTCGAAAAGGGTATAAAGCCTGTAAAAGCGAAAAAATTATGGTATTATAAATATCCTATGGCAAAAGAAATGGAAGCTCTAGAAATAAGTCACAATGATATCGGAGAGATTGAAAGAGGAGAATGGAGAAAATTTAATCCGTATAATCCTTATGTAGAAAATAATAATGAAGAAAAAGCAAATGATTTAAAAGTAGAGTCTTTAGATGATTTATTTGAAGATGATGAAGAGAAGAGCGAAGATATAAAAGATAAAAATGAAACAAAAATTGATTTTCAAAGCATAGACAAATTAGTTAAAGACGAAACAGAAAAGGAAGTATCTAATCAAACAGATAATGAAAAAGATGAATTTGATTTACAAAAAGAATTAGAAGCTAAATTTGATGAACTATTTGGTCCAATTGATGGTGAAAACTAAAGATATAAAAACATTTAATAAATTTTAATAGATTTATTAAATGTTTTTGTTGTCTTATTATAAAAAAAGTAGTATAATATTAGTGTTTAAAAGAAAGGGAGAAGATTTATGTTTGAAAAATTAGAGGCAGTAGAGAAAAGATATGATGAATTAACTGTTCAAGTGAGTGATCCTAAAGTAATTGCAAATAATAATGAATGGAGAAAATTAGTTAAAGAACATAGTTCAATGGAAGATGTAGTTCTAAAGTATAGAGAGTATAAAAATACATTAAAACAGATGGATGAAGCAAAAGAAATGATGGAAGATAAGGAACTAAAGGAACTTGCAGAAGAAGAGTATTATTCATCAAAATCTAATTTAGAGAAAATAGAAGAAGAATTAAAAGTACTTTTAATTCCAAAGGATCCGA
This sequence comes from uncultured Clostridium sp., assembly GCA_900554175.1. GTDB lineage: Bacteria > Bacillota > Clostridia > TANB77 > CAG-508 > CAG-269. The sequence goes on from USGK01000032.1 coordinate 9,876, forward strand.
ATGATGATAAAAGTGTTATATGTGAAATTCGTGGGGGTGCAGGAGGAGAAGAGGCAGCTTTATTTGCAGGAACTCTTTTTAGAATGTATGGAATGTATGCAGAAAAGAAGCATTGGAAAATTGAAATATTGAATGAAAATTCTACAGAGCTTGGTGGATATAAAGAAATTTCATTTATGGTTACAGGAAAAGGTGCATACAGCAGATTAAAATTTGAAAGTGGTGTTCATAGAGTTCAAAGAGTGCCAGATACAGAAAGTAGTGGGAGAATACATACATCTACAGCAACTGTTGCGGTTTTACCAGTTGTAGAAGATGTTGAGATTGAAATAAACCCTGCTGACATAAAAATGGAGGTATTTAGGGCTTCAGGTGCAGGAGGACAACATATTAATAAAACTTCTTCAGCCGTAAGACTTATACATATTCCAACTGGAATTGTTGCAGAGTGCCAAACACAAAGATCACAACTTCAAAATCGTGAATATGCAATGAATTTATTAAAATCTAGATTATATGAGATAGAAAAAAGTAAGCAAGATTCAGAGATAGCAAATGCAAGAAAAACACAGGTTGGTTCTGGAGATAGAAGTGAAAAAATACGTACATATAATTATCCGCAAGGAAGAATTACTGACCATAGAATAGGAATGAACGTATATCAGTTTGAAAACTTTTTAAATGGCGATTTAGATGAGATGATTGACAATCTGATTGCAGCTGACAGAGCAGAGAAATTAAAAGGTGATGAAGAATAAAAATAATCAAAGATTATATTTATGTTGACAAAAATAAAAAAAAGATGTATATATAATAAATATAGAAAAACAATAGGAGAAGAGTAAAATAGAAAATATCTTATAGAGAGAATTAGTCATTGGCTGAAAGCTAATTTAAGTAAAACTATTTGAAAACTAACTCTTTATGTTCTTAGTGAATAAGCTAAGCGTTTAAGGTGCGTTAAACTTGTTAAATTAAGTTAAATTAAGGATGGAACCGTGTAAATAAATTATACTCCTGCAATAATATTAAATTATTGTAGGAGTTTTTATTTTAAATAAAAATTGAAAGGAGAATGTAAAATGATTAAAGTAACATTAAAAGATGGAAGTGTTAAAGAAATAGAAGCTGGAAAAAGTGTATATGATTTTGCAAAAGAATTAAGTGAAGGACTTGCTAGAATGGCAACATGTGCAACTGTAAATGGAAAAGTTGTTGATTTAAGATTTTGTTTAAATGAAGATTGTGAACTTACAATACATACTTTTGAAAGTGACCTTGATGGAAAAAAGGCTTATTGGCATACAACTTCACATATTATGGCACAAGCAATAAAAAGGATTAATCCTGAAATTAAGTTGGCTATCGGACCATCAATAGATGAAGGATTTTATTATGATTTTGACGTAGAAAAACATTTTTCTGATGAAGATAAAGAAAAAATTGAAGCTGAAATGAAAAAAATAATTAAAGAAGATTTACCTATTGAAAAATTTGTATTACCAAGAGATGAAGCTATAAAATTAATGAAAGAAAAAGATGAACCTTATAAAGTAGAATTAATTGAAGATTTACCAGAAGGCGAAGAAATTTCATTTTATAAACAGGGTGAATTTATTGATTTATGTGCAGGACCTCATTTAATGAGTACAGGAAAAGTTAAGGCAATAAAAATTTTATCTACATCAGGTGCATATTGGAGAGGTAGTGAAAAAAACAAGATGCTTCAAAGAATTTATGCAATTTCATTTCCTAAAAAATCTCAAGTGGATGAATATATGCAAGTTTTAGAAGATAGAGCTGCAAGAGATCATAGAAAAATTGGAAAAGATTTAAAACTTTTTATGACTCATCCTTTAGTTGGTTCGGGTCTTCCAATGTATTTACCAGATGGTGCAACAATTAGAAGAATTCTAGAAAGATATATTCAAGATAAAGAATTGGAATTAGGATATTCTCATGTTTATACCCCTAGTTTGGCTACAACGAATTTATATAAGATAAGTGGACATTGGGATCATTATAAAGATGATATGTTTCCAATAATGAAAATGGATAATGAAGAATTAGTTTTAAGACCTATGAATTGTCCGCATCATATGCTTATATATAAAAGTGAAATGCGTTCTTATAGAGATTTACCAATTAAAATTGGAGAGCTTGCACACGACTTTAGATATGAAAATTCAGGAGCTGTTTGTGGATTAGAAAGAGTTCGTCAAATGTGTCAAAATGATGCTCATCTATTTGTAAGACCGGATCAAATTAAGGAAGAAGTTGGAAATGTTATAAAATTAATATTTGAGGTTTATACAAAGGATTTTGGATTTGAAAGAGATAGGTTTAAATTTAGACTTTCTTTAAGAGATAAAAATAATAAGGAAAAGTATATAGATAATGATGAAATGTGGGAGACTGCTGAAAGTCAACTTCGTGAAATTTTAAAAGAAGAAAATATCGATTTTTATGAGGCAGAAGGAGAGGCAGCATTTTATGGACCTAAGATAGATATTCAAATAAAATCTGCATTAGGTCATGATGTTACAATACCAACATGTCAATTGGATTTTGCACTTCCTGAAAGATTTGAACTTGAATATATAGGTGAAGATGGAGAAGCACATAGGCCTGTTGTAATTCATAGAGCAATATTAGGTTCTTCAGATAGATTTATATCTTTTTTACTTGAAGAAACAAAGGGAAATTTGCCTTTTTGGGTTTGTCCAAAGCAAGTTAAAATTTTACCAATTGCTGACAGACATATTGATTATGCAAACGAGGTTAAAAAGTTTTTACAAAAGCAGAAGTTAAGAGTTGAAGTAGATTCAAGACAAGAAAAAATAGGTTATAAAATTAGGGAAGCACAACTTTCAAAAATTCCTTATATGCTTATTGTTGGTGATAAAGAAGTGGAAAATAAACAAGTGGGGGTACGTTCTAGAACAGATGGAGATATTGGAGCTATGAATTTAGAAGAATTTTTGGCCAAAATTAATAAATAAATCCAAAAAAGAATTTAGATAATTTAAAAATCTGAATTCTTTTTTTAATATTTTTTCAATTTTATGGAAAAATATTAAATGTAATGATATAATGTGAAAAAGAAAGGAATGATAAATTATGGAAGAAAACTTAAGAGAAAAATTATTAGATAAAAAAGAAATAGGTTGGAATGGATTAAATGAAGAACAAAAAAAAGAAATTATGGATTATTCAGAAGCTTATATGAGTTTTTTGAATAAAGGAAAAATTGAAAGAGAATTTATAAGAGAAGCAAAGAAAACAGCCGAAAACAATGGATTCAAAGATATAAATACTTTAGAGAGGTTAAATGCAGGAGATAAGGTTTATTTTGTAAATAGAGATAAAAGTATGTATCTTTCTGTAATAGGAACAAAAAGCATAGAAGAAGGTATAAATATTATAGGATCACATGTTGATTCTCCTAGATTAGATTTAAAACCAAATCCATTATATGAAGATGGTGGAATGGCATATTTTAAAACACACTATTATGGAGGAATAAAGAAATATCAATGGACAACGATTCCTCTAAGCATTCATGGAGTTATTGTAAAGGCAAATGGAGATAGAATAACTGTAAATGTTGGTGAAGATGAAAATGACCCAATATTTACAATAACAGATTTATTACCACATTTAGCTCAAGATCAAATGCAAAAGAAACTATCAAATGGTATTGAAGGAGAAAATTTAAATCTTTTAATTGGAAGTATTCCTTTTGATGATAAAGAAAAGGAAGCTGTTAAATTAAATATTTTAAATATTTTAAATCAGAAATATGGTATTAGTGAGAGAGACTTTTTAAGTTCTGAAATAGAACTTGTTCCTGCTTTTAAGGCAAGAAGTTTAGGATTTGATAAAGGAATGGTTGCTGCATATGGTCAGGATGACAAAGTTTGTGCATATACTTCTCTTTCTGCTATGATGGAATTGAATAATGTAGAAAAGACAGCTGTATGTATTTTGGCAGACAAAGAAGAGATTGGAAGTATGGGAAATACAGGTATGGAATCACATATGTTTGATTATTTTATTTCTGAGATTTTAAATAAATTGGGAGTAAACAGACCAAATTTATTAGATAAAGTATTTTGTTTTTCAAAAATGTTATCATCAGATGTTGATGCAGGATTTGATCCAATATATGCATCTGTATCTGACAAAAAAAATGCAGGATTTTTAGGAAGAGGAATAACACTTAATAAATATACAGGTGCAAGAGGAAAATCAGGAGCTTCAGATGCTAATGCAGAATATGTTGCATGGATAAGAAATTTATTAGAATCTAATAATATAAAATATCAAGTGTCAGAACTTGGAAAAGTTGATGTTGGTGGAGGAGGAACTATTGCATATATATTAGCCAATAAAGGTGTAGATGTAATCGATTGTGGAGTTCCGGTTCTTTCAATGCATGCTCCTTACGAAGTTACAAGTAAATTTGATATATATAGTGCTTATAGAACTTATAAAGCATTTTGGAAAAGAAGTTAGATAATTGATTTTTTATAATAATATAGATATATATTGTTTTGAAAATATAATTTAATAGGATATACTTTAAAATTAATTAGAAAAATACCTTAGAAACAATATATGTCTATATTAGATAATATAGGTTTTATAAATTTCCCAGAATATTCATTTGAAATGCAACAAAAATTTTTAAAAAAAGTAAATGAACAGTAGACAGGAGTAAGTAAAACTCGTATAATATTTTTG
>USGK01000033.1 GCA_900554175.1 uncultured Clostridium sp.
GAATATAACAACACTTTTTAGAAAAAAGTTGTTGCATTGGCAACGAAAATTTTGCGTTTTATAAATTTCTACAAAAATTTAACAGAAATTATTGACTTTATTGTATTTTTATGGTATTATAATTTTGTTGATTATTTTTGGGCCAGTAGCTCAGTTGGATAGAGCACGCGCCTTCTAAGCGCGGTGTCGGGGGTTCGATTCCCTTCTGACCCACCACATTATAGTAGCTTACAAACTTTATAGTTTGTAAGCTGTTTTTTTATTGCAAAAGTAAATTATTTTTATACTCTAATCTTTCGAAACAAAACATTCCGTAAATAAATTGTGAAAATTTTGTGAAACATATTTACAATAAAAAATATAAATGATATATTTTTTTTGAAATAATCAAAAGAGTAAGGGAGGAAACGTTCGTGATAGAAGTAAAGAATGTCACTAAAAAGTACGGAAGTTTGATGGCCGTAGACAATATTAGCTTTACAGTTAATGATGGAGAGATTGTAGGATTTTTAGGACCAAACGGTGCAGGAAAAAGTACTACAATGAATGCAATGACAGGTTTTATAGAACAGACTACAGGAGAAATAATAATTAATGGGTATGATACTTTAAAGAAACCTAAAAAAGCAAAAGAACAGATTGGATATATGCCTGAAGGTGTACCTGTTTATTCTGATTTAACTATTAAAGAATTTGTCACATATATGGCAGAGTTAAAAAAGGTTAAAGGAAAAGAAAAAAAGGAAAGTGTTAAAAAAGCAATTGAGAAAACAGGTTTATTAGATATTCAAAATAAGCTTATAAAGAATTTATCGAGAGGCCAAAAACAAAGAGTAAGTATGGCTGGTGCATTAGTTGGAAATCCTAAAGTTTTAATTTTAGATGAGCCAACAGTTGGGTTAGATCCAAAACAGATAACTGAAATTAGAAATTTGATTATAGAGATTGGGAAAACACATACGGTTTTATTAAGTTCACATATTCTTTCTGAAGTAAGTCAAATTTGTAACAAAGTTGTTATTATAAATAAAGGCAAAATCGTTGCAGTAGATACTCCCGAAAATCTTGAAAATAAAGTAGCAAATAACAATGTAGTATATGTTACAGTTGAAGATAATGAAAATAAAATAGACTCAATTAAAGAAAAAATTGAAGGAATAAAAGAAATAAAGTTCATTTCTGAAAATGAAGATAAGACAAAAAAATACATAATAACAGCTGAAAAAGATGTTGATATTAGAAAGAAGATATTTAATGAATTTGCCAAAGAAAATATTACAATTTTCGAGATGAAAAAAGCAGAAGCAACATTAGAGGATGCTTTTATGAAAATAATTAGTGAAGGAGGAATTAAATAATGCTAGCAGTATTAAAAAAAGAATTTAAGAGTTATTTTTTATCTCCAGTAGGTTATGTAGTAATTGGTATTTTTTTACTTGTATTTAGTGTATTTTTTTATTTAACAGCATTAAGTACGGGAAGTGTAAATTTAGGTGGATTTTATTACTATACAGCATTATATGGATTAATGATAATTGTTCCCATATTAACAATGAGAATGTTTGCTGAAGAAAGAAAAACTGGTACAGAGCAATTAATTATGACATCACCTGTTAGTATGGTTGGAGTAGTATTTGGAAAATTGCTTGCTGCTCTTGCAGTAATAGGAATAACACTTTTGATATCATTAATGTATTTTTTTATAGTTAATTATTTTGGAAATCCAAATATTCAAGTTGTATTGGTAAATATGTTAGGTTTTATTTTAGTAAGCAGTGCAGCACTTTCTATTGGAATGTTTGCATCAAGTATAACTGAAAACCAAATTATATCTGGAGTAATTACTATAGCATTTTTAATTTTATCATTATTTATACCTGATTTAAATAGTAAATTTAATTGTTTATCAATTATGAATTTTTACCAAAAGTTCCCATCTGGAGTAATTTCACTTAGTGAAGTAATCGGTTTATTATCATTTACAGCAATGTTTATTTCTTTTACAATAATTATTATGCAAAGAAGAAAGTTAGTAAAATAGAGGCAAAGGAGAGAAAAAAGTGAAAAAATTTTTAGATATAATTAAAAATAAGTGGCTTATAAAGGGAACAACTACAGTAATTTTAGTAGCAATCGTTATTGCGTGTTATATTGGTTTAAATACACTTGTGGATAAAATAAATGTTGAAGATTTAGATTTAACAGAAAAAAAATTATATTCTTTATCAGAAGAAACCAAGACTAAGGTTTCAAACTTAAATAATGAAATAGAAATAGATCTTATTAATATGGGAAGTCAAACCAATTTAAAAGACTATGCAAAAAAATATTCTGCATTAAATAAAAACATAAAAATTGAGGAGATTGATGATTTAACTTCTAGATTGGATGTAAAAACTAAATATAATTTAAGTGATACAGATAGTCTAATGGTTGTAAAATCAGGAAATAAAGAAAAGAAACTAACATCAAGTGATTTTTATACATATGATTATTCAACGTACAAACAAATAGATACAACTGAAGAAGCTATAACAAATGCAATTGTTTCAGTTACATTAGAAAAAGAACCTAAAATATATATATATTCAGGAAAGACATATTATGATTCTACTCAGGTGCTTTCAACAATTGTTACAAAATTAAAAGATGAATCTAATCAAGTTGATTATTTAGATATATTATCTAAAGGTGAAGTTCCATCTGATTGTGATTGTTTAGTTATAACTACATTGAAAAGCGATTTTACAGAGTTGGAGAGGGATAAAATAATAGAATATATCTCTAGAGGTGGAAGATTAATGATTTTAACTTCTCAGAATATATTGAATGTTGATACACCAAATTTTGATGCTGTTTTATCTCAATATGGTATTAACATTGATTATGGTGCAATTTTCGAACAAGATAGTACAAAAATGTTACAAAATGCACCTGAAATGGTAATAACAGATGTTTCGGCAAGTTTTATGAATGATATAGATATGGCAATGAAGATGTGTTTATTAGATCCAGGAAAGATTACATTTGCCGATGAAGATAAATTGACAGAATTAGGTGTTGAATATGAAGAAATTGCAAAGACAAGTAAAAAGTCATATGTTAGAAAGGACTTTAATTTAACGTCATATGAAAGAACATCTTCAGATAGCGAAGAAGGAGAATCTATTGTTGGAGCAAAAGTTACAAAAACTCTATCTGATAATGTAAAATCTGAAGTAATAATTTATTCAAATGAATTATTTGCAACGGATATGCAAATACCAGTAAGTTCTCAATACTACATGTATGCATTAGATTTATATAATAATAAAGACGTTATGCTAAATTCTATTTCATATTTAACGAATAGAGAGGATACAATAACAATAAGAAAAACTGATGAAACAGAAAGTTACACAGTAAATGAAAATGAAAATAATATTATTATGTGTATCATATTTATTACACCAGTTGTAATAATAATTGCTGGAATTATAGTTTGGCAAGTAAGACGTAGAAGAAAATAAAATAAAAAAATGATAGAAAAAAATAATTTTTCTATCATTTTTTTTGTAATAAATTCAAAATAGGAAAATAGAATTTAAATAAAAACATTAATTGGAGTGTTGAAATGGTCATATTCACAATTATAGGTTCAATAATTGGTGCTGGATTTGCATCAGGGCAAGAAATATACCTATTTTTTTATAAATATGGAATTAAAGGAATTTATGGATTGATATTATGCAGTTTTTTTATATCACTAATTATATATAAATCATTAAAAATTATATATGAAAATAATGTTATGAATTATCTAGAGTTTTTAAAAATAATTTTCAAAAGTGATATTCACAACAAATATTTAAATTTAAGTTTTATCAATAATGTGATTATAAATTTGTTTTTGTTAGTTACTTTTTTTGTAATGGTTGCTGGATTTGGAGCTTTTTTTGAGCAAGAAATAGAAATAAGAGGTATTTTAGGAGCAAGTATTTTAGCTATTAGTTCGTATTTTATATTTAAAAAAAATATGAATGGTATTACAAAAATAAATAGTATAGCAGTTCCAATTTTACTAATTATTATTTTAATTTTAGGATTAAAAAATATAAATTGTATTGAAAATATTAAATTCATAAAACAAAATGATGTATATGACTTAAAATGGATTTATAAAGCTATAATTTATGCTAGTTATAATATAATTTTATTAATACCAGTTTTAGTTAATCTGAAAAATTTTATAAAAAATAAAAAACATATATGGTTAATTTCTTTTTTTAGCGGTTTAATTTTCTTTATACTAGCAATATGTGTGTTTTTAATAATTGCAAATGTTGATGTTCCATTTGAAAAGCTTCAAATGCCTACTATATATGTTGTAAAGAAATATTTTAAGGAATTTAAAGTATTATATGGACTTGTAATTTTAATTTCTATATTTACAACAGCAATTTCTATTGGAGTGAGTTTTTTAGATAATGTATGCAAACAAAAAAATAGTTATCCACAATATGCGAAAATTATGTGTATAACTAGTGTGTTTTTCTCGAATTTTGGATTTTCTAAATTAGTGGAAATTTTATTTCCTATTTTTGGATTTTTAGGCCTACTTCAAATTGCATTAATAATTTTTAATAGCAGGGTAAATAAAAAAAATATTTGCAATAAACATTAATAAAATCGATTGCTATTTTTTGTGTTATTTGATAAAATAACATACATAAAAAGAAAAAGGAGAATAAAAGCTTTAGGCTTTTAAGTTTGTGCAAATGGAAGAAAAAAATGAAATTGATAATTTTGAAAGAAAAGTTAAAATTAGAAAAAACATTATATTAATAATAATAGGAATTTTTGTGATTTCAAGCATCTTAATTTTTTCATTGTATATAGCAAAAGAAGATTTTAGAAAATGGATTGATGCAAGTATTTTAAAAAAGAATGTATATACAGAAAATCTCCCAACAATAGATTTAGATATTAATAAGACTAATCAGATTTGTACTTATGGAAAGTATATAGCAATTTTAAATGATAAAAAAGTTGATATTTACAATAATGGGGGAGAAAGTATTTCAAAAATACCAGTAGATATTAATAATGCGATTTTTGATTCTTCCGGTAAATATCTAGCAATTGCTGAAGAAGGCGGAAAAAATTTTTATTTAATTTTTGATAATAATTATTTATGGAGTAATTATTTAGATGGTGAAATAAAACAAATTTGCGTAAACGAAAATGGATATTTGGTGATTGTTACAGCAGATTCAACGTATAAATCAATTATAACATTATATAACGCCGAAGGAAAAGAAGTATTAAAAAAATATCTATCATCGACAAGAGCTATTGATGTAAGTATTTCAAGGGATAATAATTTTCTAGCAATAGCAGAATTAGATACATCAGGTACTGTAATTCAATCGAATGTAGAAGTTATATCAATATCTAAGATTACTAAAAGTGATGAAAATTCAATAGTATATTCATATAAAGATGAAAGTGGTAGATTAATTACAGATATTGAATATCAAGAGAAAAATAACTTAGCAATTATGTATGATAACTTAATAAAAGTTTTAAATTCTAATTTTGAATTATCAGAAGATGTAACATTAGAGGATGGAAATATTACATATTCATCAGTTGATTTAAATAGTGGTTATGTATATGTTGAGGAAGAGTCAAGCGGGATATTCTCATCAAGATCTATTATTCATATAAACAATAGTCAAAAGAATATATATAATTTAGAAGAAGTTGCTAAAGAAGTGTATACATATGGAAAAGTAGTAGCAGTAAATGTAGGATTAGAGACTTATTTTTTAAGCGATAATGGATGGCTAATAAAAAAAGTGACTTCTAATCAAGAAATTACTAATATATCTTTTTCAAATAACTTAGCAGTAATAATATATAAAGATAGAGTTGAGATAGTAAATTTATAGGAATGGAGGAAGTTACAGGTAAATATCCTGTATTAAATTGAATTATGGGAGTTGTTATAGATATAATTTTGATAGGTGTGTTAGCATCAAATATATATTTAGGATATAAAAGAGGTCTTATAAATGTTGTATTTAAGTTATTGGCAATGATAGTGGCACTAATAATAACATTAATTTTATTTAAGCCGATTTCAAATTTGATTATAGATAAAACACAAATAGCTAATAATATAAAACAAACGATAATTGATAAGGGTATCGTTAAAGAGCAAAATGATGAAAAATCGAATAAATTCATAGAAAAGTATGTACAAGATGTAGCAGAAGATGCAAAAAATAATGTAATTGAAGAAGCTGCAGATGTAATTTCAATAAATATAGTAAATGTAATTGTGGCAATTATAATATTTATAATTGTAAGAATATTACTTATATTTGCTAAGGTTTTAGTGGGAGCGATAGCCGATTTACCAATTATAAAACAATTTAATAAAGCAGGAGGAATGGTATATGGAGTAATTAGTGGATTAATTATTATATATTTAGTACTTGCAATTGTTTTATTTATAGTATCTATAAATAACTTAAATATAATTACAGATTGGATAGAATCTTCTATTATTACAAAATATTTCTATAATAATAATATAATACTAAGTATTTTTTCTAAATAAATTTGTCTGTTTTTATTGATATTTCATAGAAAGTTTGTTATACTACATAAAATAGTTTTAAAATTTTAGGAAATGAGTTGATTTTTAATACAGATGAATAAAGAAAATGAAATTAGAAATATAAATAGAAATAAAAAGGATAACGACAAAAATAGAGAATATAAAAAGAAAGCTGTTAATAATAAAAAGACAGGAAGACGTAAGAAAAAGAAAAAAAGTAATAAAAGAGCATTAAAGGTTTTTTTGGGAATTATTTTAATTATTTTATTGATAATAGGAATTTTTTTGACTTACAGTACTATAAAAAATGGTTGGGGAGTTCAGGCTCTTTTGCAGACAGCAATGGGACAAGATAAAAATACTTTAGAAAAATTAGATCCATTAACTGTGTTGATTATGGGAGTAAGTAAAGATATCGACTCCGAACTTACAGATACAATTATGGTTGCATCATATAATCCTAAACAACAAAAGGCAACATTACTTTCAATACCTAGAGATACTTTTGTTGGCACAAATAAAAATAAAGCTACTTCATGGGATAAAATTAATGCATTATATCAAAAAAGTCCTAAAAAGACTTTGGACGCTGTAAATAAAATAACAGGTCTAGATATCAAATATTACGTTGTAATAGATAATAAAGCATTGGTACAACTTGTGGATGAAATAGGTGGAGTAGATTTTGATGTACCAATAGATATGGATTATGACGATGTTACACAAGATTTATATATACATTTATCTAAAGGATATCAAAGATTGAATGGAGACCAAGCGGAACAATTAGTTAGATTTAGAAAGAACAATGATAATACTTCGTATCCTTCTAGTTATGGAGATAATGATATAGGAAGAATGAGAACTCAAAGAGAATTTTTAAAAGCAGTTGCAAGTCAAACAATAAAATTTCAAAATATTACTAAAATAGGTAGTTTCATAGATATATTTAAAGAGAATGTAAAAACAAATATTACAGATTGGAATTATATAAAAAAATATATTCCATATACTGTAAGTTTTAGTACTGATAATCTTGAAACAGCTTCTTTACCTGGAACTACAGATGTATATAATAAATTATGGTTTTTTATTTATAATAAAAAGGAAACAGAAAAATTGGTTAATGATATTTTTTATAATAATGATGAAGCAGTTACAGAAGATGAGAATAGTATTAATTCTTTAGAAGAAAATACAATAAACGAGATTAATGAAAAAAGCAATAAGATAAATAGTAACAGTACGAGTGTAAATAAGAATGTTACTACAAATAAAAAAATAAATAAAGGGGCAAAATAAGTTTTATTTTGCTTCTTTATTTTTTATTTTTTATTTTTTTAGTAATTATAAGTACTAATACAATGATAAAGATTAAAGTAATTAATAACAAAATTAATTTTATTATTATGGTTTCTTTTACATCATGTGATGCCAATAAATTTACTGTTACTTTTGTACCACAGGATGTATAAGTTGCAGTTCCTACAATATCATTTGCTTTTATTGGAGCATGAAGGTTTTCTTTTAGAGAAATATTTAAATTAGATTCAGAAGAGTCAGCTTTAGAAAGTAATTTAACGTCATTTTCAAGAATTAAATCTAAAGTTCTTGTTTCTTTGCTACCATTTTTTATATCTATTGATGAAATAGTTTCACCTTTAGTAGCAAATTTCTTCATCTCATAGTTTGAATAGCCATATTTGCAAAGTGTAATTGAGTCAACACATCTAGTACTAGAAATTCCTTGAATAGTTGGAGAACCTAATACAATGGAAATTAGATTTAATCCATTTTTCGTGAATCCAGCTACTAAGCAATTTTTGGCTTCAGAAGTATAACCTGTTTTTATTCCTATACATTCGGGTGTGTAGTATTTTGAAGAAGGATTTATTAAATCATTGGTATTTTTATATGTTCGTGAGTCTGATTTATTAGTGGGAGCAATTGTACATTTTTTCATAGAAACTATGGAACGAAATGTTTTGTTCTTCATGCAATATGATGCAATTTTTGCTAAGTCTTCGGCAGTTGTGTAATGATTTTCATTATGTATACCACTTGGATTAACAAAATTAGAATTTGTACAACCAATTTCTTTAGATTTTGAGTTCATTAAGTCTGCAAAATTTGAAACACTACCAGAAATATGTTCAGCTAGAACGTAACCTGCTTCATTAGCAGAATGAATTAAAAAAACTTGTAATAAATCTCTTACAGTTACTTGTTCTCCTTCTGATAAGTATGCAGAAGAATAACCTGCTGGAATTGAAGAAATTGCAGATTTTTGTACTATTACAGCATCATCTAAATTGCACTTTTCTATAGCAATAATAGCAGTTAAGATTTTTGTAGTACTTGCTGGAAACATTTTTTGATTTTCATTTTTACCGTATAGTATTGTACCAGTATTGGCTTCAATCAAAATACATGATTCTGAATATAAATTAAGTTCTTGTAAATTCTCTCCATAAGAAATGTTTTCAAAAAAAAGAAAAGTACTAAAAAAGATTATAAAAAAATATCTTATATATCGTGTGTTTTTCATTTTTAATTTTTCTCCTATAAATCAGTTTTTCAATTATTTCTATTGAAATATATATATAATTTTAATTTCTAAATAACATATTTTAATATATCCTATTTATATTATTTTTGCAATATATTTTAAAAAAATATTAGTAATGAATAAGGAGGATTTTATGTTAGATAATTTAACAAGTAAACAAAAGAAAATTTTTATAATAATAGTTAGTATTGTAGTAATTATTGCAGTATATTTTATATATAAAAACACAGGAAATAATGTATATGTAAATAACGAAGAAGAATTTTTGAATTTATCAAATGTTAATAATAAAGAAAATAATGAAGTTGTCTCAAAAGAAATTAGTGATGAAGATAAGATAATTATCCATGTAGACGGAGAGGTACAGTCTCCTGGAGTTGTTACACTTAAAGATGGAAGTAGACTTGAGGATGCAATTAAATTATCTGGTGGATTAACTGATTATGCTGATATAAGTAAAGTAAATTTGGCATATGTATTAGAAGATGGAATGAAAATTGTAATTCCTAAAAAAGATAGTTTAGAGAACTTAACAAATATTATAAGTACTGATTTAGGTGATGGAATAATTGTTGAAGATGAATCTAAAAATGATAAGAAAAATAAGGTTATAAATATTAATAAGGCTTCACAATCAGAATTAGAAAGTTTATCAGGTGTAGGACCTTCTCTTGCAAATAAAATTATAGAATACAGAAAAAATAAAGGTGAATTTTCAAGTATAGAAGAAATAAAAAATGTAACTGGAATTGGAAATACAAAATATGAGGCAATAAAAAATTATATATGTGTATAATAAAAAAATTTATATTGCTAAAAGCAACCTGAAGAGTAGTTTCTAGGTTGCTTTTAAAAAATTATATGAATGATTTTAGCGTATCAAAAATTTCATTATGTATATCATCTATTGTTCTAATTGAGTCATTCTTTACACATTCTATTCTGTGCCAATTATATTTTTCGGCTAAATCGCATGAAGCCTTATAGATTTCTTTAAGATATTCTTCATTACTCTCATGAATATCCTTTTTTTGTTCATGTGTAAATTTATTTTCTCTATTTTTCATAAGTTGTAATGCAAATTTTGTAGGCATATCTAAAAAGAATGATTCCGTAGGAATTGGTAGCTTATATAAATTAAATTCAAAATTCCATAACCAATCTAAAAATTTTTCTCTTTCTATTTTATCAGATATCTTACCTGCTTGAAAAGTCATATTTGAAGTTGTATATCTATCTGCTAAAATTATACCACCATTATTATAGTAATCTAGATATCCTTCTGATTTAAAAGTTGCATATCTATCTGCTGCAAAAAATGTTGATGCAATATATGGACTTACATCATTTGCATTTGAGCCAAAAGCACCAGATAAATACATTTTTACTAAAGAGGAACTTTGACTATTGTAATTTGGAAATGATACGGTTCTATAGTCGATATGTTCTTTATCAAATCTTTTTTTTAGTTCTTCTAATTGAGTTTGTTTACCACTGGCATCAGTGCCTTCTATTACGAATAATTTTCCCATAATTAATACCTTACCTTTCGATAGTAATTATATATATTAATTTAAAATAAAGCAATATATTGTGATAAAAAATAATACATATATTTAATAAGTTTTATAGTAATAAATTAATTACTATGGAATAAATTACTTATTAAAATTTAGAAAATTTTTAAAGCACTCTTGACTTTTAGCGTTATTTTTGCTATTATAATTTAAGTAAAATTTGCAGGTATAGTTTAGTGGCAAAACGAGACCTTGCCAAGGTTTAGTCACGAGTCCGATTCTCGTTACCTGCTCCAATATTTATTTTTAATTTTATGGAATTATTTATAAGATAATGCATATAATTAAATATAAAGTTTATGGCGACATAGCCAAGTGGTAAGGCACGAGTCTGCAAAACTCTGATCCCCGGTTCAAATCCGGGTGTCGCCTCCAAAGATGTATCTGTTCGAACTAAATTGAACAGATAGATATGAAAATCAATCAGTAAAATGGTTGATTTTTTTGTTTGTGAAAAAATCTTCCAACAGAAAGGAGGATTTTTTTTATGGTTAAGATAATTAAGCAAGAATTAGAATTTGAGGAATGTCTAAAACTGCGATTGAATTTTATATGTGTATATCTCTAACTTAACTAAAAAGATTAAGTTATTAGTCGTTAAAAGAGAAAAAAGCTGTAGATAACTACGATATCAGATCCAATGGTAAATGTAAAAGTGTTGAAATGTGAACATTTTAGCTATATTAAAATTTTTAAAACAAAAAACAAACTTAAAATGCTTTCCAAAATAAAATATGGACAAATTATAAAAAGTTTTATTTGTACCTCAACCTAAAATATACTTTGTATCAATAATTTGTATTTCTACATAAATGATATGTCTTAGCAATAATTCTCTAATTGAATTTTTTGGTCAACAATTCTAGATAATTCATTATTATATTCTATAATACTTAATGTTTGTGGAATTTTATAATCAGCACATCCAATTAAATTGGAATAATCAACCGATATATTCTAATTATACCCCCCATACGAATTTACTATTTTTTTCATATTCATCAATAATTTTATCAAAATCAGAAATGTACTTTTTATCTTGTTCAATTCTAAACTTTTCAAATTTATCTTCAGCAAATTGTTTCATCATATAAAAAAGTAATAATTTAATTATGATTTATATAGAAACATTCTTTTAATTCTATGTTAAAATAATGTGATTGAAACTTTTTTTTATAAATACATTGTTTATCTTTATATACTAAAATACTATCATCATTTAATGTTATTTCATAACCTTGAACATTGTTGATATTAGTTATTTCTATTGCAGTTTTAGGCAAAAATCTTTTTAGTTGACTTCCAAAAATGTCTATGCCTAGATCGAATTGCTCGCAAAAATTTTCTCCAATAGCATATGCAAATGTTTCTCCATCTCCAAAACCACCATTTCCGCAAGAATAATATACTAGTATCAAATCACTATTACTAATTAAATATTTATCTTTTAAAACTACAGTAGAAAGAGAGATTATGGGTAGGATGAGTAAAATTATAATTATAAGTATTGCTTTTTTTGGGTTAGGTTGATTATCTGCTTGTATTTTTTTATTTTTAAATAAACTTAAAACAATTGATATTATGTAAAAAATTCCGGATATAAAAGCAAAGAAATCTAAAAATAAAATTTCTAAACCAGTGTCTATATATAAAATACCTGGAACTATGGCTAAATCTACAAATAAATATACAATAGATATAATATCAATACTAATAATATATTTACAGATATTTTTATCTCTGTTTTTTATAGAATATATCAATATGGGTATTGAAAATAAACTAAGTAGTATTCCAATACAATAAATACAATTTTTTATCAATATAAACACTTTCTTTCTAATCACTTTATATTTTTTATGATATCATTAGTTTTATATATTGTCTATATTTTTAAAAAATAATCTCAATATTAATACAAGAATTTCGTTATTTTACATCACAAAAGAATATTTTAATGTATCTGAGTTAAAATTATCTAAAATGAATTTTTAAAATCTAGGATATAAGTTAGATAAAAGCTGACTATTACTTCAAATGTTAAGCGTAGAAAAATTGAATTATCAATATTTCTACGCTTTTTATAGTGTGAAAGAAAAAAATATAGATTCTTATATATTTTTTTCAAACTTTATTAAAACAAACTGTATTTAAAAAAATACAACCAGTAATCAAAAAAGTTTTTTTTGTTTATAGCTACATTATTTACAATAGCTACCGAAAAGAGAGAGTTATTTCCTACTTTTAATTCGAGGGTTCCAATAGTTGAAGATTTATTAAGAGGTGCATCAAATATTGTATTATAGGTAATTGGAGTGGTGATATTATTTAATTCAGAGTTGTTTATAGCTATTTTAGAATATGGAATAGTGGAAGATTCAATTTGGGGATCGATATTAGAATGAATACCTTTATTTATTTGAAATGAATTAATGTGGTTATTTCTCCAAGTATTAAAGTTATTAAAAATTAAGCTCTCAATATCCACCATAGTAAAATTATTAAAAGTGTAATTAATCAATTCCATACTATCTTTTGTTCTATCCTTTTTTGTGTCGCAACCAAGAACAACACATATAATATCAAGATTTCCTCTTTTACAAGAAGTTACTAAACATCTATTAGCTCCATTGGTAAAGCCCGTTTTTACTCCATATATTCCATCAAAATTGCCTAACAACTCATTTGTATTGTTTAGATTCTTAGGATTTCCATTTATATTTACAGTATAATTTTTCGTTCTTACTATTTTTGAAAATGTTTCGTTTTTAAGTGCATAATTTGTGAGTATAGCTAAATCATATGCTGTGGTAAAGTGATCGTCATTGTCAAAACCATGAGGAGTAACAAAATGGGTGTTTTTTAAACCAAGTTTAGTGGCTTCTTGATTCATTAGATTTGAAAAATTCTCTACACTATTGCCAACGAACTCAGCTAAGGCAACAGCAGCATCATTTCCTGAACACATCATTAATCCATAAAGTAGATTATCAACAGTAATAGTATCATTTGTGGATAAGCCTAATCTTGAACCTCCAGTACCAGCAGATTTCTTTGAAATTGTAACTTTTTGAGATAAATCTTTTACATTTTCAATTACAACTATTGCAGTCATTATTTTGGTTGTTGATGCCATTTTACATTGTTCAGTTTCTTTTTTTCCATATAATGTTGTTTCAGATGCTCTATCTATAACTATAGCATGTCGTGCGTTTATATTAGGAGTAGATGCAAAATTATTTGAAGTCGCAATGTCATCGAATTCATTTATATTTATAATAGGTTCATTTACAAAGTCGTCTGCAAATACAGTAAGACTGCTAGTTGAAAAAAATAGTATTAGAATTAGACATGTGATTTTTTTCATATATTATAATACCTCCATATTGTTTTAATTGTATAAATATATTAAAAAAAAATAGAGTTATGATTGGAATAAGAGATTTATGGAAAATTTTAAATAGATATTGATTGTGAAATAAAAATGTAATATAATTGTAATATTAATGAAATATAATTGAGGAGATATTACCCGTAGATTCTTCTTTCCTTTGAGAAAAAGGGAATGAAAAAAGGACGTTGACTTTATTTAAAAAGCTAGTAAAATAAAAATAGAGGTAATATATTATAAAAGGAAGGTATTTTTATGAAGCTAAGAAAAAAAATATTAGTAATATTGATAATAGTTATGGCTATAATTTTAAGTATTGTACAGAATAGTGTATTTGCTACAAGTGGGGCATTAAATTTAAAATTAAGTTATAAGAGATATACATCAAGCAGTGGGGGATGGGCATATGCTTTAAATAATGGTACAGCACACCCAATATATCAAATTATAA
>USGK01000034.1 GCA_900554175.1 uncultured Clostridium sp.
ATCACTTTTTTTCTATACTTTTTTGTTTCACATCAATTGTAACACTACATTTTTTTAAATTTATATAACAACATAAAAACATTATATGCTAATCCTAGATTAATTATTTTATAGATATTTATTTTCTTATTATAATTATTTAGAAGCTATATATAAATTATTATTAAAAAATTCAACTAATTTAAATTTGAAATTAATAATTTTATTTTCAGAGTCTGAAACTAATAGATATTCTTCATTTGAAAGGGAAGACTGTAAAGTTTCTTTAGAGTCATCAGGTACAATTCCAGATGATACATCTACAAAACATAGAGATGGATATAACATACACCACCAATTTTTTCCTTTAGCAGAACCTATTTCGATTCGTAATGCATCATATTCTCCTGATGGAAATGATATATCGCCATATGTTTTAGTTGGAAATTTAAAATTACCAATTTTAACATTTACAGGATAATTATATCCGTTATCATATACAGTTTGTTGAGCAAGATTTTGAAATTTGTTAATATTATTTTGAACACATTCAATTACATCTTGTTTAGAAGAACAATTCATACACAAGTCCTTCATATAATTAATAATATTATCTCTGACTTTATATTTTAAGTTTTGGTCTTCTGTGGAGTCACTATTAGCTATTACATGTAATCTAAAAACTGTTTCTGATAAATCAGTAGATATTGCATATGCGTAATTATATGCACAAATAAAAATATATATAAATAATAAAAATGATAAAATAAAAATAGGTTTTAATTTTTTTGGTTTAATAAATTTATCCATAAATACCTCCAATAAAATACTCTAAGATAATTATTTGCTAAAATTGGATAATTATACATAAGAAACTGAACAAATTAAAATTTTGAAGTAATAGATAAACTTTAATTTATTTGTCATATTTTGACGATGAAATTTATTTGAAATATTATTGACATATTTTTGTAATAATGGTAAAATTTACCAGTAACGAAAAGTGAAAGGATGATGAATTTAATGATTACAAAAGAGGTAGACAACATTAACAAGTGTTGCTTATATGCGAATGATTTTCATTTAGAGATGATATTATTACCATACATAAAAGAGAATTTAGGTAAAAGTAAGTTTGTAATATTAACTCAAAATAATTTAAAAGACACTATTAAAATATTATTAGAAAAAGTTAATTTATCAAAAAAGGACATATCTGAATTGTATAAAATAGATTGGAGTACAAAAACAGAAGAAAAAATTAAAAATATACAAGAATACTCAAATAATAAAAATAAAACTACGGTCGTAATAAATGGAAATGTAGATTTTGTAAAAGAAAATATAGAAATTATCAATTCATTTAATAAAAATAATATAGATGTGATAGAATGTTACAATGTTGAAGATTTAAAAAGCACAAAAATCAATATTGAAGAATATGAAATTTTAAATACAAAAAGGATATAAAGAATAAATTATATAAAACTATTGAAAAAGTAATAAAAATGTAGTATAATAAACACATTCTTTAAACGAAAATATAATTTTTGTTTAAATTTAACAGGAGGAATATATGGAATATAATAATTATAATATGGAAGAAATTCAAAAAAAATTAAAAAAATATGGACAAGGACATCTTTTAAATTTTTATGATACTTTGGATGAAAATAAACAAAAAAAGTTGTTAGAGCAAATAGAGAATATAGACTTTGAATTAATGAATAGTTTATATAATACAACAAAAAATGAAAATAAAGAAGAAAATAAGAAAATAGAGCCAATTGAATTTATCGATAAATATAAACTAAATGATTTGTATAAAGATTATGAAGAAATAGGAAAAAAGGCTATTAAAGAAGGAAAATTAGCTGCTGTTACAATGGCTGGTGGTCAAGGAACAAGGCTTGGACATAATGGACCTAAAGGAACATTTGATATAGGATTAGATTCTCATAAATCTTTATTTGAATTATTATGTGATACTTTAAAAGAAGCCAATAAAAAATATGACGTTCAAATTCCATGGTTTATAATGACAAGTAAAGAAAATAATAGTGAAACTATTGATTTCTTCAAAAAAAATAAATATTTTGGATATGAAAAAAATGTATATTTCTTTGAGCAAGGGCAATTACCTATGATTGATACAGAAGGAAAGATTTTGATTGGTGAAGATGGACTTGTGAAACTTGCTTCTGATGGTCATGGTGGCGTTTATGAATCACTAATAAAAAATGGCATGATAAACAAAATGAAAGAATTAGGAGTAGAATGGGTGTTTATTGGTGGAATTGATAATTGTCTTGTGAAAATGGTAGACCCTGTACTTATGGGAATGGCCATTGATAAAAAAGTAGATGCAGCTGTTAAATCAGTTGTTAAAGCAAATCCTCATGAAAAAGTTGGTGTTTTCTGTAAGAAGAATGGAAAACCTGGAGTTGTTGAATACACTGAAATTTCAGAGGAAATGGCAGAATCAACTGATGAAAATGGAGAACTTTTATATGGAGAATCACATATATTATGTAATTTATTTAATATAAAAGCAATAGAAAGAATGGGTGAAAATCCATTACCATATCACATTGCTTATAAAAAAGCTACATATATAGATAAAGATGGAAATAAGGTTATTCCAGATGGACCAAATGCATATAAATTCGAGGCATTTTTATTTGATGCTTTTGGAACTTTAGACAGTATGGCTGTTTTAAGAGTTAAAAGGGAAGAAGAATTTGCACCAGTAAAAAATGCAACTGGAGTAGATAGTCCAGAGACAGCTAAGAAATTATATGAGGATTATTATAATTTATAAAAAAGATTAGAATATGTTTTTTACAACATATTCTAATTTTTTCATTAATTTACTTGTAAAAATTTATTAAATATTATATAGTGAGTATACTATAAAAATGAAAGGATGATTTATTATGGATTATTTAACTGAATACAAAAAATGGTGTGAAAGTGATGAATTTGATAATAAAACAAAAGAAGAATTAATTGCTATAAAAAATGATGACAAAGAAATTGAAGATAGATTTTATAAAGAGTTGGAATTTGGAACAGCAGGACTTAGGGGGATAATAGGTGCTGGTACAAATAGAATGAACAAATATACAGTTGGAAAAGCTACACAGGGTTTAGCAAATTTTATTGTTAAGCAAGGAACTCAAAATAAAGGAGTGGCAATCAGTTATGATTCTAGGCATATGTCACCTGAATTTAGTAAAGAGACAGCTTTGGTTTTAAATGCTAATGGAATAAAAACATATATATTTGATCATTTAAGACCTGTTCCAGAACTTTCTTTTGCTGTTAGGGAACTTGGATGTACTGCTGGAGTTATGATAACTGCAAGTCATAATAAACCAAAATACAACGGATATAAGGTTTATTGGGAAGATGGTTCTCAAATTATAGCTCCAGTTGACAAGGAAATTATGGAAGAGGTAAAAGCAATTGATGACTATACAAAGATAAAATCAATTTCAGAAGAAGAAGCAGTTAAAAAGGGATTATTTAATGTAATCGGAAAAGAAATCGATGACAAATATATTGCAGCAATAAAGAAATGTGTATTAAATCCAAAAATTATAGAAAAATATGGAAAAGACCTAAAGATAGTTTATACACCTCTTCATGGAGCTGGAAATGAAATGGTTCAAAGAATTCTTAGAGAATTAGGATTTGAAAAAGTTTATGTTGTTCCAGAACAAGAAAAACCTGATGGAAATTTTCCAACAGTTGATTACCCAAATCCAGAAGCAAAAGAAGCTTTTAAATTAGCACTAGATTTGGCAAAAAAGGTAGATGGAGATGTTGTTTTAGCTACAGATCCTGACTCTGACAGATTAGGTATTTATGCAAAAGACACTAAAACAGGTGAATATAAAGAATATACAGGAAATATGTCAGCACTTTTAATTGCTGAATATAGAATTTCACAAATGAAAGAAAAGAATGTACTACCAAAAAATGGAATGTTTGTTTCAACAGTTGTATCATCAAATTTAGCAGGTGCAATTGCTAAAGAATATAATTTAGACTTTAGAGAAGTTTTGACTGGATTTAAATTTATCGGTGAACAAATTAAGATTGAAGAACAAAAAGAAAATGGAAAAAAGTATGTATTTGGATTTGAAGAAAGTTATGGTTGTTTAATAGGAGATTATGCTAGAGATAAAGATGGTGTATCAGCTGTAATGAGTTTGTGCGAAGCTGCAGCTTATTATAAGTCAAAAAATCTTACATTATGGGATCAAATGATAAATATTTATAATAAATATGGATATTACAAAGAAGGTCAAGTTTCAATTGTTTTAGAAGGTAGTGATGGAGCTAAAAAAATTAAAGAAATGATGGAAAATATGAGAAATAACTTACCCGAAAAAATAGGAAAATATAAAGTTTTAGAATTTAAAGATATTTCTTTAGATATTGATAAGGATATAGTGACTGGAGAGATTAAAAGTACAGGGCTTCCAAAATCTAATGTGCTATATTATAAATTAGAAAACGATTGTTGGTGTTGTGTAAGACCATCTGGTACGGAACCAAAAATTAAATTATATATGGGAGTAAAGACAGATTCTTTGGAAAGTTCGGAAATAGAATTAGAGAATTTAAAAGAGGCAATGAAAAAAATAGTTAAATAGAAATACAAAATAGCCAAGTTTTTTAACTTGGCTATTTACAAATTTATAAAATTTTGATATTATATTAAACATAGATGTTCTCATAGCTCAGCAGGATAGAGCAATCGCCTCCTAAGCGATAGATGGTGGTTCGAGTCCGCCTGGGAACACCATTTTTGTTTTTATATAATATAAAAATAAATAAAAAAGATTCTTTATATGCAAATATGTTTAATGAGGTGAGAATTTATGTCAAAAGAATTTATGAAAGAAGCTTTAAAAGAAGCAAAAAAAGCATATAAGAAATGGGAAGTTCCAGTAGGAGCAGTAATTGTTAAAGATGGTGAAATTGTTGCAAAAGCATATAATCAAAAAGAAACAAAATTTGATACAACTAAACATGCTGAGATTTTAGCAATTCAAAAAGCGAGTAAAAAATTAAATTCATGGAGACTGTTAGATTGTGAAATGTATGTAACGCTTGAACCTTGTTCAATGTGTGCAGGAGCAATAATAAATTCTAGAATAAAAAAAATTTATATAGGAACAACAGATGAAAAAACTGGAGCTGTTGGTTCAGTACTTAATTTGTTAGAAGATTATAAATTTAATCACAAGGTGGAAGTTGAAAGAGGAATATTAAAAGAAGAATGTGAAGAGATTTTAAAGTGTTTTTTCAGGGATTTAAGAAAGAAAAAATTGGAGGAAAAAATTAAAAATGAAGCAGAAATTAAGCAAAAAAATATTTAATATAGTTATAATTATTGTAATAATCGTCGCAATTATTTTTACTGCTTTAATGATGATTTTAAATTATAAAGAAAATGGTGAAAAAAATATGCCGTTTAATATTTCAAAAATATCAATAATTTCAACAGTTGATGGTAAAGATAATGAAGATCAAACAAATAAATGGAATTTACAGGTAAATCAAAATAATGATATATATATATATATTGAAAAAAATAATAATTATGGGAAAACAGAATTAATTAATAGTATAATAATTGATAATTTTGAAATACAAAAACCAAATATAGGTTCAATTATTATATATAAACCTGCTTTGAAAAATACAGCATTATTTGAAAACAGCAAAGAAAACGAAGTAGAAGAGCTAACAATTTTCGGAAATAAATCTACAGATATACAAAATTTGAAAATATCAAATCAAGGCGGAATTATAGCTTTTAGATGTGCAAATGATAATATTTCAAGTTATATTTCAAGTGAAGATGAGATTTTAGATTATAAAAATTTACTAAAAAAGTTAAACATAAATGAGGAGAATTTAAAAGCTAAAATTTTTTTTGATATAAAAATTAAATTAGAATCAGGAAAAGAATATAAAGCAGAAAATATAGAAATTGAAATACCTGTTCAGAATATTGTAGAACAGGGTACTACTAGTATTGAAAAAACTGATTTAAATAATATTATTTTTAAGAGATCTGAAAAATAAAAAAAATAAAAAAATATCTTGCCAAAAATACAAATACGTTATATAATACAAATGGTATGAAAATAGATTCTTGTATGGAGGGCATCCAATAAAAGCCTATGAATCTTGTCAGGTCCGGAAGGAAGCAGCAATAAGTAGATACTTTTATGTGGAGTGCTTTCCATAGAGGAATTTACTTTCACACCATTTTTTCTATTGATAGGAAGTGAAAAGATATGGGGTATACAGCACTTTATAGAAAATTTAGACCAACAAAGTTTTCAGAAATAGTTGGTCAAGAACATATAAAAAGAACTTTAAAGAATCAAATTATTTTTAACAGAGTGGGACACGCATATTTGTTTAATGGGGGTAGAGGAACAGGAAAGACATCGACAGCAAAAATTTTAGCTAGAGCTGTAAACTGCCTTAATGTTGTAGATGGGGAACCATGTAATGAATGTGAAATTTGTAAGGCTGCTATTAGTGGTTCACTTACGGACATAATAGAAATGGATGCTGCATCAAATAATAGTGTAGAAGATATAAGAAGTATACGCGAGGCTGTAAATTTTTTACCAACGAAAGCTAAATATAGAGTATATATAATTGATGAAGTACATATGTTGTCTACAGGAGCCTTTAATGCTCTTTTAAAAACGCTTGAGGAACCACCAGAACACGTAAAATTTATTTTGGCAACAACAGAACCTCAAAAATTACCAGCAACTATTTTATCAAGGTGTCAAAGATTTGACTTTAAAAGAATATCAAATGATGATATAAAAAAAGGTTTGAAAACGGTATGCGATAAAAGTAAAATAGAAATTACTGAAGATGCATTAAATTTGATTGCAGTTCTTTCGGAAGGTGGAATGAGAGATGCACTTTCAATACTTGAAAGATGTAATCAAGATGGAGCAGAAAAAATAAATGTTGATAGAATTAAAGAACTAATTGGAATTCCGAAATTAACATTTATTAATGAGTTAATTAATACGGTAATAGATTCTGACGTTGAAAAAGCTTTAGAAGTAATAAATAAAATTTTAGAAAATGGAAATGACATTAATAATTTAGTATGGGAGTTAATAAAATATGTAAAAGATATTTTATTATATAAAACTACTAATAAAACAGAATTATATAATGAAATTGAAATTGAAGAAATAAGAAAAATTTCAGATAAATTGACGAAACAAGAATTAATAAATCTTATTTGCAAATTATCTGAAGTTGAGAATGAGATTAAGCTTTCAACGCAAAAGACAATAATTTTGCAAGCTGAAATAATTAAATTATGTAATAAATCAAGTTCTGATAGTGTAAATTCGTCGAACTCTATGCAACAAAATAATAATTCTAATTTGGAAGAAAGAGTAACGAAAATTGAAAATTTTTTAAAGGCTGGTAATTTTAGTAAAAAGCTACAAACCAATGATGATAAAGATAAATTTACTCAGAAAAATGAAAAAAATATTTCCAATTTTAAGAAAGTGGAAAATGGTATAACAAAAATAGATGGTAAATTACAAGATTACTGGCCAAAGTTAGTAAATAATTTTAAAGAACAAGGAAAAATGTTTATGTACATAAATTTATCAGGTTCTGTTGCAAAAGAAATAAATGATATGACTCTAGCAATAGAATTTCCAAATGGAATCAATAAAGTAGCTAAAGATTTTTTGGAAAGACCAGATAATAAACAGATTTTAAAAGAAACTGTTCATATTGCAAGTGGAAAAGAAATGCAGATAAAATATATTGATACAAATCAAAATAAAAAAATATCTGTAGAGAGTGAATTCCAAAATTTTGCAAAGAATGAAGATTTACCATTTAATATAATATAATAATTTGAAAGGAGTTATAACTATGGGAAAAAGAGGAGGATTTCCAGGAGGAATGGGATTCGGAGGAATGAATATAAATAATTTAATGAAAGAAGCTAAAAAAATGCAAGCTGACATAGAAAAAACGCAATCTGAAATTGCATCTAAAGATTTTGAAGCATCTGCTGGTGGAGGTGCAATAGAAGTAAAAGTAAGTGGAGCTAAGGTTATAAAGGAAATTAAAATTAAGCCAGAAGTTGTTGATCCTGAAGATGTCGAAATGCTTCAAGATTTAATTATTACATGTATAAATGAAGCATTAAGAAAAGTAGATGATGAACAATCTTCTCAAATGGGAAAATTTAATATACCTGGAATAATGTAATATCATAATAATTGGAGGAATTTAAATGTCAGAATATGCACCATCAATTCAGAAATTAATTGAAAGTTTTGAGAGACTTCCAAGTATAGGGCATAAAACAGCTGCTAGACTGGCTTTTCATGTATTAGATTGGAATGAAGATGAAACTAATAGATTTGTATCTTCAATAATTGATGCAAAAAAGAATTTAAAATATTGTAGTAAATGTTATAATATAACAGATAGTGACCCATGCCCAATTTGTTCTAATGCCAGAAGGGATCAATCAATTATTTGTGTAGTTGAAGATGTAAGAGATGTTGCAGCTATGGAAAGAACGCACGAATTTAAAGGTGTATATCATGTATTACATGGATCTATTTCTCCTATGAATGGTGTTGGTCCTGATGATATAAAAATAAAAGAGCTTCTTTCAAGGCTTATGGATGGAGACGTTAAAGAGGTTATTATTGCGACTAATCCTCGAGTTGAAGGAGAAGCAACCGCAATGTATTTATCTAAATTAATTAAGCCATTAGGGATAAGTGTTACTCGAATTGCGCATGGTATTCCAGTTGGAGGCGATTTAGAATATACAGATGAAGTTACTTTAACAAAGGCTCTAGAGGGACGTAGAGAAATTTAAAAATTTATTTTATAAAAAAAGTTATCCAACCAGGATAACTTTTTTTATAAGATGAATATGAAACAGTTGGGATAATTTGAAATGAATGTAGATTATTTAATATATTTTTTTATAAGTGAGTAAGAATTTAGGCAGTATCTGTATTATCTTCAATTGATTTTTTTGCAGAAAGTAATGCAAGATTATCTGCAAAAGACGTGAAAAATGCAGCTAGTAATGATAATTCATCTGGGGAAAGATCTTTTCCTAGAGAAATGGCCAGGCTGCTAGATAAAGCAATCAATTCATTTGGAGAAAGGTTTTGGATATTCATTTTATATCACCTAAATTTATTTTATGTTTTTTTGTTAATAATATTATTTCTTTTATATTTTATGCTAGAATTATTTAGTTAATATTTCGCAGATATTTTTTGTTGAATTTGGTCTAGAAATTAATCTAGTATTATCTTTCATTGTTTTTAAAATATTTTTATCATTTAATAAAATATTTAAAATACTATTAATATCGTCGTCTTTTTTTAGCCATATTGCTACTTTATTTTCTTCTAAAAATTCAGCATTTTCTTCTTCTTGACCAGGAATAGGATTTATTATTAACATTGGAAGGTTGGAGGTCAATGCCTCTGTAGATGTAAGTCCCCCAGGTTTGGTTATTACAAGTGTGGAAATGCTCATAAATTGTGCAACTTTATCCGTAAATTCTAGAATTGTTACAGAATTGTTTCTTTTATATTCATTAGTTATTTTTATAAAATTATTTTTCATAGTTTCATTTTTTCCTGAAATTGCGATTATTTGTATATTCTCAAAATTTGAAACTAGTTTTTCAAATATTTCAAGTGTTTTAGATTTTCCCAGTCCAAACTCTCCACCTGCAAAAAATAAAATTGTTTTTTTATTTTCTGAAAAGTTTAATTGATTTAATATTTCTTTTTTATTATAGTTCTTTAAAAATTTCTCAGAAACAGGTATTCCGGTTACAAAGATTTTTTGTTCAGGTATATTTCTATTCATTAATTCATATTTCATGTTATTATTTGAAACAAAAAAATAATTAATATAATTATTTTCTACTAGCCATTGGTCATGTGATTTAAAGTCAGTTAAAATTGTGGCAATTTCAGAATTTATTTTTCCTTTTCTTTTTAGATAACCACACATTTGACTTCCAAATGGATGTGTTGAAATTATTAGATCTGGATTTTCTTGTTTTAATAATTTTAATAATTTTACTGCCATAATTGCATTGGCTCTTGACGAAATATGTGCTAGTGGGCCTTTCTGAGAATCACTATAAATTTTTCCCCAAGCCCAAGGTACTTTTTTTGCCATTTCTCTATAAGCTGCTGTAGAGATTTTTTCAATGGTTTTATTTATGTATTTCATACAATCGATTAATTTGATGTCAATATTTTGATAATTATTTTTGAAATAAGTCTCAATTGATTTCGCAGCAGATAAATGTCCTCCTCCATAAGATGCATAAAAAATTATTATTTTCTTCATAATTATTTATTCCTTTTTTTTATTTTTATTTTATTATTTTATCATATTATATTACATAAATCAATTTTTTAATATATAAAATTAATAATATATAAAATTAATTAAATTGGAATATTTTTTTTATTTTTATGCAAAATAATTTATAATAATTAATTTATATTGGGGGAAATAAATTATATGAAAATTACATTTAATAAAAAAGCAAAAAAATATTTTAGTATTTTATTTTTTATTATTCTTATTGGAGTTATTATATATTTAATTTATTCATTAAATAAAAAATCTAATGAGTGTAAACTTGTAAGCGAAAATTTATATAATAATAATTTTTATGAACTTTTAAATTATGTGAATAATGTAGAAGCATATTTAGCAAAATCAACAATTTCAACTAATAATGAATATGAAGCTAGAACTCTAACATATTTATGGAGGGAAGCAAATTTGGCTCAAGTTTATTTATCAAGCTTACCTATAGAGAGTCAAGAACTTGAAAATACACAAAGATTTTTAAATCAAGTAAGTGATTATAGTTATTCATTATCAAGGAAAAATATTGAAGGAGTTAATTTGACTGATGATGAGATAAAGAATTTAGAAGAATTACATCAATATAGTCTTGAACTTTATGGTACGTTAAATCAATTATCTACAGATTTAAACAATGGAAATATTTCATGGAATGATTTAAATAAAAGTGAAACAAAAGAATTGTCTCAACAAGTAAGCTCAAATGTTGATTTATTTAATACTTTAGAAGAAAATTTTCATGAATATGAGGGATTAATTTATGATGGAGCTTTTTCGGAACATCTGACAAGTAGTGAAATTAAGGCTTTAACAGGCGAAGAGATTGACGAAAATAAGGCAATGGAAGTTTGCAAAGATTTTATAGGCAAGGATAGAATAAAAGATATCCAAAGTTTAGGTGAATCCGAAAATGCTAATATAAACGGTTTTAATTTTTTCGTTAAATTGGAAAATGATAAAGATATAAATATATCTATATCTAAAAAAGGTGGACATATTGTTTCTTTTAATTGTAACAGAAAAGTCGAAGATGAGAATATTAGTTTCGAAGAGGCGAATAAAATAGGAATAGATTTTTTAAATCAAAAGGGTTTTTATAACATGAAAGAAACTTATTATTTGAAAGACCAAGGGGTATTAACAATTAATTATGCATATAAACAAGATGATGTTGTTATGTATCCAGATTTGATTAAAATTAAGGTTGCTTTAGATAATGGAGAAATTTTAGGAATGGAAACAACTGGATTCTTAAATAATCATATTGAAAAAAGAGATCTTTCAAAGGTAAAGATAGATATAAATAAAGCAAAAAAAGAATTAAATAAAAATTTAAATATATTATCAGAAGGAATGGCTGTTATTCCAACAAAATATAAGACAGAAATACTTTGTTATGAGTTTAAAGGTAAAGTAAATGATACAGATTTTCTTGTTTATGTAAATGTAGAAAATGGAAAGCAAGAAGATGTTTTAATTATAACTGATACTCCAAATGGAATATTAACAATTTAATTTTTTTTGAATTTTTGGAATTAATTTATTAAAATAAAAAATATACTTTTGGATAATAATAATCTTAAGAAAACAACAAAAGTTTTCTTAAAGGAGGGTATTTATGTCTAGAAATAGTAAGTTGATATCTAAAAATTTAAAAGAGGAAATTGCAAAAGAATTAGGAGTTTATGAACAAGTAAAAAAAGATGGAGGATGGGAAAATGTACCATCAAGAACATGTGGTAATATAGTTACAAAAGCAATTGAAATAGCTAATAGATCAGTAGAAAATAAATAGTTTAATATTAAATTATTTTGATTAAATTAAAAAATATAATAACTAAATAATAAATTATTAATATAATTAAATATATAATAATTTATTATTTAGTTATTTTTATTATTAATTAGTTATTTTATAAATAATATTTATTGATTAGTTTAAATTTTTAATATATAATAAATAAAAATAATAAATATTTTATTGTTAAAAAAAGAAGGGAAAGTAATTTATGGATTTGACTATTGCAGATATTTTAGAATGTACTAAAGGAGATTTAATTGTAGGAAATAAAGATGAAAAATGTGAGAATTTTTCAAAGGATACGAGAACTATTAATAATGGTGATACATATATAGGAATAAAAGGTGAAAACTTTAATGGAAGTTTATTTTGGAAAGAGGCTTTAGAAAAAGGAGCAAATACAGTAATTATAGAAAAAATAGATATACAAAGTAATGAAATTGAAAAATATAAAAAAAATAGAAAAAATATAATAGAAGTAGCAAATACAAAAATTGCTCTTGAACAAATAGCAACTAAAAAAAGAGAGTTATATGGAGATAAATTATTTGTAATTGGTGTTACTGGAAGCGTTGGTAAAACCAGTACTAAAGATATTATTGCAAATGTACTTAGTCAAAAATATAAAACATTAAAAACAGAAGGGAATAACAATAATGATATTGGTCTTCCTTTAACTTTATTAAAATTAAAAGACCATGAAGTTGCAGTAATTGAAATGGGAATGAATCACTTTGGAGAAATTAGTAAATTAACTAAAATAGCAAAACCCGATTTAGCAGTAATAACTAATATTGGTACATCACATATTGGCAATTTAGGTTCAAGAGAAAATATTTTAAAGGCAAAATTGGAAATATTAGAAGGAATGAAAAATAAAAAAATCGTAATTAATAACGATAACGACCTATTAAATGAGTGGAATAATAGAATAAAAGAGAATGAAGATATAGAAGTTCACACATTTGGTATAAAAAGTAAAAGTGAATGTATGGCGGAAAAAATAGAATACAAAGAGAACGAAAGTAATTTTATTTGTCATTTAAATCATGAAAAATTTGAAATTAGTGTTCCTGTACAAGGAGAACATTTTATATTAAATTCATTATGTGCAATTTTAGTTGGAAATTTGTGTAAAATAGAAAATAATAAAATAAAAAATGGAATTAGTTCATTTTCTTTAACAAAAAAAAGAATGGAAATAATTAAATTAAAAAATGGAATAACTATTATAAATGATAGCTATAATGCAAGTTATGAATCAATGAAAGCGTCAATTAATTATCTCGAAAACTTGGATGCTAAAAGAAAAATTGCAGTTTTAGGAGATATGTTTGAATTGGGAGATTACTCAGAAGAATTACATAGAAAAGTTGGTCAAGAAATAAAAAAAGATAAAATAGATTATTTATTTTTAATAGGTGAGAATTCAAAATATATTGCCCAAGAGGCTATGAAAAAAGGGTTCAAAAAAGATAAAATTTTTAATTTTGAAGGAAACTATAATTTATTAAAAAAATTAAGTGAATTTATTTTAGAGGAAGATGTAATTTTATTTAAAGCATCAAATGGAATGAAATTATTTCAAATTGTTGATGAATTAAAAAATAATTATGAAAAAAATAAATAGAAGTAAAAAATGAAATCAGATAATATTAATAATTAATATTATTTGATTTTGTTTTTTTATAAATAAAAATGTAAAAAAATGAATTTATTTGTAAATGAAAAAATCTTTACAAATAAATATAAAAGTGATATTATTAAAATACTAAATTTATTTCAATTTTTTAA
>USGK01000035.1 GCA_900554175.1 uncultured Clostridium sp.
AATATAACAACACTTTTTAGAAAAAAGTTGTTGCATTGGCAACGAAAATTTTGCTCTTATAACAAAATCCAAATTTTATACATTATTTGCTTGACAGTTTTAAAGAATAAATGTATACTATAATGGGTAGAAAAATATATCTAATAAAATAAAAAAGGTTTTAATATATATATTTATTCGCACATTGAAAATTTAATAAGAAAGAGGTGTATGATTATGAATTTTTTAATCATATTCGTGACTTTCTTAATCTCATTAATTTTAGGATTTGTAATTGGAACAATTGTAAGAAAGAAAATTGCTGAATCAAAAATCCAAAGTGCAGAACAAGAAGCTAAAAGATTAGTAGATTTAGCAAAAGTAGAAGCAGAAAATATGAAAAAAGAAGAAATCTTCAAGGCAAAAGAAGAGATTATGAATAGCAGAAAAGAGCTAGATCAAGAGATTAAAGAAAGAAGAAGCGAAGTACAAAAGCAAGAGTCAAGAATGATTCAAAAAGAAGAAAATTTGGACAGGCGTTCAGAAAATTTAGAAAAGAAAGAAAAATCTTTAGAACAAGAAGAAAGATCTATAGAGATTCAAAAAAATGAAGTTGAAGAACTTAAAGTGAGGGAACTTGAAGAACTTCAAAAAATAGCAGGATTATCTACAGAGGAAGCTAAAGAATTTTTATTAACCCAAATGGAAAGTGAAATAACTTCTGAAAAAGCTAAGTTAATTAAAGATTTAAATCAAAAAGCGAAGGAAGAAGCTAATAAAAATGCTAAGGAGTTAATAAGTTATGCAGTACAAAAATGTGCAGCAGATCATACTTCTGAAACTACAGTTTCTATAGTAAATCTTCCAAGTGATGACATGAAAGGAAGGATTATAGGTAGAGAGGGTAGAAATATAAAAGCATTAGAAACTCTTACAGGAATTGATTTGATCATTGATGATACACCAGAAGCCGTTATACTTTCAGGATTTGATCCATTAAGAAGAGAAGTAGCTAGATTAACATTAGAAAAGTTAATTGATGATGGTAGAATTCATCCAGCAAAAATTGAAGAAATGTTTGAAAAAGCTAAAGAAGAGTTAGCTCAAATTATAAAGGATGAAGGTGAAAGGGCAGCACTTGAAACAGGAGTAAATAATTTACATCCTGATATAATAAAATTACTTGGTAAATTAAAATATAGAACAAGTTATGGACAAAATGTTTTAAGTCATTCTATAGAAGTTTCTAATTTAGCAAGAATTATGGCTGAAGAACTTGGATTAGATGCTAAAAGAGCAAGAAGAGCAGGGTTACTACATGATATAGGAAAGGCTTTGGATCATGATATGGAAGGAACTCATGTTCAAATAGGAGTTGATATATTAAAAAAATATAAAGAAAATCCACTCGTAATTAATGCAGTTGAAGCACATCACGGAGATGTTGAACCTCAAACCATGGAAGCAGTTTTAGTTCAAGCAGCAGATGCAATATCAGCGTCAAGACCAGGAGCTAGAAGAGAGACTTTAGAAGCATACATAAAAAGACTTGAAACACTTGAATCTATTGCAGATTCTTTTGATGGTGTTGAGAAATCATTTGCTATTCAAGCAGGTCGTGAAGTAAGAATTATAGTAAAACCAGATAAAATATCTGATGAACAAATGACAGTTTTAGCAAGAGAAATTTCAAAAAGAATTGAAGATGAAATGGATTATCCAGGTCAAATAAAAGTTAACATTATAAGAGAAAAAAGAGTAGTTGATTATGCAAAATAAATAATTAATAAAAAGGTCTGTAACAATAATGACATATTATTGTTACAGACTTTTTTTCATTTTTGTGATATATATATATATATATTGATAAAATATAAAATCTCTTGAAAGGAACACAAAATGCAGAAAGTTATTATAATTGGAGCAGGTCCTGCAGGATTGACAGCTGCATATGAATTATTAAATAAAAACAAAAAAGAATACGAAGTGATAATATTAGAAGAAAGCCAAGATATTGGAGGGATTTCGAAAACAATAAATTATAAAGGAAATAGGATGGACATAGGTGGTCATAGATTTTTTTCAAAAAATGAAGATGTAATAAAATTCTGGAAAGATATTATGCCAATACAAGGTAAAGACTCTTTTGATGATAAAAAATTAGGTAGAAAAAAAGAGCTTTCAAAAGATGGCCCCGATCCTGAAAAGAATGATATAGTTATGCTTTTGAGGAATAGAATATCTAGAATATATTACTTAAAAAAATTCTTTGAATATCCAATAAGTATGAAAAAAGAAACATTTAAAAATATGGGATTAAAACGAACATTTAAAGTTGGAATGAGTTATATAAAATCTATTTTTATAAAGAAAAAGGAAGATTCGTTAGAAAATTTTTATATTAATAGATTTGGAAAAGTCTTATATAGTATGTTTTTTGAAAAATATACTGAAAAGCTTTGGGGAAGAAAGCCAAGTCAAATATCTGCTGATTGGGGAGCACAAAGAGTAAAAGGATTGTCAATAAAAGCTGTTTTTAAAGATATGTTTTCAAAGAAGTTTAGAACGAAAAACAGCAATGTTGAAACATCACTTATAGAAGAGTTTTGGTATCCTAAATATGGTCCTGGGCAACTTTGGGAAACATTAGCTATTAAAATAGAAGATTTGGGCGGAAAAATATTAAAAGGTTGCAAGGTTGAAAATATAAAAGTAGAAAAATCTAAGATAATATCAGTGTTATGTAACACTACAAATGGAAGAGAAGAATTTGATGGAGATATATTTATTTCATCTATGCCACTTAAAGATTTGATATTAGGTTTCAAAGGAGAAAAAATTCCTAAAAGAATAACAGAAATTGCAAAAGGGTTACCATATAGAGATTTCATGACAGTGGGGGTCTTAGTAAATAAGTTAAAAATAAAAAATGAAACAAACATCAAAACATTAGGAAATATAGTTCCAGATTGTTGGATTTATGTACAAGAGCCTGATATAAAAATGGGAAGAATTCAAATTTTCAATAACTGGTCTCCATATTTAGTGACAAATCCCGAAAATACAGTTTGGATTGGGCTTGAATATTTTGTTTCCGAAAACGATCAATTTTGGAATATGGAAGATAATGAATTTTCACAGATGGCAGTTGGTGAATTAGAAAAAATGGGCATCGTAGAGAAAAATGAGGTATTAGATACACATGTTGAAAGAGTAAAAAAAGCATATCCTGCTTATTTTGATACTTATTCTGAAATTGACAAAC
This sequence comes from uncultured Clostridium sp., assembly GCA_900554175.1. Classification (GTDB taxonomy): domain Bacteria; phylum Bacillota; class Clostridia; order TANB77; family CAG-508; genus CAG-269. The sequence goes on from USGK01000035.1 coordinate 3,245, forward strand.
TAATAGAGTTTTTGAATAAATATAATAATTTATACTGTATAGGAAGAAATGGACAACACAGATATAATAATATGGATCATTCTATGATTACAGCAATGGAAACAGTAAAAAATATAGAAAATAATATTATTTCAAAAGATAATATTTGGAATGTAAATACTGAAAAGGAATATCATGAGATAAAGGAGGAGAGCAATTGAACATTGAAAATATAAAAAACAAAATTAAAAGAAACAAATTCGAATTAATTTTTACACTTGTTTATGCAATAATTACATTTATAATAGCAATTTTTTTTCATGAAAAATGGAGAGATGAAGCACAAGCTTGGCTTATAGCAAGAGATTTAAATTTGGTGGATATAATAAAGCAAATGTCTTATGAAGGTCATCCACCATTATGGCATTTTATATTAGCTCCTTTTGCCAAACTTGGATTTCCATACATAACTGAAAGTATTATTTCGTGGGCAATTATGGTTATTAATGTTTGGTTGATATTAAAAAAATCACCATTTAAAAAAGAATTTAAAATTTTAATAATCTTGTCATTACCATATTTATATTTGTACCCAGTAATATCTAGAAGTTATTGTCTAATTCCTCTTGGACTTTCCTTAACAGCAATATATTATCCAAATAGAAATGAAAAGAAAATTCAATATACTTTATCTATATTATTATTAGCATATACACATATTATTATGCTTGGCTTAGCAGGAATGTTGTATTTATTCTATTTTCTAGAACAGATTTTTTATACAAAGAAATCGAAATCTGAAAAAAGATATTTAATTATTTCTATCTTAATTGCAGGAATTGGAATATTAATTTTATTTTTAATGTTAAAAGGTGGAACCGATAAAAATACGGAATTAAGTTTATTATCTTTCAGTAATTTTAATTTAAATAAATTAAAATTAACTTTAAATAAAATATTAGCAAGTCTTTTCGGTATAGTTTCATACAATTTTGGATTTAAGGTTTATATAATAATATGGTTGTTGATATATACTATTCATAGAATTAAAAATTATCCTAAAGGATTTATAATAGCATCAGTAAGCATTTTATGGCAGTTATATATTTATATATTTATATTTGGTTTATCACAACAAAAAAGCAATACCATACTATTAATAATATTATTTATAGAGTGGTTATATTATTATAATAAGAATTCTTTAAAAAATACTAAAAATGAAAAATTTAAAGATGAAATCAAAAAAATTATAGAGATAGGCTTTATTGTACTATTAATTTTAAACTCGATGGAAGCTGTGAACAGTATAAAATCTGAAATTTCAAAGAAATATTCATGTGCTGAAGAAGCAAGTACTATTATAGAAAAAAAATTAGAAAACGATGCAATATTTATATGCTCTGATGCTCCTTTTGCATCTGCATTGATACCATACACAGAAAACAAAAAATATTGGAATCCATCATCTGAAGAATTTTTTACATATGTAACATGGAATAAAGTATCAAATACATATTTAAATGTTGAAGAAATCCTAAAAAAGGTCAAGAAAAATTTCAGCATAAATGACAATATATATCTAATCATTTGTGATATTAATGAAACCACTGCTGAAACAAAAAATGTCAAAGAAGAATTAGAAGAGTACAAGAAAAAAAATATTTTATCTGAAGTGTATAAAAGTAAAACACAAAGTATAATATCAGATGAATGTTATGGAATTTACAAAATTTATTTAAATAAATAGTAAATTGATTTGACAATCATAGAAATATATGGTAAAATAATTAACTGTAATCCGCTTAGTCAAGGTAACAAAATGTTTTGAGATAATAAGCTACCTTTATTTAAGGATTAGCGAGTATACAAATAAGGGAGGTGCATTTTTAATGTACGCAATAATTGAAAGCTGTGGAAAACAATACAAAGTAGCAGAAGGAGACGTAGTTTTCTTTGAAAAATTAGATGCTGAAGAAGGAAAAAAAGTAGTATTTGATAATGTTGTTTTAGTATCTGATGACGGAAAAGTACAAGTTGGAAATCCTTATGTTAAAGGTGTAAAAGTTGAAGGAAAAGTAGTTTCTCATGGTAAAGCTAAAAAAATCATAGTATTTAAAATGAAAGCTAAGAAAAATGAGAGAACAAAACAAGGACATAGACAACCATACACTAAAGTTGAAATAACATCAATCAAAACATCTGCAAAAAAAGCTGAAGCTAAAAAAGCAGAATAATACCTTAAAGAAATCAATTTAAACGGTATATAAAAATCTTAGAACCGGAAGGAGTGAGAAAACATGGCTCATAAGAAAGGACAAGGTAGTATCAAGAATGGTAGAGATAGTGAATCAAAACGTCTTGGTGTCAAAAGAGCTGATGGTCAATTTGTTCTAGCTGGAAATATTTTAATAAGACAAAGAGGAACAAATGTACATCCTGGAACTAATGTTGGAATTGGTAGTGATGATACACTATATGCATTAGTAGACGGAATTGTAAAATTTGAAAGAAAAGGTAAAGACAAAAAACAAGTTAGTGTTTACCCTGTTGTAGTAGAAGAAGTTGAAGAAGAAACTAAAGCTACTAAATAAAAATTAAAAACTTTATAAAATAGCAAGAATATCTTGCTATTTTTTTTTCTTTAGTATAAAATAAAATAAATTTTTAAAGAAAGAAGGTTTTTAATTATGTTCAATATTAAGATTAACTATGAAACAAGTGGAATTGATAAAAAAGAAATAATGGAATATAAACAACAAGTAGAAAACATTCATAAAGATCTACATAGAAGATCTACTGATATAGAAGATTTTGTGGGTTGGCTTGATTTACCAACAAATTATGATAAAGATGAAGTTGAAAGAATAAAGAAGGCAGCTATAAGGATAAAGGAAAGTTCAGATATTTTATTGGTAATAGGAATTGGTGGATCTTATTTAGGTGCGCGAGCAGTTATTGAGGCATTAAGTAGCAATTTTTTATTAATGCAAGAAAAAAGTCCAAAAATTTTATATGTTGGTAATAATCTAAGCCCAAATTATATCAATGATTTAATTGAAATATTAGATGGAAAGGATTTTTCTATAAATGTTATATCAAAATCAGGAACAACTACAGAACCAGCTATAGCATTTAGAATATTTAGAGAGATATTGGAAAACAAATATGGAATAGATGAAGCAAGAAGTAGAATCTATGTTACAACTGATAAAAAAAGAGGAGCTTTAAAAACGTTATCTGATGATGAAGGATATGAAAAATTTGTAATTCCTGATAATGTAGGGGGAAGATATTCAGTTTTAACACCAGTAGGTTTATTACCAATAGCAGTTGCTGGAATCGATATTGATAAATTATTAGAAGGAGCACGATTCGCCCAAGATAAATATAATGATTCCAACATAAAATACAATGATTGCTATCAATATGCTGTTATAAGAAATTTATTATATAAGCAAGGAAAATCAATAGAAATTTTTGCAAATTATGAACCTAAAATGCATTATTTTACAGAATGGTTAAAGCAATTATTTGGTGAAAGTGAAGGAAAAGAAAATAAAGGAATTTTCCCTGCAGGTGTTGATTTAACAACAGATTTACATTCGATGGGACAATATATTCAAGAAGGATTAAGAAATTTATTTGAGACAGTAATTTACTATGAAAATACTAATTCAAATATAACTATAAATTCAGATGATGATAATTTAGATGGTTTAAATTATTTAGCAGGTAAAGATTTAGATTACGTAAACAAAAAAGCTATGGAAGGAACAATACAAGCTCATGTAACAGGTGGGGTTCCTAATATTGCAATATCAGTAGAGAAACTGGATGAAGAAAATATAGGTGCACTTATATATTTCTTTGAACTTGCATGTGCAATGTCAGGAAATGTTTTAGGAGTTAATCCATTTAATCAACCAGGAGTTGAAGAATATAAAAAAAATATGTTTAAACTTTTAGAAAAACCTGGATATTAATTTGAATTATATAACTTATATATAATATTAACAAAAAGAAAGAAGAAACATAAAATGAAATTTGAAGGAAGTTATAAAGTAGGTATTAGAGAAATTGGAAGAAATAATAAGATAACTAATATTGGAATGCTTGGACTTTTGGAAGACTTGGCGTGCAAGCATTCTGATATAGTTGGCTTTGGAGTAAATAATATTGAAAAAAATCACAAAGTTTGGATTTTAATGGATTGGAAATTAGAAATTATAGACAGACCTACATATGGTGATGAATTAAAAATAAAAACATGGGCAAGAACTTTTGAAAAACCAAGATATTTTACTTATCGTGATTTTGAAGTATTAGATCATAACAATAGAAGAATCGCTCTTGCAACCTCAAAATGGATACTATATGATATAAAAGATAATAAAATAACAAAATTGGATAATGAAATATTATCCTTATATAAACCTGAAAGTGAAGCAATATTTGGATGTGAAGAAATAGAAAAAATTCAAATAGATTCTAATATAATTTCAGAAGAAACATTTATTTATAATGTTAAAAGAAGAGATATCGATGTAAACAAACATATGCATAATTTATATTATTTAACTCTATGTTATGAAGCTTTGCCAGAAGACATATTTAACAACAAAATATTCTCAAATGTAAGAATTATGTATAAACACCAAATAATTTTAGGCGATACTGTAAAATGTTTTTATTCTGAAAATAATAATTGTAGTATTGTGGAAATAAAAAGTAATGACGAAAAAACAGTGCATGCTATAATAAAATTATCATAACATGTTCTTTTTGCTTTTTGATGAACAACGTCTGTGATTTACCATATGGTCTCCCATATAAGCTTAATAATGAAATACTTAATAAGCTTATCAAATGTGGAGTTCATATGATTACTTGGAATGTTGGAGAAGCTTTGTTATACGAAGATCTTGAATCTTTGTTAAAAAAAGCAAAATCAAATGGTATTAAGAATCATTTAATAATCAATGGTAGAGCTTTAACTAAAGAAAAGATTGATAGCATTGCACGTGTTCTTGATATTGTAACATTATGTTTAGATTCATGTGACAATAAAAACAATGAACTTATGGGAAGAGGATATGGACAATATGATAACATTAAAGAAATTGTTACATATTTTAAAACAAACTATCCAAATCTGAAAGTAAAGATTAATACTGTTTGTAAGTTAAACATTATTTCACCTGAAGTATTAATAAGAACCGATGGAACTGTGGTTGTAATTCGTAACAAGGAAGACAAGATATTAGGAAATTTATTATTTGATGATATAGACATATTCATTCGTAATAATATGTAACTAATATCTAAAATGCTGAAGTTATTTACTAAAGCAGACGGTGATATTCTAAGAAGAATATCACCGTTTTCTAATACTTAAATATTTATTTTAAATAAAAATTTATTTTATCTTCTTGTTCAAACTTTACATAAAATAAACATATTATATATTAATGTAATATGAAAGGAGGAAAAGATAAATTTTGGAAGTTAAGGGAAAAAAAATAGGATTTGTACTTACAGGCTCTTTCTGTACATTTAGTAAAGTAATTCCTAAAATTAAGGAATTAAAAAAATTAAAAGCAGAAATAATCCCTATAATGTCATTTAATAGTTATAATCTCGATACAAAGTTTGGGAAAGCCGAAGATTTTATAAAAGAAATCGAGGAAATAACAGGAAATGAAATTATTCACACAATTCAAGAAGCAGAACCAATAGGGCCAAAACATTTAACTGATATAATGATTGTTGCACCTGCAAGTGGTAATACTATGGCAAAACTTGCAAGTGATATTATAGATACATCTGCATTAATGGCAGTAAAATCACACTTAAGAAATAATTTACCTGTTGTAATAGCACCATCAACTAATAATGGTCTTGGGGCAGCAGCGATAAATATTGGTAATCTATTAAACAGGAAAAACTATTATTTTGTTCCATTTAGACAGGATAATCCTATAACAAAACCACGTTCTATTGTATTTGACTCTGAATATATTATAAAAACAATTGAGTATGCATTAGATGGAGAGCAAATAGAACCTATAATCTTATAATAACTTAAATAAAAAAGAAAGCTAGTGTATGAAATGAACCTTTCAATTTTAGCTTTCTTTTTGCATATTAAAATTGGCAAAAGAAATAAGAAAATATTGACAATCAAAATTGACAATGATATTATTAGGAAATTTATATATAATTAAAATTAATAGAGGAGGTTACTATGTCAGATATTAGTGTTTTTGGTGATTCTGTTTTAAAAGGTGTTATATATGAAAATAATGTATATAAAGTATCAAAAAATAGATTTTCAAATATATGTGAAGAAGTATTAGGAATCTCAGTAGAAAATAAAGCTAAATTCGGAAGCACAATAAACGTTGGAAAACAAATAATTTATAAAAATATTGATTTGATAAAAGAAACTAAAAGTATATATGTTGTAATGGAGTTTGGAGGTAATGACTGTGATTATAATTGGAAAGAAATATCGGAAGACCCTGATAAAGAATATCATCCTAAAAGCACAATTGCTGAATTTATAGAAATATATTCGGACTTAATATCTGAACTTAAAAGTATTGGAAAAATCCCGGTATTATTATCACTACCACCTATAGATTCATATAAATATTTTAACTATATAAGTAAAAAGTTAAATGCTGATAATATATTAAAATGGATGGAAGGAAATAAACAATTTTTAACTAATTGGCACGAAAGATATAATATAGAAGTATTCAAACTAGCCATTAATAATGATGTTCCAATAATAGATATAACTTCTAAGTTCTTAGAAATAAAAAATTATTCTGATTTATTGTGTGATGACGGAATCCATCCAAACGATAAAGGACATATGGTTATTGCAGATGCTATAAAAGAACATATAGAAAAGAAAAAAATAGAAATATTACAGTAAATTATTAGATAATCTATATTTACAAGACCAAACTATAAAAAGGTTTGGTCTTTTTTAGGAAAAATTTAAAATAAAATGTTACCTTTAAAAAATAAATGGTAATCTATAAATAGATATCTAAAAAGGAGCTTTAAAGCAATATGAATAATAAAAAAATAAAGGAGTATATCTTTGAAAATAACCTTGATATAGAAAAGATAATAAATGATTATGCTGGTTATGTATATACTATTATAAAAAATAGTGGATATTCATTTAATAATGAGGACATAGAAGAAATTTCATCAGATGTATTTCTTACTATATGGAAAAACAAGGAAAAATTAGACATTAACAAAGAAATTACTCCATACATATGTGGAATATGCAAAAATCTTATACTAAAAAAATATCGTAATATACAGAACAATATTGAAGATATCGATGAATTTCAAAATTATTTGTATGATAAATTCGATGTCACACATATTCAAATTGAAGATAATGAAAAAATAAGCATTTTAACAAATCAATTAATGAAAATGAAAGAAGAAGACAAGAATATTTTTCTATATTATTATTACAAATCTAAAGGAATAAATGAAATATCAACAACTCTTGGAATTTCAACTGTAAAGGTAAAATCAAGATTATCAAGGATTCGAAGAAAGTTAAAGAAAGAATTAGAAAAAAGAGGGTATGGTTATGGAAAAGAATAAAATCATAGAAAATATTATAAAAAAATCACAAATGAAAATAGCTATATCCGAACTAGTAAAGGAGGAAAATACTGTGAAAAAAAATCATAATTTTTCGAGATCAGTTGCGATAGTTACTATAACATTAGGAATAGGAACAAGTTTAGCATATGCAACTGGAACAGGCATATACGAGAAAATATGGAAACAACCAGAAAGTTATAAAATTACTAATAATGTGACAGATGAAGAAAAAAAAGAATGCATAACAAAAGAAAAGGCAGAAGAAATTGGAAACGATTATTTAAAGAAAATTGGATTTGATGAAGAAACGATAAAAAACTTAAATTTATATAAAGATTTTGTTGAAGGTGATAATAGTTGGTTACTTAATTCTAAAAAAGTAAGTATGGGAATTAATGCAAAAAGTGGAAAAATAGAATATGTAAATATTCCGACATGGGAATATAAAATACCTTATAATTATGGAATAACAAGAGAAGAAGCTATAAAAGTTGCAAAGGAATTATTAGAAAAATATAAACCTGAGGATTATACTGGAAAATATGAACTTGTTAAATTAACAAGAAATATGGAAACTGATAAAGGTTCATATATTTGGTATGCTGATTTTTACAAGAAATACGGGGAATTAATTAATTCATCAGAAAAAATAAGTATAGGTTGGATTCCAACAATAAATGGATTATACTCTTTAAGTTTTGAAAATATACCATATGAGAATAATGAACAAAAAATCTCTAAAGACGAGGCAATAAAAATAGCTACCGAAAGAGATAAACAAATAGAGTGTTAATGTCAATATAAAAATGTACAAATTTTTGAAAATAAGAATGTACAAAA
>USGK01000036.1 GCA_900554175.1 uncultured Clostridium sp.
GTACGGTTCTGAATAGGGGCTAGTGTCGAGAGGCATTTGTCTACTAAACTATTGAAATGGGGAAGTAAAATGAAATAAAAAAAAATGGTCAAAAATATAGATTTGAATTACAAGATATAAAAAGTGAAAATGATAAATAAATTACAAGTTTTAGATTAGTCTGAAACATAACTAATCTATATTTTATCCAGGTATTTAGAAAAAAATCTAAATAGTTATTGACTTTTGATTTATAAAATATTATAATCTATTTAGATATATATCTAAATAATATAAGTGAGGTGATTATTTTGGGAATATCAGAAACATTAAAAGCAATTAGTGACCCTGTAAGAAGAGAAATACTGGAATTATTAAAAGATGGAAGAAAGACAGCAGGAGAAATATCAAGTAGTTTCAATTTAACAGGAGCAACAGTATCCTATCATTTATCGAACTTAAAAAAAGCAAATCTAATAACTGAAACGAAGCAAAAGAATTTTATATTTTATGAGCTAAATAGTTCTGTATTTGAAGATGTTTTAGTATGGATTTATAAGTTGGGAGGAAATAAAAATGGAAAAGAAAAATAGAAAAACACTAGTTTTAAGTGTAATTATATGTCTATTGCCAATGATTCTTGGTGCTATACTTTATAATAAACTACCAAAACAAATGCCAATTCATTTTACAATAAATGATGTGCCAGATAATTATGCACATAAAAATTTCGCGTTATTTGGAATACCAATAATTATGGCTATTGTTCAAGCAATATGTTTAATTGCTGTTAATATAAAGTTAAATAAATTAAAAAATGAGGAAAAACCTAAAATACTAAAAATAATTGAATGGTTTATTCCTGTTGTAACAGTATTGATATATGTGATTATGGTAGAAGTACCACTAGGAAGTACAGTATATGTTGGAAAAAGCATATGTTTAATATTAGGAATATTATTTATGATTATGGGAAATTATATTCCTAAAATGAGCTATGAGATGGGGAAAACAACATTTCATCCGGTGCCTAAAAGTGAAAAAGCATTTAGAAAAATGAGTAAAATTATGGGATATTCATTTATTGTAATGGGAATTATTTTATTAATAATGATTATATGGGCATAAATATAACGTACAAGTTTTAGAGCAGGTAGTTAGTTGTTAATTACCTGTTTTTGCGATATAAAATAATCGATATTAATTTGTATAAGTAGTATAACTATGAAAATAAAACAGCAAAATCATTTTTTGTGATTTTAATTTACTTTTTACTGGAAATATGATATAAAATATTTAAGCTTTATCTTTAGTAGAAAAGTAAAATATAATTGCAAAATGGATAAGATAATTTTAGAATTTGGTTCAACATACACTAAAGTTGATAAATTCGATGTAAAAGAATTAATAAAAGAGGGGGAAAAATAATGAAAAAATTTGAAAATATATTCTGGGGAATATTATTAATAGTTATAGGAGTGATAATTGGAGGAAATGCATTAGGAATTACAAATATAAATATTTTTTTTGATGGATGGTGGACACTATTCATTATAATACCATGTTTTATGGGTTTAATTAAAGATAAAGAAAAGACAGGAAGTATAATAGGATTATTAATTGGAATAGCATTACTTTTAGGATGTCAAGATATTTTAGATTTTGGTGTAATATGGAAATTAGCATTTCCAACAGTTTTAGTAATAATTGGCGTATCAATTATTTTTAAAGATACAATTGGAGGAAAGGTAAGCGAAGAAATAAAAAAACTAAATGAAAAGAGAGATGCCGAAAATTCATATTGTGCAACATTTTCAGGTCAAAATGTAAAATTTGATAATGAAGAATTTACAGGAGCAGATTTAACAGCTGTATTTGGTGGAGTTAAATTTGATTTAAGAAATGCAATTATAAATTCAGATGTAGTAATTAATACAAGTAGTACATTTGGAGGAATAGAAATTTATGTACCATCAAATGTAAAAATAAAAATTAAATCAATGCCTATATTTGGAGGTGTTGAGAATAAGGCAATTTCAAAAGTTGATGAAAATAGTCACACAATTTATATAAATAGTACAGCAATATTTGGAGGTGTTGAAATTAAATGACAACAGTACAAAAAATAATAAAATATATAGCAACAGTATTTGCGTTATTTTTAGTTATTACAATAATTTCGGCAATAGTAACTGCTGGTTATGAAATATTAAGTGCAATAGGATTGATTCATGTAAAGGATAATATTGTAACAGAAGATTTTAAAGTAATATCAAATGATATAAAAGAAATATCAACATTAAAAATAGATTTGGCATGTACAAATTTAGATATAAAAGTAGGAGATAATTTTAGAGTAGAAACAAACAATTCAAAAATTACTTTTAAAGAAAATAATGGTAATGCTAAAATAAAAGAAGAGAAGCATCATTGGATGAATAGTAATAACGATTCAAGCAGTTTAATAGTATATATTCCAAAAGCTATACAGAACTTATATCTTGAATTAGGAACAGGAAATGTGCATATAGAGAATATTACAGTAACTCAAGAAGCAGAAATTAATGGAGGAGTCGGAAAAACAGACTTAAAATTATGCAAAATAAATAATTTACAAGCAAATTTAGGAATGGGTGAATTTAATTTTGGTGGTGAATTAATAGGAAAAAATGCGATAAAATCAGGTATTGGAGAAGTTAATGTAAACTTAATAAATAATAAGGAAAATTACACTATTGATGTAAGTAAAGGAATAGGTAATGTTATGCTAAATGGTGAAAAGGTTGAAGAAGATAGAAAATATGGAAAAGGAGAAAATTATATAGATATTAATGGTGGAATAGGAGATATAAATATAAATTTTGAAAAGTAAAAGGTGAAAAATATGGGGTTAGTATTAAAAAATGTATCAAAATCATTTGTAGGAAAAAAAGCTGTGGACAATATATCCTTTAGTTTAACAAAACCAGGTGTATATGGTTTGCTTGGAACTAATGGTGCTGGAAAGACAACAACAATTAGAATGTTGCTAGGAATTATTAAAAAGGATAGTGGAAAAATCACATGGCAAGGAAGAGAAGTAGATAGGAAAAATGTTAATTTTGGATATTTGCCAGAAGAAAGAGGAGTATATCCAAAGATAAAAATATTTGATCAATTGATGTATTTTGCAGAATTAAAAGGAATGAAAAAAGATGAAGCTATAAATTCAATCAATAAATGGTCTAAAGAATTAAAAGTGGAAGAATATTTACAAATGCCAGCTGAAAAGCTATCAAAAGGAAATCAACAAAAAATTCAATTTATGACAGCAATAATACATAATCCGGAGTTAGTTGTATTAGATGAGCCATTTAGTGGATTAGATCCAGTAAATACAGAAATACTAAAAAATATTATAATTGATTTAATAAGAAATGGAAAATATATAATAATGTCAGCACATCAAATGGCAACAATTGAAGAATTTTGTAGCGATATTCTAATATTAAATAAAGGGAAAACTGTACTACAAGGAAATCTAAAAGAAATAAAAGAAAAATATCCAGCAAATAGAGTAGAAATAGATGTAAAACAAGATATAAAAAATTATATTAAAGAGTTTAATTTGGAAATAGAAACTGAAACAAACAATAATTATGTTATAAAAATAACAGATGAAGAAAAAGCACATAAATTATTAAATAAACTTGTTGTAGATGGAATTAATGTTGACAAATTTGAAATTAAGAAACCTACATTAAATGATATTTTTATAGAAAAGGTAGGTGAATAATAATGAGAGATATTTTCACAGTAATGAAATTTACAATAAAAGATATGGTTAAAAGAAAATCATTTATAATATCAACATTAATTATTTTAATTTTAATAATAATTGGTTTTAATGTGCCAAATTTGATTAAAAGTTTTAAAGGAGATAATACGGAAGAAAAATTATTAATAATAGACAGTAAAAATGTATTTGAGGGAACATTAGAAAATTTAAAACAAATGAATTTAGGATATGAAATTGAAATAACAAATGAAGATTTAAAATTTAAAGATGTAAAACAAAAAATTGAAGATAAAGAAATAAAAGAAGCAATAATTATAAATCCAGAAAATGCAAAAGTAAAAATGTCCTATATTGTAGAAAATACAACAATTATGAATGAAGTTCCAGAAGGATTCATAAATGCTTTAACATCAATATACTCTAATTTAAAAATATCTAAATTAGGTTTAACAGAACAACAACTGCAATCAATTACTCCAAATTTCGAATTTGACTTAGAGCAAACAGAGGAAAAAAGTGCAAGTGGAAATGTTTTTGTAATGATGATAATGTCAATTGTGTTATTTTATGCAATATACTTTTGTGCATATCAAGTATCAAGTTCAATAACAACAGAAAAAACTTCAAGAATAATGGAAACATTAGTAACATCTACAAGTCCAAAAACAATAGTACTTGGAAAAACAATAGGAATAGGTATAGTAGGCTTAGCTCAGATGATATTAATTGTTGCAACTGCTTTAACGAGTGCAAAAACTTTTTTAGAACCAGAATTATTAGAATCTGTTTTAGATATGTCTAATATTACACCGTATTTAGGAATAATGACGGCAATTTATTTTATATTAGGTTATTTATCATATGCTTTATTATACGCACTAACAGGTTCTACAGTAAGCAAGCCAGAAGATATACAATCAGCTAATTCTCCTGTTGCAATATTAGCAGTAATTGGATTTTATTTATCATATTTTACTATGATGAATCCAACAAGTGAACTTAATGTATTTGCTTCATTATTCCCAATATCATCACCATTTTGTATGCCTTTTAGGATTATGATGGGATTAGCCAATACAACAGATGTAGTAATGTCAATTGCAATTTTAATTGTTACAATAATTGTTATTGCTAGTGTTGCTATAAAAATATATTCAAATGCAATACTAAATTATGGTACAAAAATGGGTATCAAAGATATTATAAAAATGTATAATAACAAACAAAACTAATACAATAGTTACCTTATTGAAAGATGAAGAGGATTTTATGAGTATTATGAAATATATAGTATTATTAAGAGGAATAAATATATTAGATAATTATATGCTTTTGTGATAGAATGAGTAAAAATAAAATAGTAATTTATGTATTAGGAGGATTAATAGTATGAAAAAAATAAATATAGTTTTAATTTGTGTTATTATTGCATTAGTTTTTGGGATTATTGGATTTATGATTGGAATAAATGTAAACGGAATTTCTAAAAATGAAAGTAATCTTGTTGGAACATATAAAACAAACTCATGGAATGGAAAAGAAGCAGTTTTAGTATTACAAAAGGATAAAACGATGATACATCCAATGGGATATAACGGAACTTGGTTAATAGATGCTGGAAAATTATATATAGAATATGATTATATTGATACTGTTGCACAAAGTGCAGATGAAATGATAGCAATGTTTTCAGAAGAAAACCACCAACAGACATCTGAAAAAAATTATATGAAACACGAAAAGCAAGAGATAACGATTGTTGAAGGTGGATTAATGTTAAGTGGACATTTTTTTGAAAAAGTAATAAGTAAATAACAAATTACAATTTAGCAGTTAGTTAGTTTCGTATAATGAGCTACATGTTCATTATATGAGTAATTTGTATAGGAGAATTTTTAATGAAGAAAGAAAAGAAAGAAGTTAAAATAACAGGTTATGATATTGCATATTATGTATCAATATTTACTATTATAGCATCAATAATTTTAGCAGTGTTTCAATTTATCAATAAAACTGATGATTGGGATAAAGTGTTTATGTTTTTAATATTTGGAATTATAGGATATTACACAAATAAAGAAAATAGAAAGAAACAAAAAGAAAAAGACAAATAGAAATTATTAGTCCAAAATATGGTGTTCATTATGAACATTCAAATTACATATGAATGATTATTAAAAGAGAGGAGAGATTATGAAAAATATAATAGAGGTAAAAAATCTAACAAAGGAGTATAAAAATTTAAAAGCGATTGATAATTTATCGTTCGAGCTAAAAGAAGGGGAAATACTTGGACTACTTGGGCCAAATGGAAGCGGAAAATCCACAACAATAAATTGTATTTTATCGCTTCTGAATTATCAAAATGGAAGTATCAAAATATTTGGAAAAGAAATGAAACCAGATTCTTATGAAACAAAAGCAAAGATAGGAGTTATATTTCAAGAAGTAGCAGTATTTCAAGAGCTTACAGTTTATGATAATATAGACTATTTTTGTGGATTGTATATTAAAGATAAAAATACAAGAAAGCAATATATAGAAGATGCCATAGATCTTGTAGGAATAAATGAATTTAAAAAATTTTATCCAAAGCAATTATCAGGAGGGCTTTTAAGAAGACTTAACATTGCTTGTGGTATAGCACATAAACCTAAATTAATCTTTTTAGATGAACCGACAGTTGCTGTAGACCCCCAAAGTAGAAATAATATATTAGAAGGTATAAAGAAATTAAGAGACAACGGAGCTACTATTTGTTATACAACACACTATATGGAAGAAGTAGAGATGTTATGCGATAGAATTATTATACTAGATAAAGGTAAAATTTTAGCACAAGGAACTTCTGATGAATTAAAGAAAAAAGCTAAAATTGAGGAGAAAATAACAGTAGAAATAAAAAATATAAATAGCAAACAATTAGAGGAAATAAAGCAGTTTGAAAACGTGCAAGATGCAGTATTAAATATGAATACCTTAATAGTTACTTATAAAAAAGGCAAGAACAATCTAGGAGAATTAATAGATTATTTAAAAGATAATGAAGTAACTTATAATAAGATCTTTTCGGAAAGACCAACACTAAATGATGTATTTCTAGAATTAACAGGAAAGGAATTAAGAGATTGATGTTTTGGCATAATTTTAAGTATTCTTTGAAAACATTATTAAAAAGTAAAACATTATTATTTTGGACTTTTGCCTTTCCAATAATACTAGGTACTTTATTTAATATGGCTTTTTCAAATATAGAAAATAATGAAAAATTAGAAATTATTAATATTGCAATTGTTGACAATGAAGACTTTAAAAACAATGAAATGTTTAAAGAGGCATTTGAAACTTTAAGTAGTGAAAATAGTACAAGTCAAATGTTTAACACCACATATACTAGCTTAGAAAGATCAAAAGAAATGCTAGAGAATGAAGAAATTACAGGATATTTATTATTTAATGGAGAAGATGTAACCATTAAAGTAAGCTCAAGTGGAATTAATGAAACCATTTTAAGAAATGTAGTTGATCAAATACAAAGTAAAAAAGAGATGATAGGTACTTTAGCACAAAAAGAAATAGAAGATGAATATAAACAAGGAAACTTTAATATTGATTATAATGAGATATATGCTAATGTCATGGCAAAAATAGATAAAAATGATGTTAAATTAAATAATATTTCTAATAAAAACTTAAGTTATACTATGATTGAATATTATACACTTATTGCAATGGCAGCACTATATGGTGGAATAATTTCAATGTTTACTACGAATTTTAAACTTGCAAATATGAATGCAGTTGGAAAAAGAACATCTGTATCACCTGTTCGTAAAGGTACGATGCTTTTAGGTAGCCTATGTGCAAGCTATGTTGTTCAACTAATAGGAATGGCACTGTTATTTGTATTTACAATTTTTGCTTTAAAAGTAGACTATGGAACAAATTTATCGCTTATTATACTACTTGCATGTATTGGGTCTCTTGCCGGGCTATCTTTAGGAATTGCAGTTTCAACTTTAGTTAAATCAAATGAAAATGCTAAAATTGGAATTTTAATTTCAGTAACTATGGTTGCATGTTTTTTATCAGGAATGATGGGAATTACTATGAAGTATGTAATTGATAAAAATGTCCCTATTTTAAATAAGATTAATCCAGCAAGTATGATAACAGATGGATTTTATTCACTTTATTATTATGACACATTAGATAGATTTTATTTTAATGTTATAAGTTTACTAATATTTTCTGCCCTAATGATATTTATATCATATAAAGGATTAAGGAGGCAAAAATATGACAGTATTTAAGACATTTTGGAAAATTATAAATAAATATAAAGGAACAATTATTCTTTATACAGTTATGCTCATTTTTTTTGGAGGCATCCAGATCTCTACAAAAGATACAGGAACAACTTTTGTAGATAGCAAGCCAGATATCCTAATTATAAATAAAGACGAAGAAATAGGAATTACTAAAAATTTAGTTGATTATCTAAAGCAAAATTCTAATATTATTAATGTTAAGAATAATGAGGAAGCAATAAATGATGCTATATTTTATAGAGATGTAAACTATGTAATCTATATACCGGAAAATTATCGCCAAGATGTACTAAATGGATTAAATCCAGAGATAAATATAAAATCAACAGGAGATTATAATGCTAGTTTTGCAGAAATGATGTTATCAAGATATGTTCAAATACAAAATATATATAAAGATAATATAAAAAATGAAGATGAATTAATAGAAGCTATTAATAATAATTTATCAAAAAAATCGTCAGTAGAAATGACCTCAAAGTTAGATGCAAGTAAAATGACTAAAATAGCAAAATATTTTAATTTTGCAAGCTATAGCATTATGGCAGTAGTTATTTTTATCATTTGTCTTGTATTATCAAGTTTTCATGAAAAAACAGTAAATAAAAGAACTATAATTAGTAGTATGAATTATAAGGAGCATAATAGGTTAATCCTATTTGCAAGCTTTATGTATTCTGTAATTGTATGGTTTTTATATGTGATATTAGGTCTAATATTGTTAGGAAATATTATATTTACAACAAGAGGATTTATGTATGTACTAAATACATTTATATTTACTTTTTGTGCTTTAACAATTGCGTTACTGATATCTACTGTTGTAAGTAATAAAAATGCTGTAAATGGAATTGTAAATGTAGTTGCATTGGGTTCAGCTTTCCTTTGTGGAGCTTTTGTACCAGCAGAATTATTACCAAAGACAGTATTAAATATAGCTCATATTTTACCAGCTTATTGGTATATTAATTCAAATGATTTATTAAAGACAATGGAGACTATAAATTTTGAAACATTAAAACCAGTATTTAATAATATGTTAGTTACATTAGTGTTTGCAATATTGTTTATTATAATAAACAATATTATCTCAAAAAAGAAGCAACAGGTAGGTTAAAAATATAATATTAACTGGAACGATGATCTATCTGTTTAGTGATACTTATGGAATTGAATAGCATGCCGTTATACGATTATTAAAAAAATAAAGAATTACCAAAAAAGTTAGTATAAAAAAAAAAGAAGCACATTTTAAAATAAAAAAGGGACTTTTTTATAGCCCCTTTTTTTCTATTTTGCATTCTTTACATATTAAAGCATTAGAAGATTTATATAAAAAAGGAAAATTGAAAGCAATAGGAGTATCAAACTTTTATCCAGATAGAATTTCAGATATATGTGCATTTAACGAAATTGTACCACAAGTAAATCAAGTAGAAACAAATGTGTTTAATCAACGAATTAATTTAATTATTTTAAGGAGGGATGCTAATTCTGTATACTAAAATAAAGAAATAGCCTTAATACATATAAGAATAATAGCAGAAATCGGTTGGATGGATTGACAAAAAGTTTATTGTTATGGTACATTGTATATAAATAACGTTTAGTTAAATTATGATAAAAACTTTAAAATAAATATTGCATGGATTTTTTAGAAAGAGTTAAAAAATTTATAAAGAGCAATGATGATATTTGTGAACTAGAGTGGTTTCACAACTCAGAAGAAGAAAGTTATAAAAGGAGTAATATTATGATAGATAAAGAATTAATTGATAAGTTAAGTATTAAACTGAAAGAAATATTAAAAAAAGAGCTAGAAGCTGGAAATGAAGTTGTTGAAACAGTACAATATGGATTTACTAATGATTCTCCAAAGCATATTTTTGTATTTTTGAAATATCCATTTAAAACAAAAATACAAAATAATCTAAACGAAATTATTTATAATGAAATAAATGACAGACATTATTGGAAAGCTGAATATACAGATAAAAAAAATCATCAAACATTAGCCTGTAACTTTTAGAAAAAATAAAAACTTATACTTATTGTGTAATATATAAAATTTCCTATTATGTTTTGGTGTATTATATTCTTTGTTATGTCTTTTTGGCTTATGAAAACCCCGTGTTTTACGCGGGGTTCTAAAAGCTTCTAGCTATGGGTAGAAAAAATCCTCCTTTTTGATATAATAGATGTGGTCGCCAACCGCAAATAAAATCAAAAAGGAGGATTTTGTCATGAAAGACAATAATAGTTTAGCACACAGCACATGGAATTGCAAATATCATTTGGTATTTGCACCAAAGTACAGAAGAATGCAAATATACGGACAGATAAGAAAAGATATAGGAGTAATATTAAGAAGATTATGTGAACAAAAAGGAATAGAAATAATAGAGGCAGAATTATGTCCAGACCACATACATATGCTTGTAAGTATTCCACCAAAGTATAGTGTGGCAAGTATAATGGGATATTTAAAAGGGAAAAGCAGTTTGATGATATTTGATAGACATGCAAATTTAAAATATAAATATGGAAATAGGCATTTTTGGTGTCAAGACTATTATGTAGATACAGTAGGCAAAAATAAAAAAGTAATAGAAGAATATATAAAAAAACAATTACAGGAAGATATAGTGTTAATGTCAATATAAAAATGTACAAATTTTTGAAAATAAGAATGTACAAA
>USGK01000037.1 GCA_900554175.1 uncultured Clostridium sp.
TTAATTTATTTTAATTTATTTTATTTTATTTTTATATTTTCTTTAATATTATTTTCTAAAATATTTTCTTTTTCAATATTTTTTATTTCATTTTGTTTAAATTTTAAATTATCTTTTGCTACTGTCATTAATAATTTAATTCTATTTGTTTGATTTGTTTCACTTGCACCTGGATCATAGTCAACTGGTGTTATATTTGCCATTGGATATTGTTCACGTATAGTTTTTATTACACCTTTTCCTACTACATGGTTTGGAAGACAGGCAAATGGTTGAACACATATAATATTTGGTATATCGTTTTCAATATATTCTATCATTTCTGCAGTTAAGAACCAACCTTCACCTGTTTGATTACCTATAGATAAAATATTTTTTACCTTGTCTTCTAAGTGCCAAATATCACATGGCATTAAATAGTTCTTTTTAGATTTAGAAAGAGCTTCTACGGTATTTTTTTCCATTATATCAATTAATTTAATAGCGATTTTACTTATTTTTGCGGATGTTTTATTTATATTTAGTAATTGGTTGAATGTTATTTTATGTGTAGCCATAAATTTAACAAATCCCATAAAGTCTGGTAATACAACTTCAGCACCTTCTTTTTCTAATAAATCTGCTACATAGTTATTTCCAAAAGGATGATATTTAATTAATACTTCTCCAACTATTCCTACTTTTGGTTTTTCTTTGCTCATGTCTAGTTCAATTTTTTCAAAGGAATCTACCATATCAAAAATTGTTTTTTTGAATTCTCTATTTGAACTTTTTTCTATTATTTTTTTTGATTTTTCTAGCCATTCTTGATAAAGTTTATCTGATTCTCCCTTATTTATTTCGTAGGCTCTATTTTTATGAAGTAGTTTTTGTAATAAATCACCTATTATGACAGCTCTAATTAGTTTTTCTAATAATTTAGGTGTTAATTTAAATCCAGGGTTCTTTTCCATTCCAACTACATTAAATGAAATTACTGGGACTTGTCCAAATCCTGCATCTTTTAGAGCTTTTCTTATAAATCCAATATAATTAGTAGCTCTACAACCACCACCTGTTTGTGACATTATAATTGCAGTTTTATTTACATCATATTTTCCGGATTGTAATGCTTCTATAAATTGTCCGGTAGTTAAAATTGATGGATAACATGCGTCATTATTTACATATTTTAAACCGGTTTCTACAGTATGTGGAGTACATTCTCTTAAAAGCTCAACATTATATCCACAACTTCTAACTGCTGTTTCTAATAATTCAAAATGTACTGGTATCATTTGAGGGATTAAAATAGTATAATCTTTTTTCATTTCTTTTGTAAATGGAGGTTTAATTACTTCGTAATTTCCAAAATCGTTTTCTTTTCCTTTAAGTCGTTTATTCATACTTGCTAGAAGTGATCTAACACGTATTTTTACAGCACCTAAGTTATTTACTTCATCTATTTTTATTAAAGTGTACATTTTTCCAAAGCTTACTAGTATTTCTTCAATTTGATCTGTAGTTACTGCATCAACACCACATCCAAATGAATTAAGTTGAATTAATTCTAAATTATCGTGCTTTCCAACAAAATCAGCTGCTGCATATAATCTAGCATGAAATACCCATTGGTCTACAACTCTTAATGGACGCTTTACTTCTGTTTTGTCTGAAACACTATCCTCCGTAAGTACGGCTAATCCAAGTGAGGTTATTAATGTATCAATTCCATGATTTATTTCAGGGTCAATATGATAGGGTCTTCCTGCTAGTACTATTCCTTTTAAATTATGTTCTTCTAAATATTTAACCGTTTCGGTACCTTTTTTTCTAATATCATCTTTGAATTTTTGATACTCTGCTTCTGCTTTCTCAGCAGCTATAGTTAATTCTTTTTTAGTGAATTTATATTCTTTAAATTCGTCTAATTCAAGAATTTTCTTTACAAGATTTTGTGTATCAAAAGGCAAGAAAGGATTTAAAAATTTAATATCATCTCTTTTTAAATTCTCTACATTATTTTTCAATACTTCTGAATATGAAATTACGATAGGGCAGTTGTAGTGATTATCTGCTTTTTCATATTCTTTTCTTGAATAAGGAATGCATGGATAAAAGATTGTTTTTATTCCTTGTTCTATAAGACTTTCAATATGTCCATGTGAAAGTTTTGCAGGGTAACAAACTGATTCTGATGGCATAGATTCTATACCTTTTTCATATGTTTTTCTCGTACTTTTTTCTGATATTATTACTCTAAAACCAAGATTAGTTAAAAATGTAAACCAAAAAGGATAGTCTTCATACATGTTTAAGACTCTTGGAATTCCTATTGTTCCTCTCGTTGCTTCTTTTTCTGAAAGAGGTGTATAGCTAAATAGTCGCTCATATTTATATTTTACTAAATTTGGCAGTTTTTGATTATTGGTTACTACACCGGCCCCTTTTTCACAACGGTTTCCAGAGATGTATCTTTTTCCGTTACTAAATGTATTTATTGTGAGTTTACAATGGTTTTCGCAACCGTTGCAACGTGTATGAGTTATTTTTATATCAAGTTTATCTAAATCTTCTAATTTTGTAATTGTAGAGTGATATTCCATGTCCATATTCGTTTCAAATTGTTCTTTTGCAATAAGTGCCATTCCGTAAGCACCCATTAATCCAGCAATGTCTGGTCTGATTACATTTTTACCAACAATTTTTTCGAATGCTCTTAAAACAGCATCATTGTAAAAGGTTCCTCCTTGAACAACTATTTTATTTCCAAGTGTTTCTACATCTCTAATTTTCATCACTTTTTGTAATGCATTTTTTATTACTGAGTAAGAAAGACCACTTGATATATCTCCAACTGTATAACCTTCTTTTTGGGCTTGTTTTATTTTAGAATTCATAAAAACAGTGCATCTTGAACCCAAATCTACAGGTCTTTTTGAATGTAAAGCTTGGTTAACAAAGTCTTTTATTTCAAGACCTAAACTTTTACTGAATGTTTCAATAAATGAACCACATCCAGATGAACAGGCTTCATTTAACATGATACTATCTATGGCTCCATTTTTTAGTCTAATATATTTCATGTCTTGACCACCAATATCTACAATAGATGTAACATTTGGTTCAAATTTTTTTGCAGCAGTAAAATGGGCAATTGTTTCAATTTCACCTAAATCTATATTAAGAGCAGTTTGAATTAACTTTTCACCATATCCTGTAACTCCACTATATCTAATATCTGCTTTTTCTGGTAAGTCGTTGTATAACTGTTTTAGCATTTTTATTACACTATTAAGTGGGTTTCCTTCATTACTTCCGTATAGTGAGTAAAGAAGAGAGCCATTTCTATCAATTAGTACAAGTTTAGTTGTAGTTGAACCTGCATCTATTCCTATAAAGCAATCGCCTTGGTAATTTTTTAATTCATGTTTTTCAACTTTGTCCTTTTGATGACGCTTTCTAAATTCATTATATTGTTGTTCATTTTCAAATAATGGATCGATAGGTTGAGTGGTATTATCTGATGAGTTTTTTAGTAATTCTATTTTCTCTTTTAAGTCTTTTACTGTTATAGGTTCTTCACTTAAAGAATCAAGAGCAGCACCTTTGGCAACTAAAAGATGAGCATTTTCTGGAACTATTATTTCGTCATCTTTTAGATTTAATGTTTCAATAAATCTTTTTCTTAGTTCAGAAAGATATGTAAGAGGCCCACCTAAAAAAGCAACTTTTCCTCTAATTGGTCTACCACAAGCCAAACCACTTATAGTTTGGTTTACAACCGCTTGAAATATTGATGCTGCAATATCCTCTTTGGCAGCACCTTCATTTATTAAAGGCTGAATATCAGTTTTCGCGAAAACTCCACAACGTGAAGCTATAGGATAAATTGTTTTGTAGTCTTTAGCATATTCATTAAGTCCCGATGTATCAGTATTTAACAAAGATGCCATTTGGTCTATAAACGCACCTGTTCCACCAGCGCATGTTCCATTCATACGTTGTTCAATTGATTTATCAAAATATATAATTTTTGCGTCTTCTCCGCCAAGTTCGATTACTACATCAGTTTGTGGAATATATTTTTCTACTGCTCTTTTGCAAGATACCACTTCTTGTATAAAATTTACTCCCAAAAATTTTGCAGATGACATAGCACCTGATCCAGTTAGAGCTAGTGTGAATGTGTTATTTGGGTACTTTTCGGCAAGTTCTGAAAGTACTTGACATACTGTATTTTTTGTATCTGAAAAATGTCTTCTATAATCTTCATAAATTGTTTCTTCATTTGAATTCATAACTATTATTTTTACGGTTGTAGAGCCGACATCTAAACCTACATGTAATAATTTATCGTTCATATTTTATATGCTCCTTTTGTAAACATTCCATTTTAAAATCACTCTAATTCTATATGATTTTAAGCTATTTGTCAATGGAATAAAATGTGAAAAAAACGATATAAATATTACTATTCATATCGTTTTTATGATTCTTTCTAATGTACTTTGTAGGTGTAATTTGCGATATTTTCTGTTTTTACTACATTTCCATTTAATTTTAGTGTTCTATATGTAGATGATTTTATAGCTGTAGATGTTTTGCTATTTACTTTTGCATATACACTAACATCGTATTCAGTATCTTGTTTTTTACCCCAAATATTAAATGTTGCAACTCCGCCAGATACAGAACAATTTATTTTTATAGCATATTTTCTAGAGTTTTTGAATTTGAAATCTTTAACTCCATATACTACTGTTGCATCTCTTCCAGCAGTAACATATGATGGTACAAATTGGTGATTATGAAGTTCAACAATTTCTAAATTTGAAAGTAATACAGCATTAAATAATGTTGATGATATTTGACAAATACCTCCGCCTAGTCCTTGAACAACTTCACCATTTTGATATACAGCAGCTTCTTTATATCCAGCAGCAATAGTTCTTTCGCCTACAACTTTGTTATATGAAAATGTTTCACCTGGTAATAATACATGCCCATTTATTTTATTAGCTGCTAGTCTTAAATTTGTTGTTCTGTCTTTATTTGAAGAGTATTTAGTAGAAAATGTTGCAAGTAAATCCGGAAAAGCTTCAACTCCAATCATATTTGTTGTAACACTCGGATAAAGTGTTTTTAATGGGATTTTTGTTTCATTTTCTGTACTAGTATCTATCAAATTTTGAGCTTCTTCAACGGAAATTTTAAAGTCTGTGCCGTTCTCTGAAGGATATACAACATATGGATCTGTTGTGTAATATGCATTTTTTGCTTCTTTATATATTTCTGAATGAATTTTTGAAGCATCTAATTTTTCAGGTTCTTTTGATAAAGTTTGTATTTCTATAGTATTATCAACGAATGATAATTTTGAAAAAGTACTTTCTATTAATGGAATAGTATTTTCAGTATTTATTGTATAACCTGAAGTACCCTTTGTTATAATAATATTATTGTCTTCAATATAATAATTACTTTCAACGACAGCGTCTGGGAGCTCTTTAGAAAAGTTGTTTAATATTTTTTCTAAATCTTCTTTATTATAATTAAATGTTGGTTCAATATCAATACCATTTAACATAGCATTTAAAATTTGATAATCATCATTAAATATATTTCCATTTTTTCCAATTGAAAAGGCAGAAGATATAGCATTATCAATATTATAAACAAGTGAAATCTGAGAAGGACTTATAGTTGCTTTATAGTCTTGATGTTTTATTGTAATGTCATGAGATAATTTTTCATTGTAGTATTCTTCCAATTTTACTTTTGCTTCGTCTTTAGTAAGAGAAGAAACATCTATACCGCTTATGTATACTCCTTTTGAAATATGTGATGGATTATTATTTATTACTGTAAATATACAAAATGTACCAATAAATAAAATTAGTAAAATTACTAAAATTAATATTATAATAGAAAAAGAACTTTTTTTATTTTGTTTTTCAGTTTTGTTTTCAAATGTATTTTCAGTTTTTTCCTCTTTTTCTTCTACAGATATTTCTTTATTAATGGATAATTTTTCTTTTTGTAGATTTCTGTTTTCTAAAACTGAGTCAAGATTGGATTTTATTTGTTCGTCTTTTTTTTCAGGTTTTAATTCTACTTTTTTAGTTTCTTTTTCTTGAGAAGATGAATTTGATTTAATAATTTTCTCATCTTTTTTATTTATATTAGTAGTATCCAATATATTTTTATTTATTTTATTTAAATTAGTTTTATTTTCTTGAGAAATATTATTAGTATTTAAATTAATTTTTTCGCTTGTAGAGTTTTTTTCAGAAGTTGTATTTTCGCTTTTTGTTATATTATTGTTTTTCTCATTAGAATTTTTTTGTTTATTGTTATTAGAATTAGAATTTTTTTTGTTTTTATTCTTTTTATTTTTTTTGTAATAATTATTTTGACTAGAATTTTTATTATTTTTTGAAATATCTTGTTTTAAAGTTTTTTCTGAATTTGAAATATTTTTTTCATTTAGTTTTGAATTATTATTATTTTTTTCTTCTACGACCATTTTATACCCCTATTTAAATTTAATAGTAAAATTATTTACCCAATATATAATGTACAATATTTTAAGGTTTTTGTCAATTAAATTTATTTAATTGAAAATAATTACAAATTTAGTATTAATTTGTAATTATTTTTTTATAATATTTATAAAAATAATTTTATTTTTTTAGTGAATATTCTTCGTTAAATATGTCGTTAGGCTCACCATTTACTAATATTTTTATTGAGTTTACTTCATTTAATTGTGTAAGAGTATTTAATAGACTATTTATTATATTATATTTTTGAGTATCATCATTAAAATTTAAAATTTCTTGAGAAAAGTTTAATGTAACACATGAGTTATTTAAAGTTGTTTCTAATATTCTTGTATTATCAGGAATAATCTTTGATAATCCTGATGTTTTTGGACCATCTAGCAAAAGCTGAGATAATTCTTTATAAGGGTCTTGAAGTAAAGTATTTACAGAAACTAGTCTTCCCTCAGGTTTTAAAGAGTTATTTCCATTTTCTATAAAATACAAAGTTACTAGTGTTTGTTTCAGTTGATTATCACTAATTTCTTCTTGTGGAGTATATTCAGATAGAGTTGTATCTTCTTTTTTATGAATATGAGTTATAACAAAATAAATTATTCCTAAAATTAATATTGTAAATAATAAAATAATTAATATTTTTTTAAATTTCATAGTTGTTTATTCTCCTTATATTAAATTATTAAATATACTTTAATAATTATTTAAATTTTATAAAATTTAATTTATAAATTATTATTAAAGAAAAATAAATTTAGAACAAAATATATAATTATTTTTTCAATATTTTATATAAGTAGATATATTTTTTAAAATTATTAAAGTCCTGTAAAAAATTCTCTACGTCATTTAGAGATTTAACAGTATTATTTTTTATTTTTTTTATATCAAATTTTTTTTGGTTATTTTTATTATTTTTATTTAAAACTGGATTACTCATTGAAAAACTTCCTTTTTTAATATATAATATGTAAAGTATGTATTATATGTTAATTATATAAAGTAAGAAGTTAAAATTTTAAAAATATAATTCTTAATTTATAAGGTATTTAGTGGAAGGAAAAATTAATAATGAAAATAGAGTTGTTGGATAATGAAAGAATTGATGATTTAGAATATAAAGGATTAAAATTGATCCAAAATGTTGAAGGATTTTGTTTTGGAATAGATAGTATTTTATTAACAAATTTTGCAAAAAATATAAAGAATAATTGTAAGGTTATAGATTTGGGTACAGGCACAGGAATTATTCCAATTTTATTATCTAAAAAAACAAATGCAGAAAAATTAGTTGGAGTTGAAGTTCAAGAAGAGGTTGCCAATATGGCAAAAAGAAGCGTATTTTTAAATGAATTAGAAAATAAGATTGAAATTTTAAATGAAAATATATTAAATTTAAAAGAAACCTATAAAGCTAAAGAGTTTGATATTGTTGTAAGTAATCCTCCATATAAAAAATTAAATACGGGGATTTTAAATAAGGAAAATAAAAAATTAATTTCAAGACATGAGATTACAGCTAGTTTAGAAGATTTTATAAGTGTTAGTTCATATTTACTTAAAGACTTTGGAGAACTTTATATGGTTCATAGAACAGAAAGATTAGTTGATTTATTTTATTTATTGAGAAAATATAATATAGAACCTAAAAATATAAGATTTGTATGTTCAAATAAGAATAAAGAGTCAAAATTAGTATTAATAAAAGCGATAAAATGTGGAAAACCATTCCTAAATATAGAGAAGAATTTATATATTTATGATGAAAATGGAGAATATACAGATGAAATTTATGAGATATATGAAAAAAATAAGTGAAAAATAAATTTAAAATAATAAAAATATATTTATAAAATATTATATGAGGAGAGTTAGAAATGAGTGGGAATTTATATTTAGTAGCTACACCAATTGGAAATTTGGAGGATATTACTTTTAGAGCATTGAACGTTTTAAAAAAAGTGGATTTAATTGCTGCAGAAGATACAAGAAATACTTTGAAATTATTAAATTATTTTGAAATAAAAAAAACATTAATTAGTTATCATAGACATAATGAAGAAATAAAAAAAGATAATATTATTGAACAATTAAAAGAAGGTAAGAATATAGCGATTGTATCTGATGCGGGAACGCCAGGAATTTCCGATCCAGGTGAAGTATTGGTCAGAGAAGCTATAAGAGAAAATATTAATATTATTCCAGTTCCTGGAGCTTGTGCGGCAATTAATGCTCTAATATGTTCTGGACTGGATACTACTGAGTTTTTATTTATTGGTTTTTTACCATTAAATAGAAAATTGAGAAATGATAAAATTGAGGAAATAAAAAATGCAACTCAAACTATTATAGTATATGAAGCACCACATAAATTAGAAAAAACATTAATAGATCTAAAAGATATTTTGGAAAATAGAAAAGTGGTTATAGCAAGGGAATTAACTAAAATACATGAAGAGTTTATTAGAGGAACAGTAGATGAAGTTATTGAAAAATCATGTGATTTAAAGGGTGAAATGATTATTTTAATTGAGGGCAGAGAAAAAATTAAACAAGAAAATTATCTCAACAATATGACAATTGAAGAACATTATAATTATTATGCTAAAAAAGGATTAGAAAAAAAAGAAATAATTAAAAAAATAGCAAAAGATAGAAATGTGAGTAAAAACGAAATCTATCAACAGTTTATTAATAAAAAATAAAAAAAATAAAATAAATAAATAAAATAAAATAAATAAATAAAATAAAATAAAAAAATAAAATAAAAAAATAAAAAATAAAAAATAGTATCTATTTTTTATTTTTTTATGAACTATTTGAAAATTTTATTTTTCAAATAGTTCTCTTATATTAAAGATATTTTCCAAACAATTTTTACAAATTAATTTATCTTTATATGTATTTAGGTTTCTAGAGTTTCCACAAAAAATACATCCAGGTTCGTATTTTTTTAGAACTATGGAATTTCCATCTACATAAATTTCAATTGAATCTTTTATATCAATTTTTAATTTACTTCTTACTTCTTTAGGAATTACAATTCTTCCTAATTCATCTACTTTTCTTATTACACCTGTTGATTTCATTTTCTTATTATATGTTAGTTTTAATTAACATATAGCTCCTTTCTAAATATTTATAAACTTTTAAAGTTTACATAGATGTGAAATAAGAAAAATTTTTTCAAATTTTTCTTATTAAATATATATATATTCCAATAATTATTTTTATAATAATATAACATAAATCAATAATTTGGTCAATAAAAGAATATATTTTTGTATTAAATTTTTGGAATTTGAATAAATTTAGAATATAAAAATTTTTAGAATATATTATTAT
>USGK01000038.1 GCA_900554175.1 uncultured Clostridium sp.
TACAAACCATGCTGTTTGGAGATGTTTTTAGCATTTTCATAGCAAGTATATTTTTACCTTTTTTACCATTACTACCAATTCAAATGCTTATACAAGACTTTTTATATGACTTTTCACAAATTGCAATTCCATATGATAATGTAGACAAAGAATTCTTGTTGAAACCTAAAAAGTGGGATACTAAAGGATTAGGAACATTTATGAATGTAATGGGACCTGTAAGTTCAATAATAGATGTATTTGCATTTTTAGCATTCTGGTTTATACTAGGATACAATGGAGTAGCATATGAAACATATTTCCAAACAGCATGGTTTGTAGAATGTTTAATCAGTGAAACACTAATTATTCATTTTGTACGTACAGCAAAAATACCATTCGTACAATCTAAGCCAAGTCCAATGTTGTTTGTGCTTACTATGGTAACAATAATTGGAACTATATTAGCACCTATAGTACTACATAATGTAACTGCATTCCATTTTGAAATATTGCCACTAAAATATTACGGAATAATAGCAGGACTTACTGTATTATATGTAGTTTTAGTTCAAATTGTAAAAAAGATATATATCAAAAAAATTGGAGAGTGGCTATAAAAAAAGCGGAGATTGATAATAGAAATTATTAATCTCCGCTTTTTGAGGATAGATAAGGCAAAACTTCGCCAAGAATTTTTCCGCCAACAGGAGCTGCTACACCACCACCTTGATGACCACCTTCTCCAGTAGGATTATACAAGGTTATTAATAATACAATACTTGGATTATCAGTTTCAGCAACACCACAAAAAGAAGTGACATATTTACCTGTGTTAACACCATCTTCAGAAGTACCAGTTTTCCCACCAACTTGATAGCCATCAACTCTAGCATTTTTTCCAGTTCCCTCAGAAACAACACTATTCATCATACTAAGCACTTTTTCTGCGTTTTCTTTAGAAATAATTTGTTCACCTGTTTCAATAGGTAAATCAGTTATTTCACCAGAGGCACTATTTTGAATACTTTTTACAATACGAGGCTTTATATAAATGCCTTCATTAGCAATAGAAGATACAGCTGTAATCATTTGAAGAGGAGTAATTTCAAATCTTTGTCCAAAACTTATTGTTGCTAATTCGACAGGACCTGCTTTTTCTTCTTTAACGAAGATACTATTTGCTTCACCTGGAAGATGAATTCCGGTTTTAGAGAACAAGCCAAATTTTCGTAAATATTCATAATATTTAGTAACTCCTATTTTTTGACCAAGACCTATAAAAACAGGGTTACAGGAATTCATTAAAGCCAATCTTAAACTTTCAGAACCATGAGGTCTATAATATCTCCAACATTTAATTCTTGTACCTGCAACTTCAATTGCACCTGTGCAACAAAATTGTCCTTGCTGGTCAATGTCAGTAACTAAACCTTCTTGAAGAGCAGCAGAAGCGGTTACAGTTTTAAAAACAGAACCAGGTTCATATGTGTCAGAAATTGTTTTGTTTCTCCATATACCTTGTAATGCAGCTGTTTTACTAGCCGCATCGAGAGAAGTCCAGGTAGCTTTAAGCTCGTCAGAATAAGGCTCGTAAGGAGTATTTAAGTTATAACTTGGATAATTGGCCATTGCCAAAATATCTCCATTTCTAGGATTCATTGCAACAATACTACCACCATCTGTACAAATATTATCAATACAAGCTTCTTCTAAATATTTTTCAACAATGGATTGAATTGTCATATCAATTGTTAAAATTAGGTTATTTCCATCAGTAGCAGCAACATAATTTTCTTCACCAAGACTGATTCCAGAAGCATTTGTCTGGCGATTGATTTTTCCGTTTGTGCCTTTTAATTGACTATCATACTTAGCTTCAATGCCATCTAAACCTTGATTATCACTACCACAAAAACCGATAACTTGAGAAGCTAGAGAGCCATAAGGATAATACCTTTTAGAGTCTCCATCAATATTTATACCAGTAGTTATACCATTAGTATCCATCCAATTTCTTAATTCATCAGCTTTAGACTTATCAACTTTTTTCACAATACTTTCAATTGAACTTCTTTTGTGAACTTTTTTCGATATTTTTTCATAGTCAAGTTCAAAAATATCACATAAGGCATGAGCAACTTTGTCTTTGATTTCTTGTGGAATGTTAGTTGGATTAATGCTTATAGATTCAACACTTGAGTTTTCTGCTAAAATATATTTTCCAGTACTATCATAAATAGTCCCTCTTTTAGCGGTTATACTTCTACTTTGAGATTGTTGTTCCCAAGCTTTTTCGCTTAATTCTGCTCCCCATACAAACTGAATATACGCTAGTCGAACTGTGAACAATATAAAAATTATAAAAACTATAAATAATGCGTTTTTCATTTTCTTTTTATTACTTAAAGAAATAGATATAAAATTTTGCATAAAATCACCTATCATAAGTTTATGAAAGGTTAAGAAATCTATGCTGAATAAATGGAAAAAAATAGTATTGACAAAAATCGAAAAATGGTGTTGACAAAAATCGAAAAATGGTGTAAAAAATATATGTAAGCAAAAATATAAAAATAGTTTTTGGGGGTGATATTATGAGTAAAAATAGCGCAAAAGTAGTAGGTTTAGTATTATTAATAGCAGTATTGTTAGTTGCAATTGGATATGCAGCAATTACAACAGTACAATTAAGAATTAATGGTAATGCAAATGCAACTGCAAATCAAGACAATTTTACAGTAAGATTTTCTGGAACACCAACAGTTTCTGATGCTGATAAAGTAGATGCTACATTAAATCCAGCTGACCAATTAAAAGCAACAATGAATGTTTCAAAATTATCAGCAAAAGGTGATACAGCAACAGCAACTTATACAATTGAAAATACAAGTGCTGACTTATCAGCTGTATTATCAGCAACTACAACAAATTCAAATACAGAATATTTTAAGGTAACACAAAATATTGCAAAAGCAACAATAGGTCATGGAGAAACAACAACAATAACAGTAACAGTTGAACTAATAAAAACACCTATAACAGATGGTATAGAATCAACAATAGGTGTAATAATTGATGCAAATCCACAACAACCTAATGCTTAAGAAGTAAACAAAAGTTAAAAGGAGGAAAGATGAAGAGTGAAAAAATAAAAATATATGTAATAGAAATTGCACTAATAATATTCTTCCTTTTAGCTATGATATTTAACAAAGTAATAACAAGACAAATATTAGCGATAGTATTATTAGTGTTTATGGGAATAACTACGTTACTTATAAAAACGTATAAAATGGATCTTACTAATAAAAGGCAGATTATACTTTTATTAACTGGAATAGGAGTAATATATGTAGCTGTATTATATTTAATAGGAATATTTGCAGGATTTTATAATGCCACAGTAAAATTAAGTTTGTGGTCAATATGGAAATATATTATACCATATATAGTAATAATAATATCATCAGAAATGATAAGGAAAAAAATAGTATTAAAAGAGGATAAAATTTCAAAAATAATAATATTAGTGATAATGGTAATGTTAGACGTAATATTAACTACTAATATATATAATTTGAATACTGCCAAAGACTATTTTACATTAGTAAGTTTTGTTATATTTGCATCAATTGCAAATAATCTATTATTTAACTATATAGAAATACAATATAGAAATGCAAAAGCAATTATAATTTATAGAATAATAACAACAGTATATGTATATGTATTTCCAATAATTCCAGACCTTTACATTTTTCTAGAATCTATCATAAAAATGGTAGTTCCATATATCATATATATTATTTTAGAAAATGTATATTCAAAACAAAAATTAGTAGTTACAATAGAAACACGAAAGAAAGAAAGAATAATAAGTACAATAGTGTGTATTATAACAGTAATTATAGTTATGCTTATAAGTTGCAAGTTTAAATACGGAGTTTTAGTAATAGGATCAGGAAGTATGACTGGAACAATAAATAAAGGTGATATAATTTTATATGAAAAATATAAAAATACTGATGACATAAAAGTTGGAAATATTATTGTATTTTATGAAGACGATATAAAAGTTATTCATAGAATAATAGATCAAAAATTAATGGGTGAAGAAACAAGATATTATACCAAAGGTGATGCAAATCAAAAGCAAGATGAGGGCTACAGAGAAACAAAAGATATTATTGGACAAGTGAAAGCAAGAATTCCTTACATGGGATGGTTCACATTATGGATAAACGATTGGAGGAAATAATTTATGAGTGAAAGTACGCAATACATTGCAAGAAAACATCAAAGAAAGAGAAGAATACATAAAATAAAGTTGGCTGTATCAAGCATAATTCTAATGTTAATAGGAAGTATATTAATAGCAACAAATTTTATGCTAAACAAAAATGAATATAATGGATATAAAGAAAAAGCAAATGTTAATTACAAAGTAAATTTAAAGGAAAATGATTTTTATTCAGAAAATTATTTAGATGAAAAAAGTACTGTAATAGCAAGTTTGATAAAAGATATAGATGTAGACTTTAAATATAATATGAATTTAGATCAAACTCAAAATTATGAATATAGCTATAAGATAGTTGCTAAAACTACTGTAAAAGAAAATTCAAGATCTAATTCAATATATGAAACAACAGATGAATTAGTATCAGAATATAATCAACAAGCAGAAAACAAAAAATTAGAAATAGCAGAAAGTGTAAATGTTAACTACAACGAATATAATGAAAAAATAAACAAATTTATTGATTTATATCGTTTGGATAATATAACAAGTACTTTAGACTTAGAAATGTATGTATATGTTATAAATCCATATGATGGAACACAAATAAATAAAACAAGTAAAGTAGTTACATTAAGCATTCCATTAACAACAAAAACTGTAGATATTTCTATAGATTCAAACTTAGTACAAGATACAGGTAAAATATTAACTAAAGAAAGTGAATATAAAAATCTAGAATATGTATTAGGAATAGGAATTACATTTGCTGTTATAGGATTAATAATCTTTATACTATTTATAAAATATGTTATAGATACAAGAAGTGCAGAAACTATGTATGAACAAGAATTAAAACAAATATTATTTAATTATAAAGCATATATACAAAAATCAAATACTCCAATAGATGAGAAAGGTTATAAAATAATTCAAATAAATACATTTGATGAAATATTAGGATTAAGAGATACAATGCAGGCTCCAATATTAATGTATACAGAAGAAAATGAACTAAGAACTAAATTTACAATTATAAGTGATAAAATTTTATATGTTTATGTTTTAGGTGCACAAGAAATAAGAAATGAATTAAGAGCTAAAAGTGCTGAGAAGAAAGAACGAAAAGAAACTAAGAAGAAATAAATAAGGAGGGAATAGGATGAAATTTGCAAAAAGAAAAAATATGACATTACTATTCCTTTTATTTATGTCTATGATATTAATGGGAATAGGATATGCATCAATCCAATCAGTAACAGGAGAGATAACAGGAAAAGCTAGTAGTAAGATGCAAGACGGAGTATTTATTACTAATGTAGAATATGTAAGTGATGTTGATGCAAATAAGGACAGTTCAAAAATCGAACTGTATTCTGGAACAATGATGAAAAGTACAGTGAAACTTTCAAGTACAAATATTAATTCACAAATAAAATATAAAGTTACAGTTTATAATAATTCAGAAGAAAGACAGCCATTCACAGGAGTAAGACATGGTGATGAGTATTATGATAATAATGATATTATTTTTGAAGTAAATGGATTTAAGCCTGGTCAAACAATTGAACCCAAAGAAACCAAAGATATAATAATAACATTTAAATATAAAAATAATATACCAGAAAATACAGTATTAAAATCATATTTAAATTTTAAAATGT
The DNA here is from genome assembly GCA_900554175.1 of uncultured Clostridium sp. Taxonomy (GTDB): domain Bacteria; phylum Bacillota; class Clostridia; order TANB77; family CAG-508; genus CAG-269. Next base: position 5,887 of record USGK01000038.1, read on the forward strand.
CAAATCCTAATAGGATGGTAACGGCAGATGGTGGAGATGCTTCAACTAACTATTTAACAGGAACAGTTGCTAAGGATAAAATAGAAACTGTAAAATTTGAAATGGGAAAAGAGCCAACTGATGTAAATATAATTTCGGAATTTGATGCATCTGAGAAACAAGATGGAAGTATAATAGGTTATTATACAGATAAAGATAATAATGGACTATATGAATTAACATTTATGAGTGAAGAAGTTATTTATGCTAATGAGAGTGCAAAATGGTTGTTTTGGAATTTAAATAATGTTAAAGAGTTTAAATTTTATAATTTTAGTACATTTAAAGTGAAAAAGTTTAACTATATGTTTTATGCATGCTTTTTAGTAACAGATTTGGATATAAGTTCTTTTGATACAAGTTGTGCAACTGATATAAATGGAATGTTTTGTGAATGTAGAAATCTTAAGACAATTGATTTGAAAAATTTTGATACAAGTAAAGTTATTGATATGAGAGATATGTTTGGAAATTGTTATTCACTATCAAATATAAATTTTGGAGAGTTTGATACAAGCAATGTTACTAATATGTGGCATATGTTTCATGGGTGTGGTTCATTGAGCCAATTAAATATTTTAAATTTTGATACAACTAATGTAACTGATATGAATTATATGTTTTATCAATGTATTAGTTTAACTGAATTAGATTTAAGTTCTTTTGATACAAAAAATGTAATTGACATGGAAAGTATGTTTTCGAAGTGTTCCAATTTGAAAATAATTTATGTAAAAGAACTAGATGGTAGTGGAAATGCCGGTTGGAGTACTGCAAGTATAAAAATTAGTAATGATATGTTTTTAGAGTGTGAAAAAATAGTAGGAGGAAATGGAACAACATATAATGCAGAACATATTGATGCAACATATGCAAGAATAGATACTGATGGCGCACCTGGATATTTTACGAAGAAAGGTCAAAAACCTAGTGAAGATGTTCCAACAGAGCCATATTTACCAACAGGATTTACAAAAGTAGAAGGAACTAGTTTAGCAAATGGGTATACAATACAAGATAGCACAGGTAATCAATATGTGTGGGTAGAAGTTCCTAAAACGTCAGAAGTTTATCCAACAGCAGGGCTAAATATAACGGGATTTTCAAATGATGAATATGCTAAAATAGAGACAGATTTACACACATATACAAATGATTATAGAGATGGAACAAGCTATAAAGATGAATATTATTCAGATGCAGTAACAGGATTAACAAGTGCACAATATATAGAGTTAAAGCAAAAGATGTTAAAAAGTGTATATCAAAATGGAGGATTTTATGTAGGAAAATATAAAACAGGGATAGAAGACTCTCCAAAAAAATCATATACATCAGAGCTAACACAGACACCAGTAATAAAACAGAATGCATATCCATATAATTATGTGACATGTAGTCAAGCTCAAACATTGGCCAATAGTATGGAATCAGGAAGTCATACAAGTAGTTTAATGTTTGGAGTGCAATGGGATTTAGTATTAAAATATTTAGAAACAAAAGGAACAGCACAAGCAGATTTAAAAACTAATAGTACAAATTGGGGGAATTACGCAAACAATTTATGGAATATAACAAATGAAAATTCAAAATATGCACCAAATGGTTCAGGATGGACAAGTGGAGCAAGAGGAAAGAAAGAATCAAATGAAATAGTATTATTATCAACAGGAGCGAGTGAAACATTTAGTAAACAAGGAATATATGATATAGCAGGAAATGTATGGGAATGGACACTTGAATATACTTCTGACACGAGCAATCCGTGTGCTTCTCGTGGTAGCTCTTGCAGCCACCATGGTGGCAACTCCCCAGCGATGTGCCGTGACGGCAACAGTACGGGCCGTTACCGCTATGGCGTCGGGTTTAGAGTAGCACTTTATTAAGGTAGACATGAGTTCTGTGTAGCAAAAAACTAGAAAGAGCTCAAACAAAGAAGGTGCATAATACAGTGTGTGAAATATAAAGCACATTGTATTTTTTTGTGCAGAAAAGGAGCAAAAATGAAAAAATTAACACTAGCAGAGGTTGTCAATACAAGTGTGGGAATTTTTTATATTTTAATATTTAGAATAATAGTGTAGTGAGTTTTATACTTGCATTAAGCGAATTTATAAAAGATGGTAGAATACCACTAACAAATTCAATATGAGAGAGAGCAATAATACCATTTGCAGTGCACAGAAAGAATTGGTTGTTTGCTGATACAGTAAATGGAGCTAAGGCGAATGCGGTATATTATAGTTTTATAGAATCAGCAAAGATGAATAAATTGAATATATATAAATTATTTATTTAAAGAATTGCCACAACTGGAAGGAGAGCAAAAAGAAAGTGATATAGAAAAATATTTACCATGGTCAAAAGATCTTCCACAAGATATGAAAAATTATGATGGTGAATATAAAGAACTGAATATTGAAGAATAAATTCTAGAATTATGAAGCCCCCAATTATTATATAAAAAATAGTTTGATAATTGGGAGGCATTTTTTGAAAATTGAATTCGCCTTTTCATTTATCGTTTACCTATTTTATGTCGAAAATGTATTGCAAAATAAAACTTTTATTGTTATAATCAAATTGAACTTTTTTTCTTTAAGTATGTACCTTAAAGAAAAATAATCCACAAAAAGTGTAAAATTATAAAAAATATATTAAGAAAGGATGAAAAAAGTAAGATGAGAAGAACAAATAGTAAAATTATTGGTGGAATACTATTAGTTGCAATCTTGCTAGTAGCAGTAGGATATGCAGCAATAACAAAGGTAGGATTGAATATAGACGGAACAGCAAAATCAGAAGGAAATCCAGATAATTTTAAAGTAGAATTAGTAGGAGAACCACAAACAAGTGGAGATGGAACTACAACAGCAACAATAAATACTGCTGATAAAACACAAGGAACGATGAATGTATCAGGATTAAATGCTAAAGGACAAACAGCAATAGCAACATATACAGTAAAAAATCAGAGTGTAGACTTATCAGCAGATTTAACAGCAAAGGCAACAAGTACAAATGATGAATATTTTGAAGTACAATGTAGCCTTGATAAAACAACATTAAAAGCCCAAGAAGAAACAACAATGACAGTAAAAGTAAAATTACTAAAAACACCAATAGATGAGACAAAAGAGAATTTATCAACAGAAATAGGAGTAAATATAGATGCAGAGCCAAAACAACCAGGGGAAGAAATAAATGGGGGAGCAACGACAGTAACAAGTCAAAAGCCAAAAACAACAGGAGGAACATATTTGCCAGATGGATTTACACAAGTAGAAGGAACAACATTGGAAAATGGATTAACAATACAAGATAGTACAGGAAATCAATATGTGTGGGTAGAAGTTCCTAAAACAACAACAGTATATCAAACAGCAGGACTAAATATAAAAGATTTTACAACCGAAGAATATACA
>USGK01000039.1 GCA_900554175.1 uncultured Clostridium sp.
AAAATTTAGTGCTAATAAATAAAATTTTTTAAGACATTTTCAAAAATGATTGACATACCAAAATCAAAAGTATTTTAATAAAAGTGTGTGTATGAAATACGAAAAAACATCTAAATAAATAAACTCATTCTTATTAAAATAACCATTTTTAATAAGAATGAGCTAAAGTACTATTTTACAACAAGCCCTGTTCTAAATGTACATGTTCTTCTTGAATTATCTTCTATATTAGAAACCAATATTTTGCTAAAAATATTAATATTATTTAAATCAGTGTCATAAAATCTACCACCTCTAATATAGTAGTTTCCTTCTTTGTCAACTGTGTAATCAGCCGAACCTCCTATCATATCGAAAACTCCATATACATTTGAAGATGTACTAGATTTATTTCCAATTTCAGTCCAATATTCGTAATAAGTATATTTATCATTAATCTTAATAAATCCATCTTTTGCTTCTTTACTTACTTTTACTAATTTTGTTATATCTTTATTAGTCAATTCAGTATAATCATTTGAATTAATTTCACATACCATTCCATTTATACTTGTATAATAAGATGTATTTTCTGTTCCATCTCCTTCATAATAAAAGTTTCCATACAATTTTTCGTTTTTTCCATTTTCTATATTTCCATATTCACTTTGTGACAACATTGCAACTGCATTCCACATTTCATCCGTTAAAAGACCCATTTCAGCATTTGATCCTAATCCATATATATTCTTAGAATCTTTATTCGATACATTTATTGCACTTGTTACAGTTATTTCGCTAGAACCATTTAAAGCTATCTTTCTCCAACTAGTTACTAAAGGTTTTATCGCTATATAACTTGAAAGTTCATCTAAAGAATTATTAGACCAACCATATTTTTCTCCTATATTATCATTAATTTTCTTAGTCGTAGCATTATTAGTTTCAAATTTTCCCATCCAAAAGCCTTCTATATTCACAGTTTCATTTGAAGAATTTACATATGAAAATGCACTGTTTACTTGATATCCGTCTGTAATATTAGAATCCTTACCTAAAAAATTGATATCCGTTATTTCATATAATGTTTCATCATCTGCTTGTGTTGAATATGTGTTGTCAGTATAATATTTAGACTTATATTCATATCTTGGTATCCATACAAACATTGTAGTAATATCTGTTTCTAAAATTCGCGTTCCTGATTTTGCCTGTTCATAATATTCTCTACTGTTTGTGCCATTTTCTGCTACAGTAACTATATTAGCCCACTTTTTCTCATCTTTTGAATAATTATACCAACTTCCTGCTTTATTTTGTTCCCAAGTTTGTTCTGTTTCATTCCATGTAACATCTGCCTTAACCCATGATAGAATCGATTTATTCCATACAACTGGTATCATCTCTTTGCCAGAGATTTTTGGTTTTAAAACATTTTCTTCAATATTTTCTGTATTTTCATCTGTTGTATTATTGTTTGTTGTATTATTTGCCGTATTATTTTCCTCAACATACTTTACATTATATTGTTCATTTTCTAATTGTGAAAGAGAATAATATATTTTATTTTCATATTTTACTCCCTTTAATAAAATTACATCTCTATTCGAAACATCGATTATAAAATCATACGTAATTCCATTTATATCTAGCGTATTTGTTAAATATTCTTTAGAAAAATACCTATATTTTAATTGTTGTTCTTCTGATACTTCTAATGCCGAAAAAGCTTTTTTACTAAGTTCTTTTACCTTTTTGTTATCTGATGTAACAGTTGAATCTGAAATTTCTTCTCCAACTAAAATAATATCTTTGTCACCATTTTTATACTTCTCATACATCGAATTAACTTCATACTGTACAGTTTTTAATTGTGATATAGCATTATAATATTTAGCTTTTTTATTTGTCGCAATTCCTGAAGATGTTGCAACTGCAGCTATTATTAAAGTAATTATTATTGTTATCATCAAAGCCACTAAAGTTATTCCTTTTTCACTTTTGCAATTAACATTCATATATTCAACACCTATCCTTTTAGCATTTTTTCTAAAACTAAAATAAACATGGCATGGCTCCATCCTAAACCTATTACCCAATTTGTTTTTAAATTTTCGTTACTAACTTGTTCACCCAAAAAGTTATGGTTTGCTGATGTTTTAACAACAAAATCAAATGTCTCTTTTGCTTTTTTCTTTTCGCCACTTTCTAAATAATATAACGTCATCCACATATTTGCAATTGGCCATGGATTTCCATTCATATAATTATCTTCTTCGAATCTTTTAAATCCACCTGTATATGTACGAAGACTTAAATTTATTCTTTCTATTGTATTTTTTACTTTTTTCTCTTTGGGAGTAAACATACTAAATGGTACAACCGCTCCTAATATACTTATATCCATTTTTTTATCTACTGAATTTCTTACATATGACATCTTTTGTTCATCATACATATTTTCATTAATATATTTTTTTATTTTAACCTGTAATTCTTCCATTTCTATCTTAGACTTTTTTATTTTTTCGTCTTTTAGACGGTTATTTTCAAAATCGGACACATTTCTTCCAAGTGCTTTATAAATATTTATCATCGCATTAAAAGCAGAATAAACACTTGCTAAAGAATATAAATGAACTCCTTCGCACATTTCCCATAAATCATAACTTACTTGGTATTTTTTTGTATCTTCTAAAATGTCTTTGGTATATCTTTTTAGAAAATCTATAGCCTTTTCACACATTTGAAGATTTTCTTTTAAAAACTTTTCGTCTTTTATAAATTTATAATGCTCATATAATCCATATATAACAGAAGCTGTCTCATCTATTTGGTATCCCCAACATGGAGCCAATTTGCCATCCGTGAAAAATCTTTGTTCCCACATTCCATTTTTACTTTGCGTTTTTTTGCAAAAATCCTTATAAAATTTTTCTGATTCTTTTTGCATATTTAATATATCCATTGCCTTTGTAATATATGCTGCATCTCTTGGCCAACAGTAAGCATATCTTCCACATTTGGTTCTATCTTCATCAATCTCTGGTGCTGCAATTATTCCTCCTGTTTCATTATTATACAATAATGGAAACAATAAGATTGTTCTATAATATATTTCTGCTATTTTTTCTTCATAACTATTTTTTGGTTCTTCAAGCTTTAATCCATCATGTGCCTTTAAATATTTTCTCCAATAATTTTTTGTTTTTAAATATTCACTTTGTAAATCTATTTTCTTTATTCTTTCTATTTCCTTTTCTAATTCAGACATTTGGTCTGGTTGTTTTTGAACTAACTGATATATATCAATTGTTTTTTTCTCATTTGGTTTTATAATTCCTATATCATAAGATATAGCTGAGTTTTCTGACATTCCAATATAATCTTTTTTTCCAATTACCCCTGTTCCAATGTTATTTTTACAATCATGAATTTGTTTATTTAATATTTTATAATTTGAGAATGTTGATATCATAAAATCATGTGAATATTGAATCATCCCTTCATCTATAACCTTTGCACCTACAAAATTATTCTTGTCTGTTAATATACTTTGATGTATTAAAAATTTTACGTCTAAATCTATATTATTTTCATTTATTAAAGTGTATCTTCTTACTAAAACATTTTCTTTTATTGGTACAAAATCTGTTTGTAAAACCTTTAAATTAAAATATGTATTTGTTATTTCTGTATTTAATATATTTGTATCTACATCATAATATTGTTTATATACATTATTTATATCATCATGTAAATATATTATTCCCGAATCATTTATTTTTACTCCTATATGAGAAAATTCTATAAATTGTCTAATGTCTCTATTTGGAGAATATAATCTCTGAAGTTCTCCTTTTAATGTAAATGTTGCGAGTAAGCTTTTGTTCCCTATTATTGCTTCATTTAAGTATTTTTCCATTTTTATTTTCCTTTCTTCTTTTGAAGTTATATTTTTATGTTTATTCTACTACAACACAAAAAAAATATCAATAAAATCTAAAAAAAATATTGAGGCAGAAAACTTTACTTTTTTCCACCTCAATTATTGATGTTCATTGTAATTGCTGATATTTTTTATTATCTCACGAGCATTTTTTTTATTTTATATTAACTTATATTTTATATGCAAAATCCAGGTGCAACGCTCAAATGCACACTAGTCTGACCAGCACCCATACCACCTTTTATTCCAATAGCGCAAAACATATCGCTACCATAGTACGGAGGTGAACGAAGCCACCATTCAAACGAATTTTTATTTGTTAAATCCTCATATTTTACTAATCTAAGATTATTTCCAGATGTTTCATTTGTCGCTAATGCATAATATTTATACTGCACTCCTTCATTTGAGCTTGCCCAACCATATCTATCATCATCTGTATTCTTAGGTACTATCTCCGAAGCTGCTAATAACCATAAACTATCTGTACTTGTAGCAGTTTCCGTTTTTTGATCACCTATATTATATGTCTTTATTACTGGCTTTACTATATCTCTTAATTGTACACTTTCGTCTAATGAAGTTAACTTATTTAAATATTCCGGCATTATTTTCTTCATTTCTGTACTTCCCCAACCACCTGAATTAGAATTGCCACCATTCATTGGGTATATTCCTAAAATCGTTGCAAAATCAAATGTTATTCCTGCTTTTCCTCCACTTGCTTTTGTATCTGTATTAAATCCTATTATTCTTACTTTCTTTTCTACTCCATAATATTTTACTGTTGTATAATTTCCTACTGTTAGTTTTTTTTCCTTGCTTCCAACTTTTACTGTTACTGATGTTGTATCTTTATCTATAAAATTATCTTTGATATCATTTCAGCAATTTTTTCTAATTTCTTCCAAGTTAAATCTATTGCTATATCTGTGTCCGACAAATCTACTATTGTTTTTTCTGAATTTATTATTTCTATTCCTGATGTCGCTGTGCCAGTCCATATATCTGACATTGCTATTTCATATCCTTCTTTTATTGTCGTTATTGACCTTATTTCTTCTTCATCTTCATCATAATTTATTGTTCCATATTTTTCTAGTATTTCTTTTAATTCATCTTCTGATATTTCTCCTTTATTTTTTGTTTGTTTTGCTATTATTTCTAATTGTATTTCTTCTTTTATTTCTGCTATTTCATACGCTTTCTTTGCACTTTTTGTTCTTGTTAATACTCCATTATCTCCAGCAAGTGTCAAAACACTAACCCCTGCTAAAATTAATAAAACTATAATTGTTACAATTAGGGCTATTAATGTTATACCTTGTTTTTCTTTTAGTTTTTTTATTTTCATATGTATTTTTCTCCTTTGATTCTCTTTATTTGTTTTAATTATTGTATCCTTTGTTTTCTATTTTGTCAATGGAATTTTTAACAATTTATTTAAAGCATAAAAATATTGAGGCAGAAAACTTTTAATTTTTTCCACCTCAATTATTCACATTAATGAATTTAACTATATTTTTTGTTTTTAATACATTCCACCCAAATCAGCTGGCATTTGACCTTCTCCTCCGTGAGCTCCGCATCCACATCCTTTATTTTCAGGTGCATCTGTTACTAAACTTTCTGTTGTTAAAACCATTGATGCAATTGATGCAGCATTTTGAAGAGCACTTCTTGTTACCTTTGTTGGGTCAACTATTCCTGCTTTTTTCATATCAACATATTCATTTTTAGCTGCATCATAACCAAATCCTTGTGCTGCTTTCTTTACATTTTCTAATACAACTGCTGGCTCTAATCCTGCATTTTTTACTATTTGTTTTAATGGTTCTTCTAATGCTTTTAGTACAATTTTTGCACCTACTTTTTCTCCACCTTCTAGAGAATCTGTTACTTTTTCTACTTCAGGAATTACATTAATCAAAGCTGTTCCTCCACCAGAAACTACTCCTTCTTCTACTGCAGCCTTTGTAGCTGATAAAGCATCTTCAATTCTTAATTTTCTGTCTTTCATTTCCACTTCTGTTGCTGCACCAACTCCTATTACTGCTACTCCTCCAGAGATTTTAGCTAATCTTTCATGTAAGTTTTCTTTTTCATAGCTACTCTTTGTTTCTTCTATTTGTGATTTTATTTGTTTTACTCTCTCCATAATTTGAGTTTTATCTCCAGCTCCATCTACTATTATAGTGTTTTCTTTTTGAACTTTTACTTGTTTTGCTCTACCTAATTGAGCTATATCAGTATCTTTAAGTTCTAATCCTAAATCAGATGTAATTACTTCCCCACCTGTTAATATTGCGATATCTTTAAGCATTTCTTTTCTCTTATCACCAAATCCTGGGGCTTTTACAGCAACAACATTTAAAACACCTCTTAATTTATTTAATACAAGTGTTGATAAAGCTTCTTGTTCAACATCATCACATATTATAAGTAATTTTCCTGATTGTTGCATTAAATTTTCTAATAATGGTAATATTTCTTGGATATTGCTTATCTTTTTATCTGTGATTAATATATAAGGATTATCTAATACCGCTTCCATTTTTTCTGTATCTGTTACCATATATGGAGATACATAACCTTTATCAAATTGCATTCCTTCTACAACATTTAATTCTGTTTGAGAAGTTTTTGATTCTTCTATAGTTATTACACCATCTTTAGATACTTTTTCCATTGCATCAGCAATTAAATTTCCTACCTCAGTATTATTTGCAGATATACTTGCAACTCTAGCTATATCCTCTTTTCCGTTTACTGGAGAACTTATCTTCTTCAATTCTTTTACTGCTGCATTTACAGTTTTATCTATACCTCTTTTTATAGCCATTGGATCAGCTCCTGCTGCTACATTTTTTACTCCTTCTTTTACCATTGCTTGGGCTAAAACTGTTGCTGTAGTTGTTCCATCTCCTGCAACATCATTTGTTTTTGTTGAAACTTCTTTTACAAGACGTGCTCCCATATTTTCAAATTTGTCTTCTAATTCTATCTCTTTTGCTATTGTAACACCATCATTTGTTATTAATGGTGCACCATAACTTTTATCTAATACAACATTTCTTCCTTTTGGTCCAAGTGTTACCTTTACTGTATCTGCTAATTTATTAACACCTTCTACTAATGATTTTCTTGCATCTTCACCAAATTTTATTACCTTTGCCATTTTTAAAATCCTCCCTTTTTTTTATTTTATAAAAAATATTTTAATTTTTGATAATATCTTTAATGTATTCTATTTATTCAATTATAGCTAAAATATCATCTTGACTAACTATTATGTAGTCAACTCCTTCATATTTTATTTCTGTTCCAGCATATTTGCTTACAATAACCTTATCGCCTTTTTTTACAAACATTGGTCTTGGTCCATCTTGTTTGTTTTCAGGAATTCTTCCTGGTCCTACTTCTATTACTTCTGCAATTTGTGGTTTTTCTTTGCTACTACTAGATAATATTATTCCACTTTTTGTTGTTTCTTCTGCCTCTTTCATTTTTATTAATACTTTGTCTGATAATGGTTTTATCATTTATATTACCTCCCTTAAAATCCATTAATAGTCAAAAACTTGCTATTTATGTATTATTCTTTTTTGTAAGATTTTGTCATTTTTTAGCACTCTTTACATTTGACTGCTAATAATATATACCCATTTGTATTTAATGTCAATATATTTTTTTATTTTTCACAAAAAATTCATATTTGCAAAAATCTTATTTATATAGAAAATTTTTTATTACATATAAGTTATAAAGATTTCCACTTTTTCTATTCACATTAAAAAAAATAGTGAGGTAAAAAAATTTAAACCTTTTTACCTCAACAATTTATATTCTAAATTTATATACTTATTCACCTATTTTTTAGGTACAATTCTTTCTAATCCCCCCATATAAGGTCTTAATACTTCTGGAATTATTACACTGCCATCTTCTTGATAATTATTTTCGATTATAGAAATTAACATTCTAGGTGGTGCAACAACTGTATTATTTAATGTATGTGCAAAATAATTTCCATTTTCACCCTTAATTCTAATTCCTAATCTTCTAGCTTGTGCATCTGTCAAATTAGAACAACTTCCTACTTCAAAGTATTCTTTTCTTCTTGGAGACCATGCTTCAACATCACACGATTTCGCTTTAAGATCAGCCAAATCACCTGAACAACATTCAAGTGTACGAACAGGTATATTCATACTTCTAAAGAATTCTACTGTATATGACCACATTTTATCATACCATTTCCAACTATCTTCAGGTTCACATACAACTATCATTTCTTGTTTTTCAAATTGATGTATTCTATAAACTCCTCTTTCTTCTATACCATGAGCACCTTTTTCTTTTCTAAAACATGGCGAATATGATGTCATAGTATAAGGCATATCTTCTTTTTTTAGAATTTGATCTTTAAATTTTCCAATCATAGAATGTTCACTTGTCCCAATTAAATAAAGATCTTCTCCTTCAATTTTATACATCATTGCATCCATTTCATCAAAACTCATTACTCCTGTTACAACATCTGAACGAATCATATATGGTGGAATACAATATGTAAAACCTTTATTTATCATAAAATCCCTTGCATATGTTAAAACTGCTGAATGAAGTCTCGCAACGTTACCCATCAAATAATAAAACCCTTGTCCCGCAACTCTTCTTGCACTATCTAAATCAAGTCCTGCTAATCTTTCCATTATTTCACCATGGTATGGAATTTCATAGTTTAGAACAACAGGCTCTCCAAATCTTTCTATCTCAACATTTTTTGTGTCATCTTCTCCTATTGGTACTGATTCATGAATCATATTAGGAATTTTCATCATTCTTTGTTTTATTTCTTCGGCAAGTTCTGCCTCAAGTTTTTCATTCATTTGAAGTTCTTCATTTAAACTTTCAACTTTCTTTTTGGTCTCTTCCGCTTGAAATTTTTCACCTTGCTTCATTAAAATCCCGATTTGATTACTTAATGTTTTTCTTTCTGCTCTTAAATTATCTCCTTTTAATTTAGCTTCTCTATTTTTTTTATCTAATTCAATTACCTCATCAACCAATATTAATTTCTGATTTTGAAATTTTTTCTTTATATTTTCTTTTACTGCATCTGGATTTTCTCTTAAAAATTTTATATCTAACATTTAAATTTCTCCCTTCTTATTGCATACTTAATACTTTTGATTATACACCTTTTAGAAAAATATAGCAAGATATTTCATTTAAAATTATTTTTAATAATGTATGTTAGTCAATGATGTGAAACAAATTCGTTCAAATAATATGATTGAATTT
>USGK01000040.1 GCA_900554175.1 uncultured Clostridium sp.
AGGCAACTGGGGATTAACAAAATCAGGATGGATTTGCTTAGATTATTGTGAATAAGTTAGATAAAATTAAGAGGTAAGTTGATTAAGTCAATTTACCTCTTTTTTGCGTTTTTATGAGAGATATAATAAATAAATCAATTGAAAAATAAAACGCCTAAATTTTAAAACGAGTTTGAAAAAAAGTATTGACAAGAAAAAATATTATGATAAAATCATTATACAACTTAGAGAAACTTAATAGAACTTATTGACTTGAAATTTACATAATTTTATGATATAATTGAAAAAAATGAGCATAATATAAAAAAAGAGGGATTGATATGAAAACAAATATGATGGAGCTAAAAAAACAAGCGAAACAACTTGTTATAATTAGCAAACAAAAAAATATAATAAAACCACATACAGAGGCTTTCAAAGATTTCCCCGTTAGTGAAGAAGTCCACAAAGGAAAATTCAAAATTTAAATATAATGAGCCAATAAAAAAAGATGAATATAATAAATTAAGAACAGATAGTATAGTAAAATGTGATCAACTTTTTACTATACCCAAAAAGACAATAAGCCACAAACTAGGAACCGTAGATGTTGAAGATATGTTAAGATTTTTAGAGGCGTATAAAAAGTTTATTGAAAATGATTAGAGAACTAGCAATAGTTCTTTTTTATATAGAATCTAAAGAGATTAAAGTTAGTCCCAGCAATGGGGCTTTTCTTTTTTTGAATCTCAAAAGTATGTTATAAACAAATTTGGATATATTAAATCGGAGGTGAATAACATGACAATAAAATTTAAAATAAAAGAGAAGAGAGAGGAAAAAGGAATAAGTCTAAGAAATTTAGAAGAAATAACAGGAATAGAAAGAGAATATTTATCTGACTTAGAAAATAACAAAATTCCTGCTGATGAAGTTTTATTTGCAGAGATGGTCGTAATTGCAAATGCATTGGCTTTTAGAATTACTGATTTATATGAACTTGGAAGCCTTAAAATAAAAGGAATAGGAAAGTTTTAAAGATAAAAATAAAAAAAGCCAACTTTGTCTAATAATGTTATTTTATAAAAGAAAAATACACTTTCGTAAAACTTTTTTAAATATTAATAAAATATAGTATATAATAATCACATCAGAAGAGCTCAGATGAAATATAAAAGATGGAGAAAAAATATGAAATTTATTGAAGAAAAAAATGTAGTAATTAAAAATAATGCTATAAATAAGAAATTTATAGAAATTCTAAAAAAAATATGTAATGATTTTAAAATAGACAACTATGAAGTGGAAATAAAAAATTTTTTAGATGATAAATAATATAATATATTTTAGCCACTTTTTAGCCACTAAGTTTAGCATAATATAAAAATGATTAGAAATTATTGTATCCAAAAATGGCTAAAAATCAAGAAAAAATAGAAAATAGAAAGCGGGGGAAATACTAAAAACATTTCTCCCCATCGCTACCAAAATTTATAAAATGCTTAAAAATAGCTGATAAGGAAAATTTAAAAATTTTCTTATCAGCTATTTTAGTTTATTTTATTACTATTTTTTTAGTATAATCAAGATTAGCCCAAGAATCATGTATAAAACCTAAAGTATATATATTAGTTGCATAGATATCTTTTTCAATTAATGTCTGTAGACTTTTATTTTTATTGGAGTCAATAAATTTTTTTACAGAAGTAACAATTTCTAGATTAGGATTCTTTTTAGAGATATTAGAAAGTAATTTTTTCCCTTTATCATTAAATCCAAGAATTCTAGCATATGGAACTGTTTTTTTAGAGAGCATGATATCTCTTTTTGTAATGTCGAGCAAAGAATGTAGAAGAATTCGTTGTAATCTAGTTTTAGTATATCTCTTAGAAGATGCGATATTAATAAAATCCTCAAGATTATTGCAAGACATAGCAGCTTTCTTTATAGTATTTTCAAGACCTTCGGATACATAAGAAATCTTTTTAATTTCTTCTATATTCATTGAACGAAGTTTATAAATAATTGTTTTTTCAAATAAAGAAAAATCAGGAACGAAATGCCCTTTATTTATTTCATCAACTAATATAGTATAACTTGAAGGAGTTAAGGTATTTTTTAGATTCTTAGTTCTATTTGTTTTTATCATATTTCTAATAGCTGAGGCGCTTGAAATTTGACCAGTGTAATCATTATTTAAATGTCCTGATTTTTTTCTAGGAATTAAGATGGGGTTAATGTCTACTTTATATTTTTTTAGAGCCTTTAAATATTCAATTGCTAAAATATTATTAGGTTCATTTAAAATAACAGAATATGATTTATCATTTAAATATTTTACAAGAGCATTTTCTCTTGCTTTAGGAAAGGAAATTCCTTTTTCTAGTTCTTCAGTTAATAAAAGTTTATATGCTTTGGGTTCTTTATATAAAGTATTTGCTAATATATTTAGTTTATTAATATTGTCAGTTTCTGCTCCAAAAGCTAAATTATCTACAAGTTTTAGTGATGATAAAATCTTTATTGCACCTTCTGCAAAGTTTTCTGCACTAGATGTTGCATATAATGTAGGAAGTTCAATAACTAAATCTACTCCATTAGATAAAGCCATTTCAGCTTTTGTCCATTTATCTATTAAAGAAGCTTCACCTCGTTGGGTAAAGTTTCCACCAATAATCGCAATACAATAATCATCTTTAGTAAGTTCTTTTGATTTTAATAAATGGTATAAATGACCATTATGAAATGGATTATACTCCGCAATTATTCCTAAAACCATAAATAATACCTTTCTAAATAATTTGTTATTAAACCCATAAACTAATATATAATTAATAAGTTTATGGAATAATATAATAATAACACAAAATAGCAAAAACTTCAAGAATTAATTGACTAAGAATGGTAATTTGTGTTATAAATAAAAGTAAGTAAAATTAGGAGAAGTAAAAATGTATTATGAAAAAATAGATGATATACTAGTAGATTTAGAAGAAAAAGATGTACCTCTTGCTGGTGGGAGCACAATAGGGATAGTACTTTCAGTTACAAATTCGCTTGTTAAATACATAGCTAATTTAACTATAGGAAAGAAAAAATATATATCGGTAGAAAATGATGTAATAAAAATTTCAAAGAATGCAGAAACTTTAAAACAAAGAGCAAAAAGTGTAATAGATAAAGATGTTGAAGTTTTAGACAATTTGCTTCTAGCATATAAAAATAGAAAGAGTAGCGAAAAAGATTATGAAAACTCTTGCAAAAAAGCAACAGAATTTTCTCTAGAAGTAGCTGAATTATCAATAGATACTTTGAACGTTGTAGATGAAATTTCTAAAATAGGAAATAAAATGCTAAAAAGTGATTTTGAGATATGTGTATATTATGCATATGCAGCATTAGAAGCTAGTATTGTAAATATAAAGGTTAATTTAAATTCAGTAGATGATACTAATTTCAAAAATTCTATAGAAGAAAAATATAAAAAAATAACCAAAGATGCGAATACTCTCAAAGAAAATATATTAAAAGAGATTTGTAAATAAAAGGAAAGGAGAAGATGCTTAAAATATTTTTTATGCATCATTAAATAAATGGATTTATTAACAGGAAAAGAAGTAGCGAATAAAATAAAAGAAAATATTTTAAAAGATATGGAAATTTTAAAAGAAAAAAAGAAAGTATTACCTCACTTAGCATTATTTTCTATGGGAAAAGATGAAGCAAGTTTGGTATATGTAAGAAAGATAGAACAAAATTGTAAGAAATATGGTATAAATATAAGTATATTCTTTGCAAAAACAGAAGAAGAATTTATAACAAGATTTTTTGAAGTTAAAGAAGATGATAAATATACAAGTATAATGTTTGCTGAGCCTTTAACAAAGAAATGTAAAGATTTAATAAATGAAATTCCAAAAGCTAAGGATGTAGAAGGTGTAACAGACGCTAATATGGGTAATTTGTTTTTAAATGGAGAAAATAATATGACACCATGTACAAGTCGAGCTGTAATAGAAATATTAGACTATTATAATATAAATTTAAAAGGAAAGAAGGTTATAATTGTAGGTAGAAGCAATATTGTTGGAAAGCCATTAATTCCTCAATTATTAAAAAGAGATGCAACTGTCACAATATGTCATTCTAAGACAGAGAATTTAGATAGAGAATTACAGGTAGCTGATGTTATAATTATGGCAATTGGAAAGCCAAACTTTTTAAAAGAAGATATGATAAAAAAAGATTCTATATTAATTGATGTAGGAATAAATGTAGTAGATAATAAAATAGTAGGAGATATAGATTTTGAAAGTGTAAAAAATAAAGCAAAAGCAATTACTCCGGTACCTGGTGGGATAGGTATAGTTACAAATGCATTATTAATTAATAATATAGTTAACTCAGTTAAATAAAAATAAGTAAAAACTTAAAAATTTTTTTTACCTATTTTTTGGAAAAATCACCTAAAAACCTTAAATATTGTGCGTTTTCAAACAAAAAATTGTATTTTGGAAAACTTTGACTTTTAGCTAATTTTGTAGTATAATAAATATGTTGATTACATAAAGGGGAAAATAATAATAAAAATTTGCTGAAAGGAGTGACTACGTACATGTATAATGTAGGTGATGAAATAGTAATGCCTATGCACGGGGCTGGAAAAATAGATGCAATTGAAGAAAGAGATATATTAGGGGAAAAACAATCTTATTATATTCTTAAGATGCCAGGTGAGGTTAAGGTAATGGTACCAATAGAGAAGGCAGAAAAAGTAGGAATAAGAGATGTAATAGACAAAAGTTCAGCAGATAAAGTTCTAAATGTTTTAGAACAAGATGAAACAGAGATGAATAAAAATTGGAATAAGAGATACAGAGATAATATGGACAAAATAAAAAGTGGAGACATATACGAAATCGCAGATGTAGTAAGAAATTTAAGTTTTAAACAAAAGGAAAAAGGTCTTTCTACAGGAGAGAAGAAAATGCTTACAAATGCAAAACAAATATTAGTAAGTGAATTAGTTTTTGCAGAAAAATCAAACAAAGATGAAATAGAGCAAATTGTTGATAATAAAATAAATAATTCATTCATGTTATTTAGAGCTAATGATGAATTAAAGCAAAGTGTAGTAGAAAAATTTATACCTTTTGATGCAAAAAACACTTAAATAATACCATTTTTGTTAATAAATAAAAAATAATAAAAGAAATAATCTATTTTTGTAGATTATTTCTTTTTTTCTACAATAAGAAAAGACAACCTTTTCAATTTGTTTGTAGTAAAATATGAATTGGGTGAGATAATGACAATATATATAGATGTATTATTTTTAGAAAATTTAATTTTAAATAGTATTATTTTATATGCAACAGCGATTATCTCTAAAATAAAAATAAAACATTGGAAAATAATAATATCAAGTATTATGGGATCTGTATATGTAGTAATATATTATATTTTTAGGATTGATTTATACATAAATATTATATCGAAAGTATTTATATCGATTTTGATGAATTATATAGCATTTAGTCCTAAAAGCTTTAAATTGTTGCTGAAAGATGTATTATTGTTTTATTTAGTATCTTTCGTATTTGGTGGAGCGGCTTTAGGGATGATATACATAGTGAATTCTAATAATATAAATATAAAAGATGGAGTAATATTGGAGAATTATACATTAAAGACAATATTTATAGGTGTAGTACTGGCTTTTCTTATATCTATATTATCATTTAAAATGGTTAAGCATAAAATTGGAAAAAAAGATATGTTTTGTAGTATTATAATAAAATTAAATAAAAAGAAAGTTAAGATTAGAGCAATGATTGATACCGGAAATTTACTTAAAGAACCTATAAGTAATATTCCTGTGATAGTTGTCGAAAAAAGTGTTTTATTTGATATAATACCAAAAGAAATTTTAGAAAACATTGATAATGTGTTAGGAGGTGATTTAAGCGGGATTCCAGAAGTAATTAAACAAGAATATTTAGCTAAATTAAAAGTAATACCTTTTTCTTCATTGGGAAAGCAAAATGGAATGTTACTTGGGATAAAAGCAGATGAAGTAGAAGTAATTGAAGATGATGAAATCAAAAGAGTAGATAAAGTAATAATAGGAATTTATAATAAGGTTTTATCAAAAAGAGGAGATTATAAGGCTTTACTTGGGATTAACATTATATAAAATAAAAAAGAAAGGAATACGATTCAATATGAATATTGTAGAGCTATTAAAAAATAATATTAAATCTTTGAAGATAAAGTATTTAAAAGAAGACGAAGAGGATTTTTTTGAAGAGCCAATATTTTATATAGCAGGAAGTCAGACTTTACCACCACCACTTCCTGAAGAAGAAGAAAGAGAATACATAAGAAAATTATCAGATGAAGATAATTTGGAGGCTAGACAGGTATTGGTAGAAAGAAATTTAAGATTAGTTGTTTATATTGCAAAGAAATTTGAAAACACAGGAATAGGAATAGAAGATTTAATTTCAATAGGTACAATAGGTTTAGCAAAAAGTGTGAATACATTTAATAGCGATAAAAATATAAAACTTGCAACATATGCATCGAGGTGTATAGAAAATGAAATTTTAATGTATTTAAGAAGGACAAATAAAATTAAAGGAGAAGTTTCTATTGATGAACCTTTGAATAAGGATTGTGATGGAAATGAGTTGTTACTTTCAGATATATTAGGAACCGATCCGGATATAACTTCTAGAAATATAGAAGATGAAGTTGAAAGAAAACTTTTAAAAGCTTCCATAGGTAAGTTAAGTGATAGAGAAAAAAATATTATGGAAATGAGATTTGGTTTCAAATCTGGAGATGAAAAAACTCAAAAAGAGGTGGCAGATGAACTTCGGAATTTCACAAAGTTATATTTCTAGGTTAGAAAAGAAGATTATAAAAAAAATGAAAAAGGATATTTTGAGTAAGACGAGTTAATGTAGAGAATTTGTAATTAATAATAATATATAATATTCATTAATAAATTAAATAATTTTACTGGTGATAAAGTATTTTTTATAGTATTAAAAATATTTTAATCACCAGTTTTTATTAATGGATTAGATAACTAAGTGCAGATTGTTTGTATAATGTATCTTTAAATGTAATATCATTAATACATAAATTAAAATCAATATCATAATTTTCTCTGTTTATCATTATAATTGCAATGCTATTATCAGGGTTTTTAAATGCTGTCATAGTAATGTCAGCTATATATTTGCTAAATGCTATTCTGCGTGCGCCAGGATGTATTATTTTGCTAAAATGACCAATGTAATAATATGAAAGACTTTTGATGTAATCAGAGTTAGTATCGTTAAGCATTACAGGGCTATTGCAATAATTTTTTTTATGATTTGGGCCACCTTTATTATCTAAAAGTATATTCCAATCGATATAGCCATTTACACCGTGATTTAAATCTTCTGTAATATCATGAGCATACTGATTAGGAAAAGAATTATCTGGAGTAAAGCCAAAGCATCCTTCAGTGTGAAATAAGAGTTTGTTTGGAAAAGTTTCTCTACAAAGTGAAATGTTCTCAAAGTGATTTCCAGAGTACCAGTGGAAAGCTATTCCAGAAGCGGCATTTAGTGCTTGGGGATTTGAAAATTCTGAAAGTGCTCTTGTATAAAGTTTTTCTTTATTGTGGTCATATATTAAAATTTTCGTAGAAATATTATTTTTTTGAAATGTAGGATAGAGATAGTTTACAAGAAAGTCAACTTCATCTTCAGATGAGTAAATACATGATTCCCAAAGTTGTATAGCACCAGGTTCATTTTGAATAGTTATATAATCAATATTTATACCTAACTCTTTATAAGAAAGTATATATTTTATAAAATAATCTGCATATGTTTGTTTATATTTTTCAGAAAGTTTTCCACCTAAATAAAGCAATTTAGTGTTTTTCATAAAACCGGGAGGACTCCAAGGTGAGGCTAAGAATTTTAGATTAGGATTAATAGCTAAAGCATCTCTTATAAAAGGAATAATGTATTTTTTATCTCTTTCAATACTAAAATCAGATAAGTCATGTTTTTTTGCATAAGAATAGCTATTTAGTGAAAAATCAGAACTACCAATAGTCAATCTACAAAGTGAATAATTTATATTAAAAAACATGTCATTCATAAAATCCCTTTTTTTATTAGTGGGAAGGAGGCTATAATTATAAGCAGAAGACTCAGTTATAGCAGCACCTATACCTAAAAATTCCTGATATTCTATTTTAGGGTAGATATTTACAATTTGATTTTCTTGTTTAGGTGAGTACTTTTTTTCTTTTATAATTGATTGATTAAAATATAAATTTTTATCCTTATTGGTTTCAAATTTAGTTATTATCATATAAACTTTCCTTTCATTTTTTTATTATAGTATTATAATATAATTATGAATAATTGAAAATATTTTTCCCAGAATATTCATTTGAAATGCAACAAAAATTTTAAAAAAAAGTAAATGAACAGT
>USGK01000041.1 GCA_900554175.1 uncultured Clostridium sp.
AAAATTAAAATATATAATTTTATATTAAATAAAAAATAAAAAAATAAACTAAAAATAGAAAATAAAAAATCAAAAAAAATCGAAAAAAAAAGCTAAAAATCATAAAAAAAAGAAAAATAAAATTTATAACTGTAAATAACTAAAAATGAACTAAAATAATAAAATATGACTTAAAATAGGCTAAAATAAAAATTAAAAAATATAGAAAAAAATAAATAAAAAATCAAATAATTTATATAATGGTTGATTTATTAAAATAAATATGAAAAAAATCGAAAAAATTAGAAAAAATTAGAAAAAAATAGTAAAAAATAGATTTTTAATTAAATTATATGGGGTTAATTTATGTGGATAAATAAAGTGAAAATAAATAATTTTAGAAATTATAAAAAACAAGAAATTAATTTGAATAAAAAAATAAATATTTTTTATGGAGATAATGCACAAGGAAAAACAAATATAATAGAATCCATTTTTGTATGCAGTTTAGGAAAATCATTTAGAGCAAAGAAAGATAAAGAGCTTATAAAAATAAATGAACAAAATTGTAGTATTGAGATAGATTTTGAAAAATCAGATAGAGATGGAAAAATTCTATTTTCAATTGGAAATAAAAAAAATATTTATTTAAATGAAATAAAAATAAAAAAATTAAGTGAGCTTTTAGGAAATATTAATACAGTTATTTTTACTCCAGATGATATAAATATTTTAAAAGGTGGTCCTCAAAATAGAAGAAAATTCTTGGATATTATGATTAGCCAATTAAGACCAAAATATATGCATGTATATTCATTATATATAAAAACGATTGAAGAAAGAAATCTTTATTTAAAAAAAATAAAATTAGAAAATGCAAATGAAACACTTTTAGAAATTTGGGACAACCAATTAATTGAATATGGAAAAATAATTTCAGATTATAGATATGAATTTATAGAAAAAATAAAAAATAAAATAAAAAACATTCATAAAAATATAACTGGAAATAAAGAGGAGATAAATATAGAATATATTTCTGATTGTTTAAATAAAGAAAATTATAAAAAAATGTTATTAGAAAGAAGAAACTTAGATATAATAAAAGGATTTACAACAAGAGGAATTCACAGAGATGATTTTAGTATTTTTATAAATGAAATACCAGTTAATATTTATGGATCTCAAGGACAACATAGAACAGCAATGCTTTCTTTAAAATTATCAGAGTTAAAAGTAATTAATGATGAAATAGGAGAAAACCCAATTTTATTATTAGATGATTTTATGTCAGAATTAGATAATAAGAGAATAAATAATTTTTTAGAAACTATAGAAGATACTCAAGTAATAATTACATGTACTGATAAAATTAATATTAAAAATAAAGATTTTAATGATAAAAAAATTTTTAAAGTAATAAATGGGGAAGTTTTTGAAGATAGTTTATAATTTAAATTTAAAAATTATAAAAAAAATAATTTGACAAAAAAGAATTTTACAATTATATTATATAGTGGAAATAATTTAAGATGAAAGGATGACTTATGAATGGAAAAATACAATCATGAATATGGTGCAAATCAAATACAGGTTCTTGAAGGTCTAGAAGCAGTAAGAAAAAGACCAGGTATGTACATAGGTAGTACTTCTGTTAGAGGATTACATCATATGGTATACGAAATTGTAGATAACTGTGTTGATGAAGCATTGGCAGGATACTGTACAGAAATAGATATAGTATTAGAAAAAGGAAATATAGTTTGTGTAACTGATAATGGTAGAGGAATCCCAGTAGAAATACATCCAAAAACAAAACTTTCTACATTAGAAACAGTATATACTGTTTTACATGCAGGAGGAAAATTTGGAGGAGATAGTGGATATAAAGTATCGGGTGGATTACATGGTGTTGGAGCATCTGTTGTAAATGCTTTATCTGAATGGACAGAAGTTACAGTAAAAAGAGATGGCGGAATATATCAAATGCGTTTTGAAAAAGGTAAAACTGTGAAAAAAATTGAAAAAATAGGGACATGTAAAGACACTGGAACAAAGGTTAGATTTTTAGCAGATAACACAATATTTGAGTCTGTTGAATATGATTATCAAACATTAGAGACAAGATTTAGAGAGATAGCATTTTTAACAAAGGGTCTTAAAATTAATATTGAAGATCAAAGAGGAGAAGAGATAAAAAGAGCTGAATTTTGTTATGAAGGTGGATTGAAATCTTTTGTTGAATTTTTGAATAAATCAAAGGAAAAAATAAATAAAGAGCCAATTTATATTGAAAAAAATGGAGAGGTTCCAGTAGAAATTGCAATTCAATATACAACTTCTTATTCAGAAAATATATATACATTTGTCAATAATATTAATACTGTAGAAGGTGGAACGCATTTAGAAGGATTCAAAAGATCTTTAACTAAAGTTTTTAATGACTATGCAAGATCTCATAATATTTTAAAAGACAAAGATTCAAATCTTCAAGGTGAAGATATAAGAGAAGGAATTACAGCAGTTGTTTCTGTTAAAGTAAAAGAGCCACAATTTGAAGGACAGACAAAAACAAAACTTGGAAACAGTGAAGTAACTGGTGTTGTTCAATCTATGGTAAATGAAGCTTTATCAATATATTTAGAAGAAAACCCATCAGTTGGAAAATCTATTCTTGAAAAATGTATAAGTGCTTCAAGAGCTAGGGAAGCAGCAAGAAAGGCACGTGAGTTAGTTAGAAGAAAAAGTGCTTTAGAAACAACAACTCTTCCTGGAAAACTTGCAGATTGTAGTAGTAAAAACGCTGAGGAATGTGAAGTTTATATAGTCGAAGGAGACTCTGCTGGAGGAAGTGCAAAGCAAGGAAGAGATAGAAAATTTCAAGCAATTTTACCTCTTTGGGGAAAAATGCTTAATGTTGAAAAAGCAAGAGCAGATAAAATTTATGGAAATGATAAATTAAATCCAGTTATAATTGCAGTAGGGGCAGGAATTGGAGCTGACTTTGATATTACCAAAATAAGATATGGTAAAGTAATAATTATGGCTGATGCAGATGTTGATGGAGCACATATTAGAACATTATTATTAACATTTTTCTTTAGATATATGAGACCTTTAATCGAAAATGGAAATGTATATTTAGCTCAACCACCACTTTATAAGTTATCTAAAAAAGGAATGGAAGATGTTTATTGTTATACAGATGAAGATTTGGATAAAGCTTATAAAGATTTAGAAGCTAAAGGTATAAAAAGGGAACAACTAGGGCTACAACGTTATAAAGGTTTGGGAGAAATGAATCCAGAGCAACTTTGGGAAACAACAATGGATCCCGAAAGAAGAATATTGGTAAAAGTTACAATGGATGATGCAATTAAAGCTGATGAAACTTTCACTATTTTAATGGGGGATGAAGTTGAACCTAGAAAAAATTTCATCCAAGAAAATGCAAAATATGTTAAGAATTTGGATGTATAATTTTCAAAAATATAAAAAGAAAAGTTAAAGGAAGATAGAATATTAACTATCTTCCTTTAACTTTTAAAGCCAATGATAATCTTAGACTCAAACTAATATATATAGCTTTTTAACCTAATATATATTGCTATATAAATAAGCCATAAGCAACATATATTAATCAGTTGTTCGACTAAGAATACACTTTTAATAGATTTATTCATCCAAATTGGACTAGTAAAAACCATTAAGAAATATAAAAATAATCTTAGCTCGAATATATTACATATATTGTAACCATAGTAAAATACAGCTTGCCTACACATAATATATTCTTCTCTCCAACATATATTGATCTGATTAAAAACCAATATACATTTTTGACTGAAAATTAATAAACTATAATATTGTAATCTATTAATTTTCTTGGCTCAACTATCATCAACTTTATAATATTATTATGTGCAAATTTATTTTTATTATTCAATTTTTTTTAAAATTTATAAAATTTTTTTTTAATTAAATAACGTATTTTTTGTAGAATAAAGACGAACGATTTTACTTGACTTTTGACTAGTTTAAAATTATAATGTTTTTGAAAGGAGAGAAAATGAAGAAAAATAAACTGGAAGAATGTGTGCAAGATTATATTCCTATTCAAAAGATATTTGAAAATGGAATAATAAAATTAAAAAATAATAAATACATCAAGATAATAAAAATAGATCCGATTAATTTTTATTTGAGATCAGATTTAGAAAAACAATCTATTTTGAATTCTTATAAAATTTTTTTAAAAACATGTGATTTTGATATTCAAATTTTAGTTCAAAGCTCAAAACAAAATCTTGAAAGAAATATTAAATTAATAAAAGAAAATACAATAAGAGAAAAAAAGGAATATTTAACAAATATTTCAAATGAATATATTAAATTCATTAATAATATTAATTCAATTAAAAGCTCATCATCAAAAAATTTTTTTTTAATTATAAAAAGTTCAGAAAAAATCAATAATTTAACAAATTCAGAAGAAATTATTTTTGAAGAATTAAATGAAAAATATTTGAAAATAAAAGAATGCTTATTAAGGTGCGGAAATAGAGTCAGTGATTTTTCAGACAAAAGAGTAATTATTCAAATTTTTTATTCTTTTTATAATTCAAGAAAATATCTAAAATCAGAATCAGAAATTCAATAATAATTAATTAAAAAGGAGGAAAAAATAATTTTCAAAAAAATAAAAAAAGACGATTTAAATAAAAATAAAAAAAGTTTTTATTCAGGTACAATAAATGATATTGATAAAATAAGTCCAAGTTATATTAATTTAAAGAATCCAAAATATATAGAAATTGATAATTTATTTTATTCAGGTTTAATTATAACAAATTATTATAGAGAGCAAAAGGATATATTACTAAAAAATTTATTAGAAGCAAATATAAATATGAATTTTTCTATATTTTATGAAAAACAAGATCAATATAAAACAATAAAGGATTTAACTTATCATATAGGGAATGTTGGTTTAGATCTAAAAGAAAAAAATCAAAATAGACAAGATATAGATATTGCAGTTTTTACCTATAATGATGCAAAATATATAAGAAAAGAAATGCAAGTAAATAATGAAGATTTATATTTTTTGTATATTTATATTAGCATATATGCAGAAGATATAAAAGAATTAGAATATTATATTGACAAAGTAGAGGGGATTTTGCAAAGCAAAGGAATGCAAAGTATAAGGTCAAATTTTAGACAAGAGCAAGTTTTTAATTCATGTATACCAATTATGGAAAATAATTTAGATATAAAAAATTCTGCAAAAAGAAATGTTTTAACAAATGGAATCTTGGCTACATATCCATTTATTTCTTCATCAATATTTGATGAAGAGGGAATTTTTATTGGAAAAAACATTTATAATAATTCAATGGTTTTTATAGACAGATATAATAGAGAAAAATATAAGAATTCAAATATGTGTATTTTTGGAACAAGTGGAGCTGGAAAGTCATATTATGCAAAGCTTTTAATATTGAGGTCAAGTTTAATGGGGATATCACAATATGTATTAGATCCAGAAAGAGAATATGAAAAATTATGCGAAATACTTCATGGTACAGAAGTAAAAATAGGGCCTTCATCTAATACTTTTATAAATGTTTTAGAAATTAGAGAAGAAAGTTTAGAAGAAGGTGAAGAGGGATATCTTGCAACAAAAATTTCTAAATTAATGGGATTTTTTAATTTAATTTTTGGAAATATTGAAGAAGAAGATAAAGCTTTATTGGAAGAAAAAATCATTGAAATGTATAATTTAAAAGGAATAAATTTTGATGATAATAGTTTATATAAGATAATTAAAAAAGAAAAAAAATATAAATCAAGAAAGAATAAAATATTCAAAATAAAAAAATTTAAAGATAAAAAAGATATGCCTCTACTTGAAGATTTGTATGATATTTTAGTAAATGATAAAAAATTAAGAAAACTAGGAAATAAATTATTTCCATTTGTAAAAGGCTCTTTAAAATTTTTCAATAATTATACTAATATAGAATTAAATAATAAATTAATAATTGCAGATATATATGATTTGGGTGAGGAAAATTTAAAATATGGTATGTATTTATTTACAGATTTATTTTGGGATAAAATTAAAATAAATAGAGATGAAAAGAAATCGATTTATTTTGACGAGATATGGAGATTAATTGGAGTAACTTCCAATAAAGATGTTGCATCATTTATTTATAAAATTTTTAAAACTATTAGAAAGTATGGAGGCAGTAGTGTTGCAATTACTCAAGATATTTCGGATTTATTTTCTTTAGAAAATGGAATATATGGAAAGAGTATTTTAAATAATTCAAGTATAAAAAATTTTTTCTCACTAGAAGAAAATAATATAAAAATATTATCAGAAAATATAAATTTATCTGAAAAAGAAAAAATAGAAATTAAAAGTTTGAAAAGAGGAGAAAGTATTATGTTTGTAGAGGAGGAACATATATTAGTAAAAATTGAAAGTTCAGATTATGAAAAAAATATTTTAAATTAAAAAGAAAGTATATAAATGATAATATAAATTATAAGAAAGTAATAATATCATACATTTATGAAGGGAGATTTTATAAATAAAAAAAATTATAACAGCTATAAAAAATGAAAAAATAATAAAAGAATTATTCAATAATAAAAATATTGAATTTATCATTAATAATATTCAATATAGAGAAGCAGTAATTGATATTTTATTAAGAAATAATAATATAGATTTTTTGATTATTGACGAAAATTTACCAGGAGATATAAAATTTATTGAATTAATAAAGGAAATAGTAAAAATAAAAAAAAATATTAATATAATTTTAATAGCAAATAATTATAATGAACAGTTAAAATATATTACGGATAATTATAAAAAAATAAAATTTATTTATTACAAAAATAAAGATTATAAATATATATTAAAAGAAATAAATTATTATTTAGA
>USGK01000042.1 GCA_900554175.1 uncultured Clostridium sp.
ATATAACAACACTTTTTAGAAAAAAGTTGTTGCATTGGCAACGAAAATTTTGCGTAATTAAAAAATTAATGTTAATTATTAGTTTCTTCTTGACAACACCTATTTCTATGGAGTATAATATCCAATGTGTATAGGGTAAGGGCTATGTCCTTTTGAAATAATCCCACATACAGTTTTGTATGACCGGAAGGGGGGAATAATTAATGTCAGAAATTAAAGTTAATAATGGAAATATAGAAGATGCTTTAAAAAGATTTAAAAGGCAATGTGCCAGAAATGGTGTTCTTCAAGAAGTTCGTAAAAGAGAACATTATGAAAAACCTAGTGTAAAGAGAAAGAAAAAATCAGAAGCAGCTAGAAAAAGAAAATTTTAATTTATTCATGTATATTTCTAAATAAAATAAAAGAAATCCAATTATATCATAATCGGATTTCTTTTATTTTTTCAATTATTATGCTTCAGGTTCAACAATACCAAAGTTCTTTCCATCTTTTAATTTATATATAACATTTACTTTTCCTGTTTCTACATTTATAAATGGTAAAAATGTATGTGTTGGTCTATCTTGTAATTCAAGCATTGCATCTTCTGGTGAAATTGGTTTTATTTCATAATATGCTGATTTAATGATTTCATTTGCAACTTCAGATCTTTTTACATCAACACTATTTAAATCTTTAATAGATCCCTCTCTCATCATTTTTTCTTTTTTAGTTTTTGTCTTTCTTATTTGACCTTCTAATATGTCAATAACTTTATCAATAGATGCGTATAAATCTTTTTCTTCTGCTTCAGCTCTATATTTTTCTCCATTAGCAGTAACAGTAAATTCTGCTATTTGTTCATTTTTTTCTGATCTTACTACTACTTCTGCTTTTGCATCTTCAAAATATTTATCTATTCTTTCTAACTTTTTTTCTGCATAATCATTAATTGCATCTGTTACTTTTATTTCCTTTCCTATTACTTTTACTTCCATACTAACTCCTCCTTTAGACATTAAACCGTCTTTTTTGTATTTGTTTTTACATTATACCTATAAAATTTAATTTTGGCAAGTACTTTTTCAAATTTCATTCAAACAAACTCATAATCTCATCTTTACTAAGTTTATTAACAAAAGATGTCTTTGTATCTAACATATTATCTATAAGTTCTGTTTTCTTTTTTTGTAATTCATAAATTTTTTCTTCAATAGAATTATTTGTAATAAGTTTATAGACTTGAACATTATTTTTTTGACCAATTCTATATGCTCTATCTGTTGCTTGATTTTCAGCAGATGCATTCCACCATGGGTCATAATGAATTACCATATCTGCTCCAGTTAAATTAAGTCCTGTTCCCCCAGCCTTTAAAGAAATTAAAAATACCTTGATTTCTTTATTTGAATTAAATTCATCTACTAATTTAATTCTTTCATCTACTTTGGTTGAACCTATAAGTTTAAAGTACTTTATATTTAATTTATTTAATTCTTTTTCTATAATATCAAACATAGCTGTATACCCAGAAAATAATAATATTTTATGTCCTGCTTCAATTCCATCTTGTACAATTTCTATACATTGTTTAAGTTTACTGCTTCCACCTTCATAATTATCAATAAATAGACTTGGATGACAACAAATTTGCCTAAGTCTTGTTAAAGCTGCTAATATTTTAATATGACTATTTTCAAATCCATTAATCTTTAATTCGTCTGATATCTCTTTTTTTGCCTTAACTAAATATGACGTATAAATTTTTTCTTGTTCATCTTCCATACTATTGTTTAGAACACTGATAGTTTTTTCAGGCAGTTCAACTAAAACTTGTTTTTTTGTTCTTCTTAAAATAAATGGCTCTATAAGCATTTTTAATTTTTCCATTGTTTTTTGATCATTATCTTTTACTATTGGTGTTTCATACAAACTTTTAAATTTCCTATAGCTAAATAAATATCCTGACATTATAAAATCAAAAATTGACCATAACTCTGCAAGCGAATTTTCTATTGGTGTACCTGTTAATGCAAATCTTGTATCCGCTTTTAACTTTTTTATTGCTTTTGCATTTTGAGTATTACTATTTTTTAAATATTGCGCTTCGTCTGCAATTATATATTTAAAATTATAATTCTTTTCATTATAAAATTCTATATCTCTTTTTAATAAGTCATATGACGTTATTATTAAATCATAATTTTCTATTTGTGATATTATTTCTTTTCTTTCTTGTAATTTTCCATGTATAACTGCAACATTTAATTTATTAGCAAATCTTTCCGCTTCTTTTTTCCAATTTAAAGAAAGCGAACTCGGGCAGACAACAATACTTGCTTTTCTTGATTCTTTTTCTGACTCTATATAACTTAAAATAATAGTAAGTAATTGCAATGTTTTTCCCAATCCCATATCATCTGCAAGAATTCCGCCAAAATGGTAACTTTCAAGTACTTTTAACCACTTAAATCCAATTTTTTGATAATCTCTTAAAATGTCTTTCATTTCATCAGGGACATTTGCATCATCTTCTATGTTATTCTTTTCCAAATCATTTACAATTTTTTTGTATTCAGTATTTTTAGTCACACTTAGATCTTTAGTTTTCTTTAGTAATTCATTTAAATACAATGTTCTTGAAATAGGGAGTCTTGCTTCACCATCTGACAAATCTTTATAACTCACATCTAGTCCAGTCGACAATTTGTCTATAAAATCTAAATCTTCACTATCATCTAATTTTAAGAAACTTCCATCTTTTAACCTGTGATAATTTTTCTTTAATTTATATTTATTCATAATCTCTTCAAATTCTTTTGTATCTAAATTCATTTTATTTAAATCTATTGAAAGTAAATTATTTTCAACTTTTACACCAATATTCCCGATTTTAGGCTTTTTTATCTCCTTTAATTTAAAATTATCTGTAACCATAACCTCAAATTTTTGCATATAAAATTCTATTTCTTCATTTAAAAATCTATAAATTTTGTCATCATCAGGTAAAATCAATCTTAAATTTTCTTTATCAATCATAAATCCTGTTTTTCTAAAGATATTTAGAGTTATATTTTCTTGAATTTCATTTCGTTTTTCTTTAATTTTTATTTTGTCATTGAAAGGATTAAATTCTTCTTCCCCATAGCAAAATCTTGGCTCTAATATTAAATAATCATTCTTATCAAAATCTAAAAAAATCTTTGTTGCTAATTTCTTTGGTGTGTATTCTTCTATTTCTTTATCACTAATACCTGATAATTTTATATTATTTTTTACTCGTGGCATTATAATTGAAAAAAAATCTTTCAATTTATTTTCATTACAAGTTGTTTCTTTTATATAATTACTTTTAAATATATTTATTAACTTAATTGTTGAATTTTTAAATTTCTCTGAACATCTGTATAATTTATCTTTATCTAATAAATAATCATATTTTTCACCTTTAAATATTCTAATCTCATATATGTCTATATTAGGTGCAAATTTGAACGTACCATCTCCTATCTTTTTCATTGAAAATTGTATTGGAGGATCACCCTCAATAAAATTCATTTTATTTGATATATAATCATACTCATATATAACATTTTTATTTTTTAATAAATCAAAAGCTTCATCTATAGTGTTATTTCCTAATGTCAAGTATGGTTGACTCACATTTGAACTATAATAGTAACTATATCTTTCTCTCTTTACTACATTTTTTAAAATCTCCGAATATTTTAAAATGAATTTAAGTAAAGGTATACTTTTTTCTTCAAAATTATTAACATTATGTAAAAATTCAAGTTTTTCGCCATATTTATAAAATTCATTATTAATAACTCTTGTATAGAATTCTGATAAATCCTTTATCTTATACATACGATTATTTCCTATTTTAAATTCAAGTTTTAAATCCGAATCTATCCTGTCAAATATTATTTTTGGTTCTAATTTTACCTTCAAATTATTAGGCAACTCTTCTAAATTTTCCGAGTTTATTTCTCTTAACTGTTCATTATAAAACTCATTTATAACTTTCTCAAAGTCTTGTGATTTTAAGGCATCACTTATATTTTTATTTTGCCTAGTTTTCTCATGGTTTTCCCAAAATTTGGTCTGATTTAATCTAATTATAGTTGCTAAAATATGCTTGCAAACTCCATATGTTTTTTCATAATCTTTGCATTCACATGATGCAACTTCTAATTCTGCATTTTTAACACATACATTAACTCTGTATTCATCATGAATTCCTTTTACATCTGATGATATATCAAAATTATTTGGATCATCATAATTCATTTTTAGTATATCAATTTTGTTTTCTTTGGCGTATTGTTTAGCTTTTTTAGTTCTTTCAAAACCAGCATCATCATATAGCTCTTGTAACAAATTTTGATTTATTAACATTACAGTTCTCCTTATATTTTTACTAATGTACTATTATAATATTATTTTAAGAACTTTTCAATACTTTTATAATTAAATTTTCTTAGCTAACACTCTTGCTAAACTAATACCAGATGCAGATGCCATCATCAGCCCTCTTGTAAGTCCTCCTCCATCTCCTATAGAGTATAGCCCCTTAATTGATGTTTCAAAGTTATTATCGATTTTTACTTTATTGCTATAAAATTTTATTTCTGGTGCATAAAGTAAATTATGTGGATCTGCAAACCCCTCTACTACTTTATCAACACTTTTTATAAATTCTAATATATCTGTCATCGTTCTATATCCTAATGCAAATGTTATATCACCTGCGACAGCCGCTTCAAGTGTTGGAACAACTTTGTTGTTTTTTAATTCTTTTTCCCATGTTCTCTTTCCTCTATATATGTCGCCCAATCTTTGTACTAAGACATTTCCTGCACCTAATTCATTAAGATTTTTTGCGACATTAATCCCATATTCTATTGGTTTATCAAAAGGATAATTGAACTTATGTGATACTAATATTGCTAAATTCGTATTATTACTTTTTTTCTCCTTGTATGAATGCCCATTAACTAAAGTTAAATTATTATCATATACTTCAGCCGAAACGAAACCACTAGGGTTTTGACAAAATGTCCTTACTTTATCTTTAAATGGTCCAGGTTTTCCGATAAATTTTCCCTCGTACATATATTTATTAATATTTTCCATAACCTCATCTTGAAGTTCATATCTTACTCCTATATCTACTACGCCAGCTTCTGTTTTTATATTATGTTTATTACAAATATTAGTTAACCACTTAGCTCCCTTTCTTCCAACTGCTACTACGACATTATCTCCATAAATTTTGTCTACTCGACTATTTTTACCTATTGAAGGTTTAACTTCAACTCCTTTTACTATTCCTTCATTTATTATTAAATCAGATACAACCGTATCAAACATCATATTTATTGAATTATCCTCTAAGTATTTTTCAAGTTTTCCGTATAATTCATGGCTTTTTTCCGTTCCCAAATGTCTTATAGGAATACTTATTAAATTCAAATCATTTTTCTTTGATTTTTCTATATACTCTTGTATTTCTTTTTTATATTCTACACCTTGTAATTTTTTTTCTGCCCCAAATTCTAAATAAATTTTATCGCAGTAATCTATCAATTCTTTTGCTTTCTCTAAACCAATATATTTATGCAATTCTCCACCTACATATAAATCCTCGTCTTCTTTATTATATAAAGATAACTTTCCATCAGAGAAAGCCCCTGCTCCAGAAAATCCACTTGTTATATTGCAAACTGGCTTGCAATGCATGCATCTTCCACATTCTGTAATAGGACATATCCTTTTTTCTACCCTGCGTCCTTCCTCAATTAAAAGTACATTCTTTGCTTTTTTCAATTTAATTAATTCATATGCTAAAAATACAGAACTCGGTCCCATTCCAACAACAATTACATCATATTTCATTTGCAATATCCTCCTTTTTTATTTTTATACATTAAAAAGTATATAATAAAAAATTTAAAAAAACAACCAATTATTCCTAATTGATTGTTTTATAAAATTAATATTAATACTATCTTACAACAAGTTGAACTTTGGTTCTATTTCTAACTTCAGTTCCCCACTGTCTATCGCGAAATACTAATTCTAATTCGCAAGTTCCCAATCCAGATGGGGTATGACACCAAACTTCTCCACTAGCTGTGATCCATAATCTATCTATAATTTTA
Source organism: uncultured Clostridium sp. (assembly GCA_900554175.1). Taxonomy (GTDB): domain Bacteria; phylum Bacillota; class Clostridia; order TANB77; family CAG-508; genus CAG-269. The sequence goes on from USGK01000042.1 coordinate 6,150, forward strand.
TAATTTGCTGATCCACCTAAAAAGTTTTTAGAATTTTTTATTCTCCAACTTTTTAATTCATATGTTGAGCCCTTTGTAATCATATAATTTCCTGGTCTTCCTCCTGTAACAACATGCTCATATCCTGGTAGTCTACGATAAGAGTTTGTTTTTTTACATGCTCCACCTTCACATTTCATTTCTTCTTCATTAAGTTCTTCCATAATAAAATCCTCCTATATTTTTATATATAAAATAACATTTCCACTCGACAAATATACAAGCCAAGCATCACATTATATTATAATCTATCTTTCACAATATATCAAAATAACATCCTTTTTTGATCTCATATATTGTACTATTTTTTATATTATAATTTTACTATAATAACAAATTAAAAGTCAAGCATTTTTTCTAATATTGCAATTGAGGGTATGTGTCAAGTAAATGTAGGCAATTTTTTTATCTTTTTTCTTAATCCTCAAAT
>USGK01000043.1 GCA_900554175.1 uncultured Clostridium sp.
GTTATACCTTGTTTTTCTTTTAAATTTTTAAAATTCATTTTATCCTCCAATTTTAGTTTTTTAATATTTTTCCATATTACCAAAATAAAGGATGTCCTTTGTTTTTTTCTATTTTTTCCTTTTTCATATGCACTTTTCTCCTTTGACACTCTCTTTTTCTTGCAATTATTGTACACTTTATTATATAATTTTGTCAATAGATACATCAAACTTAAAATACAATTTATATACAGTCTATCATAACTTTAAATTTGGAATAGCATTCAAATTTAACTCATTTTTAATCCCATTAATAAAATTATAATATCCTGCAGATGCAATCATTGCAGCATTGTCGGTACATAATTTCATATCTGGCATAAATATTTTTAAATTTTCACTTTCAAGTTTTAAAATCTCTCCTCTTATATAACTATTAGCAGAAACGCCACCTGCTATAGCAAGTTTAGTACTTCCTGTTTGATTAATTGCTTTTTTTATATTTTCAATTAAAACTTCAGTGACTGTTTTTTCGAAACTTGCACATAAATCTGCTTTATTTATATTGGATGTGTTATGATTTACATTTATAACTGCTGTTTTTATACCACTAAAACTAAAGTCTAAAGAATTTTCAAAATGTGTTTTAGGTAATTTTATATTGGCTTTTCCCTCTTTAGCAAGCTTATCAACTTTCGGACCTCCTGGATACCCTAATCCTACAACTCTTGCCACCTTGTCAAATGCTTCTCCAATTGCATCATCACGGGTCTTTCCAAGAACTTCAAATTCTGTATAATCTTTTACATAAACAATTTGTGTATTTCCTCCTGATATTAACATACATAAAAAAGGCGGTTTTAAATCCTTGTAAGTAATATAATTTGCAGCAATATGTCCTTGAATGTGGTTTACAGCAACTAATGGTTTATTTAGAGCATAACTTAAAGCTTTTCCATAAGACAAACCCACAAGTAATGCTCCTACTAACCCTGGTCCATATGTTGGGCAAATTATATCTATATCATCGAAATTCACTTTAGCTTCTTTTAATGCTTTTTTAGTCACCCTAGAAATTGCTTCAATATGATTTCTAGAAGCAATTTCAGGTACAACTCCACCATATTTTTCATGAATTGGAATCTGAGTATCAATTATATTTGATAAAATTTCTCTACCATTTTTCACCACCGAAACTGAGGTTTCATCACAACTTGATTCAATTCCTAGTGTTAAAATATCCATTAAACTTCTCCTTTTACCCTCTTAATTTTGCTCCTAATTTATTTTCTAAGTCTTTTATTACTTTGTCCATTGATGAATTTATTTCTTCATCCGTTAAAGTTGCATTCATTTTTCCATAATTTAATTTAAATGCAATACTTACTTTTCCCTCTTCTATTCCTTTTCCTTCATATATGTCAAATACCTTAACATCATTTAAAATTGCTCCAGCTGATTTTTTTATTTGCATTGCAATTTTACTTGATTCCATTGTTTTATCGACTACTACAGCTAAATCTTTATCTACAGATGGGAATTTTGATATTTCTTTAAATCTCATTTTTCCAACTTTTTTTGATAAAAGTTTTTCTAAGTTAATTTCTAAAACATATACATCTTGTTTGCATACAGATGGATGGACTTTTCCAATATACCCTACAATATCATTATTTAACGATATTATAGCAGATTGACCTGGATGAAATTCTTTTGCAATTTTTGCTGAATCAGCTAAAAAACTATATCTATTTTTATAACCCAAATAATCTAAAATTTCTTCTGCTATACCTTTTATTGTATAAAAATCTACTTCTTTAAAATTATCTATTCCTGAAGAATATTCTCCTGTCATTAGTGCTGCTAAATGCTTTTCTTCAAAAAATTCATTTTGATTTTTATAAAATATTTTTGCTATTTCAAATACTGAGACATTTTTATTATTTCTTGCTTCATTAAATTTATAAATATTAATTAAAGATGGTATCATACTTCTTCTTAAGGTATTTCTATCTTCTGACATAGGATCCAATAATTTAATAGCTTCATTATTATCACACACAAATTGACTTGCCTCTTCTTCTCCTACTAGAACATAAGATAAAGTTTCGTTTAAACCTAAACCAATCATTTTATTTCTAATCTCTCTTGATGTTCTATCAAATGTTCCTCTTTTAAGTGGCATAACAGGAAGAATTCCTTCAATGTTGTTTACTCCATAGATACGACCAATCTCTTCATTCAAATCCTCTTTAATTTCAATATCTATTCTTCTTCTTGGAACAGAAACTATTGCTCCTCCTTCTATTTTTTCGCAAGTAAAACCTAGCCTTCTAAAAATATCTATAATTTCATTATCTGAAATATTTTGCCCAAGAACTTTATTGATTTCAGCAAAATTAACTTCTATTTTTTTATCTTCTAAAGTAGTTGTATCATATTTTGCAGTTCCTCCTACTACTTCTCCTGAAGCATATTTTTCAAGTAAATTACAAGCTCTATCTTGTGCCATATATGTTCTGTTTGGGTCTAATCCCTTTTCAAATCTATTACTTGATTCACTTCTTATTAACTCATTTGAGGTTTTTCTAACTTTAACACTATCAAAAATTGCAGATTCTATTATTATATTTTTTGTATTTGTTGTAATTTCTGTATCTAATCCACCCATAACTCCTGCTAAACCAATTGCTCTTTTCCCATCTGAAATAACGATGTTTTCATCATGTAAAGTTCTTTCTATGTTATCCAATGTAATTAGCTTTTCACCATTTTCTGCCATTCTTACTTCTAAAACGCCATTCAATTTATCTGCATCATAAAAATGAAGTGGTTGACCTGTTTCAAGCATTACATAATTACTAATATCTACAACATTATTTATAGGTCTTATACCAGATGCAATTAACCTTGATTTAATAAAAGTTGGACTTTCCTTTATTACAACGTTTTTAACTTCTTTAGCAAGAAAGATTGAACAATTTTCTGTATTTACTTTTACTTTAAAAGAATCATTTATGTTTTCGTCATTTTCCTTATGAGATAAATCTATCTTTTTAACAGGTTTATCATATATCGCACCAAGTTCATAAGCCATACCCAAAACACTAAGCAAATCACCTCTATTAGCTGTAAGTTCAAAATCAATAACTTCATCATCTAATCCCATGTATTTTATAGGATTTTCTCCTACTGGAGCATTTTCATCCAATTCATGAATTCCTGTTTTATCCACCTCGTCTACAAACTTAATTTCTAATCCAAGTTCTAACATAGAACAAAGCATTCCATTTGATTCTTGACCTCTTATTACCCCTTTTTTTATAGTCCCACCAGGAAGTTTTGCACCTGGAAGAGCAACAATAACTTTCAAACCTTTTCTAACATTTGGTGCTCCACAAACTATGTCTAAAATGTCTCTTCCGATATTTACTTTACATATATGTAAATGATCTGAATCTGGATGTGGCTCACATTCAGTTACTTCTCCTATTACTAAATTATTTACATCTATTAGTTTTCCAGCTGAGTCATATTCACTGCTTTTATTTGTCATTTCTTCTGCTATATCTTTAGCATTTAAATTTTCATCTAAATCTATATAATCTTTTACAAAATTTAAACTTAATTTCATAATTGTAATTCTCCCTTTCTTTTAAATATCTTCTCATTTATATTATTCTATATCCATTTGATCAAATTGTTTTAAAAATCTAATATCATTTCTATACAAATATCTCATATCAGTAATTCCATATTTAAACATTGCAAGTCTGTCTAAACCTGTTCCAAATGCAAAACCTCCATATTTTTTTGGATCATATCCATTCATTTTCAAAACATTTGGGTGAACCATACCTGCACCTAAAATTTCAATCCATCCTGTTTGTTTACAAAGATTACATCCAGTTCCTCCACATTTAAAGCATGATACATCAACTTCATAACTTGGTTCTGTAAAAGGAAAATAACTTGGTCTAAAACGAAGTTTAGATTTTTCTCCTAACATTTTTCTAACAAATACTTCTAATGTACCTTTTAAGTGGGCAAGTGTAATATTTTCATCAATTACTAATCCTTCAACTTGATTAAATTGATGTGAATGTGTGGCATCATCTTCTCTTCTATATGTTTTACCTGGACAAATAATTCTAATAGGCTCTTTCCCTGCTTTTTCTAGCATTGTCCTTGCCTGAACTGCAGATGTTTGAGTTCTTAGCAAATTTTCTTTAGTTATATAAAAACTATCTTGCATATCTCTTGCTGGGTGTCCTTTAGGTAAATTTAATCTTTCAAAGCAAAATTCATCTGTTTCAAGTTCTGGCCCATCTACAACATCATACCCCATAGATACAAATAAATCTTCTATTTCTTCAATTACTCTATTTAATGGATGTTTACTTCCTCTTATTTGTTTTTTGGATGGAAGAGTTACATCTATTTTTTCTTCCTCTAATTTTTTTTGTAATTCTTTTTTCTCAAGTTCTAAATCTTTTTTTGAAAATATTTTTTCCAAATTATCTCTTACCTTATTTGCTAAAGCTCCAATTACAGGTCTTTCTTCTTTGCTCAAATCTTTCATCCCTTTAAGAATATTAGTAAGTTCACCTTTTTTTCCTAAATATTTTACTTTTAGATCATAAAGTTCCTGTTTATTTTGTGCATTTGAAATTTCTAATACTGAATTTTCTTCTAATCTTTTTAATTTTTCTTCCATATTTTTAATTCCTTTCTAAAAAAATAAGTTTTAACTAAAATAGTTTTATCTAAATCTATTTTTATAATAAAAAAACCACTTCTCCTATTAAAACATAGGACGAAATGGAATTTTCCGTGGTACCACCTAAATTTATTAATTAAAACATATATTATTTTATAATTAACCTTATTAATAGCTTTTAACGAAGCTTACCCGCTTATTCCTAATTTAATTTTTGATATTAGTTATTTATTCTCGAAAAATTAGTTCAGAAAAAGTTCTAAAAAAGTGAAATTTCATTATCTATTTTATAAATGACTTTCAGCCAAGGTCATTTTCTCTGTAATAATTTTTTTAATAATTACTTTGCTTTTTTATTGAATTTTAATATATATTAACACAGTTTCTATTTTTTTTCAATAGTTTTTTATTTTAAATTGGTTTCAAAACATTATTTTCTTCTAAATACTTCTCATATTTACTCTTTTTTATTTTTGCTTTTTTTATATTTTTTTCTTTTAAATTTCTATTTTCTTTCTCCAATTCTTTTTTTGTATTGATTTCATCTACAAAATATTTTTTTATAGGCATACATTCTTTATTTTTTGTATGTATATCTATTTTAAATCTTTCCTCTAGCAAAGACTTTTTTTCCATATGATTTTTTTCTATATTTATTTCCTTATCTCTTTTTAACTTTCTTTCTTTTTTAATATTAACTCTATTAATTTTTAAAGTATTTATTTTAATACTTCTATCCTTTTTTATAATTTTATTTTTAAATTCAAGAATTTTATCTTTAATTTTTATACGTTCTTCAAACATAAAAGAGATTTTTGCAACATATATTCCATTTTCGTTTAATTCTATCTGAATATTTGCATTTTTCTTTGGAAAAAATTTAATCTTATGTGACAGCACTTTTTCTATATCTTCAACTGTATACTGACTTGCAGGATAAAGTTGCTCTACACATCTTAATTGCTTCATAAAATACTCCTTTTCTAAAAACTATTATTTATGTTAACATATTTTTTTATTTTTTTCAAGTGTATTTTATACTCTATATTTTATTAGTATCTGTTAAGTAATTCGTGGCAAAATTTTTATCCATAAATTTTGCGTATATT
>USGK01000044.1 GCA_900554175.1 uncultured Clostridium sp.
TGCACGTACGGTTCTGAATAGGGGCTAGTGTCGAGAGGCATTTGTCTACTAAACTTTAGGGGAGATTATTTTAATAATTTCTCCTTTTATTATTGACCAAACTAATGTGATTAGTTATAATATAAATATCATTAGTTAGGAGGTTGAGATGGCAAAAAATATTATTAGTGATGAGCTTATTATTGAAACATCTGCAAGACTTTCAAATGAAGTGGGTTTAGATAACTTATCTCTAAAAATGATTGCTGAAGAACTAAATATTAAATCTCCATCTTTATATAATCATATTTCAAGTCTTGATGAAATAAAAGAAAGACTAATGCTTTATGGTTGGAAAGAACTAGGAGAAAAAGCTATTGAATCAGCTGTTGGTATAGCAGGTTATGATGCTTTGAAAAATATGTGTTATGCCTTTTACGATTATGCTACAAATAATAAAGGAGTATTTACTGCTATGCTTTGGTATAACAAATTTGAGAGTGAAGAAAAGAATGAAGCAACAACAAAATTATTTAGTTTATTATTTAGAGTATTACAGCCATTAAATATTAGTGATAACAATATTGAACACATTATAAGAACATTAAGAGGTTTTTTAGAAGGTTTTGTATTATTGGTTAATAATAATGCTTTTGGTAATCCAATATCAATAAAAGAAAGTTTTGATTTATCGTTAGAAATTATAATTAACGGAATTAAATTATTGGAAGGAGTAAAATAGTATGAATGAGTATATCAATTTAAGTTTGGAAAATATTGAGGAAGAACATATTTGTTGTGCAATAGGAGATCCAAAACATCAAGAAGGTGTTGATTGTAAAAAAGAATGGATTAAGAATAAATTAAAAGATGGTCATGTTTTTAGAAAATTAAATGCTAGAGGTAAAATATTTATCGAATATGAGCCAATAGAAACAGCATGGATTCCAATTAACGGAAAGAATTATGAGTATATATACTGCTTATGGGTTGCAGGAAGTTTCAAAGGTAAAGGAATAGGAAAAGAATTATTAGAATATGCAATAAATGATTCTAAAGAAAAAGGAAAAAGTGGTATTTGTACTTTAGTTTCTAAAAAGAAAAAGCCATTTATAGGAGAAAAGAAATTCTTTGAACACTATGGATTTGAAGTTGTAGATAGTATTGAAGATTATGAACTAATGGCACTAAAATTTGAAGAAAGCGAAACACCTAAATTTAATGATACTGCAAGAGCTATGAAAATAGATAATCAAGACTTTACTATTTTTTATAGTAACGAATGTCCTTATGTAGAATATGAAGTAAAAGAACTATCTGATTATTCAAAAGAAAAGAACATTAAACTTAATTTTATAAAAATAGATTCATTAGAGAAAGCTAAAAATGCTCCTTGTATTTTTAATAATTGGGCTAATTTCTATAAAGGAAAATTTATTTCAAATACAATATTAAATGCTAATGCTTTTGAAAAACTATTAAAGTAGGAATGAAAATGGAATTTATTAAAGCTAAAACAATACTAATTAAAGTAAATTATGGCAACGATTGGTATGGTATTGACTATAATATGAATTTATATAGAGGATGTCCTCATAAATGTATTTATTGCGATAGTAGAAGTAATTGTTATCATATTGAAAACTTTGATATTGTTCGAGGAAAAGAAAATGCACTTGAACTTTTAGAACAAGAACTAATTAAAAAGAGAAATAAAGGAATTATAGGAATAGGCTCTATGTCTGATACTTATAATCCATTAGAAAAAGAATATGAACAAACAAGGGGTGCATTAAAACTAATATCAAAATATGGGTATGGAGTTGGTATTGATACAAAAAGTAATTTAATATTAAGAGATATAGATTTATTAAAAGAAATAAATTCAAAGAATAATGTTATTATCAAATTTACTATTACTACTCCAAATGATGAGCTATCAAAAATAATAGAGCCAAATGTGTGTGTAACTTCTGAAAGATTAAAAGCCATCAAAGAGTTATCAGATAATGGTATTTTTGCAGGTATAATGATGAATCCTGTTCTTCCTTTTATTACTGATAAGGAAGAAGATATAAAGGAATTAGTAAGACTTGCAAGTAAGTATGGTGCAAAGTTCATTCATACCTATATGGGAATGACATTAAGAGAAAACCAAAGAGATTATTATTTTGATAGATTAGAAGAACATTATGAAGGATTAAAAGATAGATATATCAAGACTTATGGAGAAAAATATAATTGTATAGTTCCAAATTATAAGTATTTATTCAAAGTGTTTGCAGAGGAATGCAATAAATATGGAATACTTTATAAAATGGGCGATATTATAAAAGCATATAAAAAAGAAAATGAAAACTCTGAACAAATATCATTGTTTTAGAGAACGAGAAATTACAATTTATTAGGATGCTAACAAGATTTTGGCATTATTCACAACAAAGTAATAGAAATTCAAAAGTTCTATTGCTTTTTTTATTTTTATAAAGTATAATAAGTATGAAAAGTATAACAAGTATAATTAAAGGAGGACAAAATGGAAAAAGATAAATTTGTAGGAATCTGTAAAGTTGGAGAAAAAGGGCAAATAGTAATACCTGCTCAGGCAAGAAAAATGTTTAATATTAATCCAGGGGATTCAATTATTGTACTTTGTGATAAAGAAAAAGGAATTGCATTAGTCAAATCAGATATAATAGAAGATTTAACTGATAAAATTTTACCAAAAGGGGATAAATAAAAATGAATGAGAGAAAACATTATTTAGATAATATAAGATGGATTACGCTATGTTTTGTTATTATATATCATGTGTTTTATATATTTAATTCAAGTGGTGTAGTTTCAAATATTGGCGTAACAGGGATTAAAGAATTAGATAGTATTTGTGTTTTTATATACCCTTGGATTATGTGCTTATTATTTGTGGTATCAGGAGTTTCTACAAAATATTCATTAAATAATAAAACAAACAAAGAATTTATCAAAGATAGAGCAAAAAGAATATTAGTACCAAGTGTTATAGGGATTTTTGTATATGGTTGGATAAGTGGATGGACAACCAATTATTATGGCGATATATTTGCAGGAAATGGAGATATGATTCCAAATCCAATTAAATACATTATTTATTCTTTAATAGGTATTGGACCATTATGGTATGCTCATGTATTGTTTGTAGCATCACTACTAATTGTTCTAATTAGGAAAATAGATAAAAAACAAAAAATTGATAAACTATTTAATAAAATAAATTTACCAATTTTATTCTTATTGTTTTTAATAGTTTGGGGATCTTCATTTATACTAAATACGCCTGTTGTTACCGTATATAGATGGGGAATATATTTATTGATGTTTATATTAGGTTATTATATATTTTCAAATGATAAGATTATTGAAAATTTAGAAAAAATATCAATCCCACTAGGAATAATATCATTTATTATTGGAATTATATTTACAATAATGAACTATGGTGCTAATTTTGGTTCAAATGAATTTTTAACTAATATATTTACTAATATTTATATATGGCTTGTAATTTTATCGGCTTTTGGAGTTGGTAAGAAATTTTTGAATTTTGATAATAATTTTACAAAGTATATGAATAAAAACAATTTTTGTTTTTATGTATTACACTATACTATACAAATTATTATAGCATTTATTTTAGTAGAATATATCAAGTTACCTTACTTTATACTAAATTATATAATATTATTGATTGGAACAATTATTCTTTTACCAATAATTACTGAAATATTAAAAAGAATACCTATAATAAACAAGTTATTATTAGGAACAAAAAATAAATAATAAGATGTGTACAATATTTTGGTATTGTAAACAAGTATTAGAAAGATAAATTACAATTTATATAAATGAATCGAGTCGAGAAATCGGCTCTTTTTTGTTGTTAAAAATAAAGAAAAGGAGGAATTTTTTAATGGAAAATAAAGAAGAATTAAAACAAAAATTGATAGAAAAATTAGAAAAAGAATTACAAGAATATAAGGGATATTTAAGACAAAAATCTCCAGATGAGATTATAGAAAGTGCTTATCAAATGACGGTAAAAACTCTAATAATTGGAGAAATGAGTGAGAAAAATCTCGATTATTACGAATTAAAAGCACTAATAAAACAAAAAGATTTATTGGCAGAATTTTATGAAGATTGGAGAAATTCAGACGGAAGATTAGGAGAAAATATTTCTTATGAAATGGATAATTCAATAAAGATTATAGTAGATAGAGCAGTTGCAGAAAAAATAAAAAATAATAGAGAAAGTAGGTAAAAAAATGCGAAATTCTAATTCGATTTATATTGATGATTTAATAAGTATATCAGATTTTTTAGAGGAAACACAAAAAGATATGCCTTTAATAAATGAAGATATAGAGGCTATAAATAAGTTAGTAACAATATTGGTAGATGGTGGCTTAATACCAAAAGATGAGTTTGATGAATTTATAAAAAGTGATCCAATAACTAATGTATATAATACAATTTTTAATAATATTTTTAGTTATGAATTGCCAAATGAATTTTACAAGTTAGTGCCAAGAGATACCTATATTTATACTAGAAATGTGCTAAAGAAAAAGCTAGAGGAAATACTAAAGGAAAAGAGCAAAACAATAGGATTTTAAATGTAGGAGGTGGTAATAAAATGTCAAAATACATTCCACCAGAATTAGTAGAAAAAGCAAAACAAATGGACTTATTAACTTACTTTAAAAATTATTATCCTAATGAATTAGTACGAGAAACCAAGACACAATATTGCACAAAAGAACACGATAGTTTAAAAATGTCTAATGGATTTTGGAATTGGTGTTCAAAAGGAGTTGGTGGAAAAAATGCAGTGGACTATTTAGAAAAAACACAAGGAATCCCTTTTCCACAATCAGCAGAAATAGTGTTAAATAAAATGAAAATCAAGACACCAATTTTTGAAGAAAAACAAGAAAAAAGAGAGTGTAAAAAACTAATTCTACCAGAGAAAAATAATGAAGAAACAAGAGCAAAAAACTATCTAAAAAGTAGAGGAATTGATGAAGAAATTATACAAAAATGTATTGAAAAACATTTAATTTATGAAGAAAAATTTTATCATAATGTTGTATTTGTTGGCTATGATGAAATGGGAAACGCAAAGTATGCAGGTTGCAGAGCAACAAACAATTCTAATGTGAAAATGGATGCAACAGGAAGTAATAAAATGTATTCTTTTAGATTAGAAAGTAATGAAAAAACAGATAAAATGTTTATATTTGAGGGAGCAATAGATTTATTATCTTATGCTACCCTTTTTAAATTATATGGGCAAAAATGGGAAGATAAAACAATGATTTCATTAGCAGGAGTATATCAACCAGCAAAAGTTTTAGAGCAAAGTAAAATACCTGTTGCTATTGAAAACTATTTAAAAAAGCACCCAGAAATTACAAAAATTTATCTATGTTTAGATAGTGATGAGGCAGGAAGAAATGCAACAAAAGCACTAAAAATTGTTATGTCAGATAAGTATGAAATTATAGATAGACCACCAAAAAAACGGCAAAGATTATAATGAATATTTATGTGATTTATTAGAAATAAAACCTATAAAAAAAACTAAAAATCTTAATGCAGAAAGGACAAGATGAGTGATGAAAAAATATGTATTTTTAATCAAAAGAGGAATAAAAAACGAAGTAGTAGTAATGGCTGATAATAAAAATGAAGCATTTAATAAAGTTGTTGTTAATGTCAATATAAAAATGTACAAATTTTTGAAAATAAGAATGTACAAAAGT
>USGK01000045.1 GCA_900554175.1 uncultured Clostridium sp.
GAAGTTAATAACTAAAACATAAATATTCGTCTATGTATTTTTGAGTGTGCTTATAATTATATAGTATACAATAATTTTCTAGTGATTATAACATCGAGGTAATACCTGTTCCCATTCCGAACACAGAAGTCAAGCTCGAATGTGCCGAAAATACTTGCGGGTTACCCTGCTGGGAAGATAGGTTGTCGCTAGATTTTTTTTATTTGTTAAATTATTCAAAATTATATAACATTATTTAAAGAATTATAATATAATAAATTAAATACTAAAATAAAAAATATATATTGAGCAAAATACATAAAGATGAAATTAAAAATATAATTCTAATTTCACTAAAAATTTTAATACAATATTACAATATAGAGGATTTTGTTTTATTATAGGAGGTTAAATATGTCTAAAATTACTTGGAAACCAGGTACATTTATAAATCCAGTGCCTGCTGTACTGGTATCATGTGGTACAATGCAAAAATCAAATATATTAACTGTAGCATGGACTGGAACAATAAATTCTAATCCTGCAATGTGTTATATTTCTGTAAGACCATCAAGATATTCATATGATTTAATTAAAGAAAGTGGAGAATTTGTCATAAATTTAACTACAAAAGAATTAGCAAAAGCAACTGATTGGTGCGGATGCAGGACAGGAAGTAAATATGATAAATTTAAGGAAATGAATTTAACAAAAGAAAAAGCAAAATTTGTTAAATGTCCTATGATAGAAGAAAGTCCTGTATCAATTGAATGTAAAGTAAAAGAAATAAAACAATTAGGTAGTCATGATATGTTTATTGCTGAAGTACTTGCAGTAAATGTAACTGATGAATATATCGATGAAAATGGAGCTTTCGATATACAGAAATGTAATTTAATATCATATGCTAATGGAGGATATTATTCTCAAGGAAAGAAACTTGGAAAATTTGGATTTTCAGTTATGAAAAAGAATAGAAAGACTAAAAAATAATTTAGTCTTTTTTTTGATACAATAATATAAACAAAAATTAAAAAAAATATTGATTTTTTGGAAAAAGAATAATAAAATAAATATATTAAAAATATATATCTAAATATGAAGACAGAAAGGATGTTTATAATGGTAATATTGTTAGATGCAATGGGAGGAGATAACGCACCTGATGCTAATATAAAAGGTGCAATCAACGCAATCAATCAAATAAAAGCAGAAATTATTTTAATTGGTAAAGAAGAAATAATAAGGGAACGAATAAAAAAATTATATAATAAAAATATAGAAGAAATTTCATCTCGACTAAAAATTCAAAATGCTACTGAGACAATCGAAATGGAAGATGTTCCAACATTGGCGATAAAGAGAAAAAAAGATTCGTCAATGGTTGTAGGTTTTAAAATGTTAAAAGAAGGAAAGGGAGATGTTTTTATTTCTGCGGGAAATTCAGGTGCACTTTTAACTGGAGCTACGATTTTAGTTGGGAGAATAAAGGGAATTGATAGACCTGCTTTAGCTGGAATATTACCTGCATATAAAAGTAGATTAGTATTAATAGATTCAGGGGCTAATACAAATTGTAAACCTATAAATTTATTACAATTTGCACAAATGTCTTCTATATATATTAGAAATACATTTGGTGTTGAGAAACCAAAGATAGGTCTATTGAATATTGGAACAGAAGAAACAAAAGGGAACGAATTAACTAAAGACAGTTATAATCTTTTAAAAGAAAAATCACCTGAGCTAGGAATTAATTTTATAGGGAATGTAGAGGGGCGAGAAGCTTTTTCAGGTGAAATTGATGCAATTGTAACAGATGGATTTACTGGAAATATTTTTCTTAAAGCAGTAGAAGGACTAGGTAAATTTGTAAAGAGATCTTTAAAAGAAAGTCTAATGAAAAATACTTTATCTAAAATTGCTTCAATTCCTACATTACCTGCAATTAAAAGATTTTCTAAATCAATGGATTATAAATCTTATGGGGGCGCTCTTTTCTTAGGTGTAAAAAAACCAGTGGTAAAAGCACATGGAAGTAGTGATGAAAAACTATTTGAATTTACAATAAAGCAAGCAGAACAGTTTGTAAATAACAAGACTGTAGAAAATTTAATATCTGAATTTGAAAAAATACAACAAAATAACTGACTTGCTATTCAAAAAAATTAAATAAATTTATTTGCACTATTGACAAATATAGAAACATATAATATAAATGTTAAATAAAAGATTTTGATATTAAAAAATATATCATTTTAACCTGAGAGGAGGTGAACTTTTAATGAGTTCAGAAGAAGTTTTTGAAAAGGTAAAGGGAATAATAGTAGATCAATTACAAGTGGCTGAATCAGCAGTTACTCTTGAAGCATCTTTTATAGATGACTTAGGTGCAGATTCTTTAGATTTAGTTGAATTAATTATGGCTCTAGAAGAAGAATTTGATATAGAAATACCTGATGCTGATGCTGAAAAAGTTACAACAGTAAATGATGTAGTTGAATATATAAAAGAAAACGTTCAATAAATTTAAAGAAAATAGGGATAGCTCTATTTTCTTTTTTAATCTATCTAAATATTTATATTAATTAATAAAATTGTTTGTTCAATAAATTGATTTTAGTAATAATATCAATAATTTAGATTTTATTATAATATAAAGATGAAAAACTTGAAAAAATCAGAAAATAGTATATAATATTGTATAAAAAAGGAGAAGAAGAATGGATTTATCAAAATTAGAGGAAAAATTAGAATATACATTTAAAAATAAACAACTTTTAGAAACAGCATTAACACATTCATCTTATGCATATGAAAAAAAGAAGAAAAGTTATGAAAAACTAGAATTTTTGGGCGACAGCATATTAGAGTTTATCTCAAGTGTATACATATATAATAATTACTCAAATTTAAAAGAAGGAGAAATGACTAAAGTTAGAGCAACAGTAGTTTGCGAAAATAGCTTATATAAAATTGCAATGTCGCTAGGTTTTAGTGATTTCTTACTTTTAGGAAAATCAGAGCTTAATTCAAATGACATAAGAAAAGCAATATTAGCAGATAGTGTTGAGGCTATAATAGCTGCAATGTTTTTAGATGGAGGCATAGATCCAGCAAAAAATTTTATAATAAAGAACTTAAAAGAAGATATAGAGTTGGCAAGCAAAAATGTTGGACAAAAAGATTATAAAACTGTTTTGCAAGAAAAATTACAGGCACATGGAGAAGTTCATATAGAATACAAAATTATAAATGAATATGGACCAGACCATGATAAGATTTTTGAGGCAGAAGTACTATGTAACGGAAAGGTTCTAGCTACAGGAAAAGGAAACAGTAAGAAACATGCTGAAATGAGTGCGGCAAAACAAGCATTAGAGAAATAAAAGGAGTGATTCTATGAAAAAGCAATATATTATTCCAATATTTGTACCACATTTAGGTTGTCCAAATGACTGTGTATTTTGCAATCAAAAATCAATAAGTGGTCAAACTAAACAAGTTACAAAGGACGATGTGAAAAATACGATAGAAGAACACCTAAAATATATAAGTGATAAAAAAGCAGATGTAGAAGTAGCTTTTTTCGGAGGAAGTTTTACTGCTATAGAAGAAAAAAAACAAATAGAATTATTAGAAGCTGCAAATGATTTTATAAAAAATGGAATTATAAAAAATATAAGAATTTCAACAAGACCGGATTATATTGATAAAAAAACATTAAAAAGAATGAAGAAATATAATGTAAAAACAATAGAATTGGGAGTACAGTCTGCAAATGACTATATTTTGGAAAAAGCAGGAAGAGGTCATACATTTAAAGATGTAATAAAGGCTTCGAAACTTATAAGGAGATATGGATTTGTTTTAGGACATCAAATGATGGTGGGTTTGCCAGAAAGTACAAAATTAGACGATATAAATACTGCAAAAGCACTTGTAAAATTAAAACCTAAAATAGTTAGAATTTATCCAGTTTTAGTAATAAAAAATACTAAATTAGAAAAAGAATATAATGAAGGATTATATAAAGCACTAACCGTAGTACAAGCAGTGGAAATATGTAAAGATCTTGTAAAAATCTTTACTAAGAAAAATATAGAAGTAATAAGAATAGGTCTTCAGCCCACAGATACAATTTCTGATAAATCGAATGAACAAAGCGAAGTAGTAGCAGGGCCATTTCATCCGGCTTTTAGACAATTAGTGGAATCGGGTTTATGGTACGATGTAATTGTAGAAAAAATAAAAAAATTGAATATCAAAGTTAAAGAAGTTAAAATTTCAGTAAACCCAATAGATGTAAATAATGTTATAGGTCATAAAAAAGAAAACATAAAAAAATTAAAAGATACATATGAACTTGACTTACAGGTAAAATCAGATAAATCAATTAAGCAAGGAAAAAATAAAATGGAAATTTTAAAAACATATAATGATTTTCTAGAAAGTGAATAAAATTGAAAAAAATGTAAAATAATTAAGATAGGTGATATCTTAATGAGAAAAAATAAAATGATAAAATTTATAAAAGACTGTATAGGGACTATAATTGGTTCTTGTATAATGGCAATTGCTGTTTCACTATTTTTGTTACCAAATGAACTTTCAACAGGAGGTTTTGCAGGTATAGCTACAATTTTATATTATATGTTTAAATTACCAATGGGAAATACAATTTTGATTTTAAATATTCCTCTATTTATTTTAGCTGGATTCAAAATAGGAAAAAATTTTTTCATAAAAAGTATAATTGGAACAGTAAGTCTGTCATTATTTATAGATTTGTTTGATAGATTTGAAGCATTTACAAATGATAATCTTCTTGCAAGTATATATGGAGGAATTCTTACGGGAATAGGAACAGCAGTAATTTTTAAAAGTCAATCATCAACAGGAGGATCTGACTTAATAACGAATTTATTGAAATTTTATAATCCAGGTTTTAAAATGGGAAGTTCTATTACGGTAATTGATACTATAATCGTTGTATTAAATGTTATATTTTTGAAAAAAATTGAGATTGGGTTATATTCTGCAATTGCAATTTATTTAATGGGAAAAATAATAGATATTCTATTTGAAGGTGTAAACTTTACAAAATTACTATTTATTGTCTCAAATAAAAATAATGAAATTGCTGAGAAAATTAAAAATAATATAAATAGAGGAGTTACAGGAATATATGGCAAAGGAATGTATAGTAACGAAGATAAATTAGTACTTATGTGTGCTGCAAAAAGAAATGATATATCAGAAATAAAACAAGAAGTTAGAAAAATTGATGAAAAAGCCTTTATTATTGTAACAAATTCAAGGGAGGTATTAGGTATAGGATTTAATAAAAATTAGTGGATTTTTGTTCATTTGATCTAATAAAATAAATTAAATTATAAAATTAAAATTTATAGGAACATAGAAAAATAAATTTTATGTTAAATTACCAAATTTAATATATAAAATTATATTAAAAATCCTTTAAATGTAGTGTTACAATTGATGTGAAACAAAAAAGTATAGAAAAAAAGTGATTCA
>USGK01000046.1 GCA_900554175.1 uncultured Clostridium sp.
AGAGTAGATATTCACCTACTCTTTTACTTACTCGCACAAATTGTAATTTGTCTTTTTAATCTTGACTTTTAAATGGATGTTTTAATTTATTTTTAATCTCAGTACCTATAATTCTCATAACAATTTCATATAATTTATTGGCTTCATTTTCATCTAAATTTATTTGTTTTTCAAATTTTTCTATTATTTTTTCCTTATTCTTTTTCCCTATAATAAATGTATCTTCTACAATATTATTTATTGTATTGCATCTTTCTTCATTATAGCTTGTTTGTTTTGATAATTCTTTTATAAATTCACTTTTATTCATTACTTTCTACCTCACCATATATTTTTCCTTTTGAATCTAATTGTATTTGATGCCCATAATCAAATATATAATAAATACATATTATAATTAAAACATAAAAAATTTTTGTAATTTCATAATCAATATTCATATCTATCTTTGTAATCCATTGAAACAATGTCCCTGATACATCTGGGAATATTAAATATGATATAAATAATATTGCTACTCTTTTTATGTTTTTTAAATTTTCTAAAGTAAATGGTGTATCTCCTTTACTTATACTATCAAACAATTTTGCAAGATATAACATTGCAAATGAAATTATCATAACAGAAATAGTTAGACATATCATAATAATCTCTGTATACAATATAATTTCTAATTTAGAATGCTCTTCAAATACATTTACTATTGTGTTAGTTGTCATTTGGTCTAAATTAAATTCCATTACATTTTTATCTGCTACTATAATACTTCCATTGTCCACATTTGTATTATTTATTACTGACGGAATAAATAGCATACTCATAATCATTACTGCACTAATAATTATGGTTATAACTTGTAATATTTTTGAAAAAATTGAAATAGTTTTACTTACTATTTTTAATTTGTTCTGTTTTTCCTTATTAAATTTTACGACACTCATTTTTACTTCTTTATCTAATGAATCAAAATCTAAAATATTATCATTAACTAGATCATTTAATTTGCAGTGAAATATTTTACAAAGTTCAAATATTCTGTTCATTTCTGGATATGCAGTTCCATTCTCCCACTTTGAAACACTTTGTCTTGATACTCCAATTTTCTCTGCCAATTTTTCTTGACTAATTTTTTGCTTTTTTCTTAAATTATATAAATTTTCGCCAAACTTCATTAGATGTTCCTCCTTTCAAGTTCAATTTTAGATTGAATGAGTGTTTTTTTCTATCAACTTTGAGTTGCACTTTTGTATTTTTACAATAATTTTTAAATTGCAACCGAAACTTTACATCTCTACAAATTACTATTTGTGCTGATTAACAATAACAAACATAAACATTATATCATAATTCTGGCTGTATGTCATCTATCTCTTTTTGTTCTTTTTCATAATCGCTAGATTCAATACGTAGACTATTATCTACTCTATCTTGATAAATATCTATTTTATTCTTATCTTCGATATAAATAAAATCTTGTATATGGACTAATTTAACAATTCTCTCTAACATTTTTGTTAGTCTTTCTTTTAATATCTCAATTATTCTAGGACTACTTCTAGTCTTTGTTTCTGGCTCATAATAAGATATTATTCTTTCTTTCATTGAATTTAAATTACTATCATAATCAATATCTATATTCAAAGTATTAACATCTTCATTGATATAATTATACTCCTTAACTTCATTTCTTACCCTATCCTTATATATAGACTGTACTTCTTTAATGAAATAATTAACCTTATATCTATTTTCTTCATAATTCATAGCTGAAAAATTATTTATATCGTAACCTTTCTTAAAATCCTTTAAAGAAGTACCCTTTTCTTTATTTATAATAAAATCACTAGTATTACAAATATTTTTTAGTTCCTGTTTCAATTTATTATTTTGCCTTATATATTCTTTTCTAGGATTATTTTTTCCTATATGTTTTTCTGATAATTCCTTATTTTGTTTCTCAGCTCTTAAAGACCAATCAATTTTTAACAACTCTTTCAAAATCATCTCTTTGCATTCATATATAAATTTTTGAGATTTAAAATGTTCATTTTTATCAGAAAAATATCTTGTAGTACCTTTTTGCAATACTGTACCTTTCTTAACTACTTTTACTGCTTCCGATTTTCTACATTTATGCCCCTTACTGTCGTAATAGTACGTTCTTAATGCTCTTTTCTCTTCTATTACTTTTGGAATACTTAATTTTTCTCTTTCACTAAATATTAAATGACAATGTTTATTTTCTATTTTATCTCTTTTATTGTAATGTATCGCACAAGTACACTCTACACCATACCTATTTTTAAAAGTATTACATATATCTTTAGCTGATATATTTGAAATTGGTGGTATTCCTATTATTAATTCTCTTGCTTCACAACATTTTCCTCCAGTTTTTGTTTCTCTATGTCTTTCTCTACTTTCTTTGGCTAACATACTCCAAAAATCATTATTCGTAGTGTTATAATAGTCTAATATATTTTCTTGTTTCTTTTCATCTGTCATATATCTTATTCTGCCTTTTACATTTCCTAATTTTCTACTACTCAAATACCCACTCATTTCTCTCACTTCCTTTTTAAAAACTACCCTAAAATTAGTATATCACACTTTGCTACTTTTGTAAAGTAGCGAAAAATCACCTATAGAACATTTGCTAACGCAAATGCACTATGGTTTTTTCGTTGGGGACACCCCAAGCCCCTATCGCATATTTATAAGTAAATATGCTTAACAATACCTATTTTATAAAATAGATATTGCAGGGGCTAACTCGCCCCTACGAAAAGCTAATAGCTTTTCTACCCTAGTGCTACCGCACTGCATTGCTAATATAAAATTAGCAATTTCGTTTGGTTTTATAAGGGCTTTGCCCTCTTGCTACGCAATTCACCCAGAGTTTTTTTCTCCAGGAATTGTATATGAAAAAAGAGCATATTTCTATGCTCCAATTCCTATCGGCTGGATTTGGACTCCTCCTCACCAGCACTTATTTTATATCATATCTTGATTAAAATGTCAATATATGATATAGTATTTTTATAAGATATTTATATCTTATAAAATATAAGCTAATAAAGGAGCTAGGCGAATTATGGATAAACTAAATGAAGAATTTATATATCAAAAAAAAGATTTTATAAAATTAGGGGTAAAAGAAGGTAGCTTTTATAAAATGATTAAGGATTTAGAAATTGATACTCCAGAATATTGCAATACAAAAATATTAAAAAATGGTATTCAAGCAAAATGTTTCAATCAAAAAGCATTTGATATTATATCTAAATACATAAATGAAAAAGGATTAAGAAATTCAAAAAATGAGTTAGCTCTTGTAAATGAAAACATTTCATTGAAAGAAGAAAATCAAAAACTTCAAAATGCAGTAGCAATTTTAGAATCACAATATACAAAGCAAATATCAGAATTAAAAGATTCGTGGCATAACACTGAAAAACAATTACTTGAAAGGAATGGGAGTTTAATAAAAGAAGGAGTTGAAAAAGATAAGCAACTTTTTGAGCAACAAAAAGAAATAGAAGTATTAAGTAATATGAATTTTTGGCAATTTAGAAAATGGAAAAAGGAACAACGAAAAAAGTAAGATATATTGTAATTTCTTGTCGTTTATTATATAATATACTCGCACCGATTATTCGGTGACTCCTTGAGGAAAGGAGGTACATATAATGACATCTTATGAGCTAATATGGCGTTTGATCGTATTATTACTTTTGAGTGATAACCAAGATAACGACCATGACAAAAAAGACTAGAAATAGTCAAAACTAGGTAGTTGTCGGACTACCTAGTTTTTTTACATAAAAAAAGAAGATATGAATGTCGGTTCATACCTCCGTACATATACATCTCTTATGAGCTCCTCGAGTAACTTAATTATAGCAAATGTTTTTATATTTGTCAAATAAATTTCAATTCCTGGAGAAAAAAACTCTGGGTGAATTGCGTAGCAAGAGGGCAAAGCCCTTATAAAAAATACTAAAAAAAGTAGCTAATAAATTTTAGGGTAAGTATTATAAATTAGATATAGAAATATAAAAGTCAAAAATGTGAGTTTTTATTGTTATATCAATAGTTTGCTGGTTTTTAGGTGTGGTCAGGTAGTTGACCACTTTTGTGGTCAGTTACTTGACCTATTTTTTTATAACATTTTTTGTAAATCTTCTATTAAATTTTTTATATCTTCTTTACTTAATTTTGTTATTTTCTTTTTTATTTTTGCTAATTCTAATTTACTATCTTGACTTAATTCTTCTCCAAATTGTTCTTCGTAAAGTTCTGTTGCTTTTTGCATTGTTCCTCTAAACAGCAAATTTACATTTAAAGTATAAATGTTTTTCTTGTTAGGTTTCTTGAATATGTATTGATTTTCTAATAAATATCTTCTGTCTGCATAGAATCTTGTTTTGTTTTGTTCTCCATAACTTTCAATAAATGTGTTATCAAAAGACAATTCATTATTCCAATTCATATTATCAATAAAATATGGCAACATTGTATTAATTGCTCTTGTTTTATGCTGCTTTGCAAGTCTTATTATTTCTTCAGGACTTGATATCCCAAAAGTTCCTTTTACTCTTTTCTTTTCGGAACTATATGTTGTTTCAGTAGATAATATTTCTCCAGTTTCTTGATCTACTGACTGTGTTACTTTTGTTATTCCTTTCTTTTGATATTTTTGTAATTGTTCTTTTTCTTCTTCTGGAAGACTATTGTAAGTTCGTTTAATTTCTTCGTCCATTTCGTATTACTCCTTTGTAAGTTAAATTTCATTAGTGAAAACAAAAAATACTACCATCTTGCTAAAAAGCTTTGGTAGTATTGATAATTTTAATACGAAATTTCAATTTACCTATTGACATATTCCATGATAATATCTTATAATTATCTTATGGTAAGACTTATTTTGAAAGCTTATATATACTATAAGTCTTACAGAATATGTCTTGCTCTAGACCAGCAAGGCATTATTTTTTTATTCTCTTTTCAATGTTGAACTAATTATATAATTATCAAAAGTAATTTGTCAATAATATTTGGCATTTTTTTATTTTTAATGATAAATTACTTGTTTTAATTACAAAAATCGTTTTAAGGACATTCTGGAGCGAAATAGATATATAAAAGAGTAGATATTCACCTACTCTTTTACTTACTCGCACAAATTGTAATTTGTCTTT
>USGK01000047.1 GCA_900554175.1 uncultured Clostridium sp.
GACGGGATTTCCACCCACTAGATTACTTGCCCTTTTCTGGGCGCACAATTACTATCTGTTGTTACAATTATACAATAAAAGCCGAATAATATCAACTTATTATCCAGCTTTACTTATTGTAATTTGTCTATTTCCTTTTACTAACTCCAAGTAATAATTTATTTGCTATTGGTATTCTTTTTAAGATTTCTGTAACTATTGGTAATATAATTATTGTACCTATAAATAAAATTATATAATTAAACAAGAAATGACTAAATTTAAAATATTCTACTAAAACAAATGCTATAATAATTTGTATAGTATAATGTAACACATAAAAACTAAAGTTGTTTTTATTCATATACTTTGTAAATTTATTTTCAAAATCCAAAAATTTCTTTGCAAGTCCAAATACTGAAAGAATTACAAACCATATATAAATATTAGTAAATATGTTAGTTAGAAACTCATTTGAGCCAAAATTAGCACCATAATTTACAATTGTAAATGTAATTCCAATAATAAATGTAATAATTCCCATTTGTATTGAAATTTTTTCTAATTTTTCTATAATCTCATCATCTGAAAATATGTAATATCCTAATAAAAACATAAGCAAATATATTCCAAATCTATATACAGTTACGACTGGAGTATTTAGTATAAATGATGATCCCCATACTAATAATACCAATGAAAACAATAAAGGTAAATTAATTTTACTAAACAAAATATCTAGTTTTTTATTTTTATCAATTTTTCTAACTAAAACAATAAGCAAAGATGCTATAAACAATACATGTGCATACCAAAGTGGACCAATACCAATTAAAGAGAATATTATGTATTTAATTGGAACTGGAATCATACTTCCATTTCCTGCAAATATATCGCCATAGTAATTTGTTGTCCATCCACTTATCCACCCATAAACAAATATTCCTATTAAACTTGGAACTAATATTCTTTTTGCTCTATCTTTTATAAATTCTTTATTTGTTTTGCTTTTTAACGAATAATTAGTAGATACTCCTGATACAACAAATAATAAACACATAATCCAGGGGTAGATAAAAACACATATACTATCTAATTCTTTAATGCCTGTTACACCTATATTTGAAACTACACCACTTGAATTAAATATATAAAATATATGATATATAATTACAAAACATAATGTAATCCATCTTATATTGTCTAAATAATGCTTTCTTTTCTCCATTTTTACTTATCCCCTTTTTGAAATACTTTATCTGATAAATCTTCTATTATATCAGATTTAATAAGTGCAATTCCTTGCTTTTTATCACAAAGTACAATAATAGAATCTCCAGATTTTATATCAAACATATCTCTTGCTTCTTTTGGAATTACTATTTGTCCTTTTTCTCCTACTTTGCTTATTCCTACAAACTTATCTCTATCCATTTTTATCCTCCTTAATTTATACTTGTTATACTTTTCATACTTATTATACTTTGTTGGAATAAAAAAAGCAATAGAATTCTTAAAATTTCTATCACTTTTTATTTATTACCTCGTTCAGAAAAGTACTTATGTTACGAACATCTTGCTAAATGACAAATTACTATAAATCTTTCAAACTACAAAATTGTAATTTGTCGCTTAGATTATATATATTTTTCAATTCAAAAGATAACGGTTTTTGTATACATAATCCTTTACATTTCTTACCATTTATGTTATAATAACATTATACTGTAAAGTGCAGTATGTCGCAGTTATAAGGATTTATACATTATGAAAGGACGGTTGATGTTATGGCTAAAAACTATAACTGGAGAATCAAACGGGAATACTATAACCTCATCAACAAAGGTATCAAAACTCTTGAAGTAAGGGTTGGATATCCTGATATTAAAAGAGTACGCGAAGGTGATACAATTACTTTCAAGGACTATTCTAATGTCAAGTTTGAAGTTATCCGTGTTACTCGCTATGAAGATTTTCCTGATATGCTTGACAACGAAGATTCTTCTAAGGCGATTCCTGGTGTTACCAAGTATAAAGCTTTGGATATGTATCAGGCAATTTATCCTGAAGATAAAGAAACACTTGGCGTTTACGTGTTTGAACTTCGGAAACAGACGAACGAAATGAGAATTTATACCTTAAGTTCTCTCATCAGTAATCATCAACTCTTCGGTAAATTTGCACAGGCTGCTTATTCTGTTACAGATTTTATCTGCAAAGATTATCCTAAACACTTTGAGTGGTATTGGGCAAAAGAAATTCCTAGAGTATTTAATGGTACTGGCGAAATTGTTATTTGCACAATCAATAAAAATGTAGCAGGTGTAGCATTTTTGAAAAAAGATGCAACAGAAAGCAAGATTTGTACTTTCCTCGTAGTCGAAAACTATCGTGGAAAACATGTGGCAACTCAAATGTTAGAATATGCTTTTAAATACCTTGGTACTACTAAGCCTCTTATCACAATTGCTGATTACAAAATCCCAATGTTTGAACCTATCATCAAGAAGTATGGCTGGAAGTTAACTCAAACTATGAGCGAAGGTTATTACAATACCTCTTCTCGTGAATTAGTGTACAACGGAGAACTTCCTGAATGATTCTTAATCTGTCAAATTACAACAAAACCACACTCTTAGATTCAACTGAATTTTTGAGTGTGGTTTTATTATATTTTCTCAATACGTATTCCTAAAACCCCATATTCTTTTTGTTTCTCTGGTGTATAAAATTCTTCTAGAACATCTAACAACTCTTGCTTTGTCATTGATTTATCAGCCATCATTTCTATATCAAAATCCCTGAATAATTCTTCAAATTTATTATATCGTAAGAGTCCTACAACTTTTACTTTCATAGTAATTTCTAATTCTGGTTCTTTTTGAAAAATAATGGTATCTCCTATATTGATTTTCTGTCTTTTTTCATCATATAACCTTAATTCTATCCTTTTTGTTCCATTGTTTATATAATCAAAATATTTAGGTTGTAATTTTAAAATATGTTCCATTTTCTCTACCTCCAGTATGCATTGTAGCATAAATATTTAATTTTGTAAATAGTCAATCCCGTCAAATTTTCTTCTATATTGCCCTATTAATAATGATTACAACAAGTTTTAAGTAACATATTTCCTATGCGAATTTTTTACATTATTTTGATTTACCATTGCATATTCCATCGTAGTATCAATTTTTATATGACCCAATAGTTTTTGTACTTGTTCTATAGGCATACCTTTATCAATAGCCATTGTTGCCATTGTTCTTCTGAATTTATGTGGATGTACTTTATTTATATTGGCTTCTTTTCCAAGATTTCTTATTAATATTTCAACTCCTGAAATACCTAATCTGTTATATGGCTTTATAAGTGACACGAATAATGCTTCATTGTCATCTGTTCTTGTCTCCAAATATTTATTAATATACATCTTACTCTTTGCACTAAAGTAAACTTCTCTTTCGCTATTACCTTTACCTAAAACAATACAACTTCTTTCTTGAAAATTCATATCTGATATATTTAATTTAGTAAGTTCTCCAACTCTAATACCAGTTGAAATTAATAGTTCTAATATTGCTAAATCTCTTACATTTGAACAAGTATCTCTTAATTTTTCCAAGTTTTCATCTGTTAATGTTTCTTTTACTTTTTTAGTTGCTTTTACTTTGTGTATTCTTCTAACAGGACTCTTTACAATATAATCCTCATTTTCTAACCAAGCAAAAAAGCTTGATAATACTCTTCTCATATTATCTATAGTTACCATTCCAGCATTTAAATTACTTTTGTAATCCGAAAGATAATTTCTTAATGTTTCTGTTGTAATTTCACATATTGGAAGATTAATCTTTTCAAACATTTTGCTTATATTATCTTTATAATAATTTAATGTTTTAATTGAACAGCCTTCAATTTCTTTAGATGATATAAACCTGTTTAAAATATCTTCGTTATTTCTTTGCATTTCTTCTTTTTCACTTTGCTCTAGTTTCTCAATTTTATAATATATGCAAATTTCTGTAAGTATCTCTTTTAATTTTATTCTTTGGCTATTGTCTAAAAAATCTGTAGTTTCATTTACTACATTTTTAACAAATAACTCTTTCAAAAAAATCTCCTCCTTTTTCATTTATTGCAATATACAGAACTACATATATTATACTATGTTTTTACTATTTTACATAATTCAAAACCAAAAAAATGAGCATATATAAAATTTATATACTCATTTTTGACTTTTATTCTTCATCTCAACCTCAGCGACAGTTTAGTAGACAAATGCCTCTCGACACTAGCCCCTATTCAGAACCGTACGTG
>USGK01000048.1 GCA_900554175.1 uncultured Clostridium sp.
TAAGCAATGCAATAACAAGTGTAACAAACAGATTTAAAGCTATTGAAGAAGAAAAAAAGAGACAAGAAGAATTAAAAAGAAAACAATTAGAAGAAGTTCAAATAGAAGAAGTTCAAAGAAGAGTAGATGAAAGTATAAGAGCTCAATCAAAAGCGACTAGACAAGCATTAGAGAATTTTATTCCAAAAACTGAAGAAAGAGTTGAAGAAACAATTTTACAAGCACCAGTCATAGAGAAAAAACAAGAGGAAATTTTAACATTAAGATTTACAGTAAGAGGAACAAGAATAAAGTTAAGAGAATTAAAACAATTTTTAGAAAATGGAGGATATGATTATGAGTAATGAGAATCAAGATAAAACGCAAGATTTAGTAGTTAAATTTGAAGTGGAAGGACAAGAAATAAAATTAAGTAAAAAAATAGTGCAAGAGTATATAGTTGGAAGTGATGTTCCTATTACAAATCAAGAATTTAAGCTATTTACAGAACTTTGTAAAGTTAGAAAATTAAATCCATTTTTGAGAGAAGCATATTTGATTAAGTATAAAGCAGGAACACCAGCCCAATTAGTTGTTGGAAAAGATGCAATACTAAAAAGAGCTGTTTTAAATCCTAATTATGATGGAATGGAGTGTGGAATCATAGTTCAAAAAGATGATGGAACAATAGAGGAAAGACAAGGAACATTTAAATTAGAAAATGAACAACTTGTAGGTGGTTGGGCTAGAGTATTCAGAAAAGATTGGACACATCCTATTTATTCAAGTGTAAGTTTTAATGAGGTGGCACAAAAAACAGGACAAGGTCAATTAAATTCAAATTGGGGAAATAAAGGAGCAACAATGGTTGAGAAAGTTGCAAAAGTAAGAGCATTAAGAGAAACATTTGTTGAAGATTTAGCAGGAATGTATGAAGCAGAAGAAATGCAACAAGAAATTCCACAACAAGAACCTATTGAGGTACAAGCTGAAATAGAAGAACAAACAGAAAATACAAAAGAGGTATCAATGAATGAACTATAAAATCATATCGAGTTGTAGCACAGGAAATGCAACAATAATAAAAGACATAATTTTAATAGATTGTGGAGTTGCTTTTAAAAAATTAGAGAAGTATTATAAACAGTTAAAAATAGTACTTCTCACGCATATACATTCAGACCACTTTAAAAAGGAAACAATTAAGAAATTGGCACAGGAAAGACCAACATTAAGATTTGCTTGTTGTGAATGGTTATTAAAACCACTTTTAGAATGTGGAGTTGAAAGAAAAAATATAGATGTACTTCAAATTGGCACTAAATACGATTATAAACTATTTAAAATTGTACCAATTAAATTATATCATGATGTACCACAATGTGGTTATAGAGTGCTATTTGAAGATTATAAGGTAATCTATATGACAGATACAAAAACAGTTGAAGGAATAAGTGCTAAAAATTATGATTTATATCTTGTTGAAGGTAATTACGATGAAGATGAGATAGAAGAAAGGATAAAAGAAAAACAACAAGACTGCAAATATGTATATGAATTTAGAGCAAAAGACAGCCATTTAAGTAAAAAACAAGCAAG
Source organism: uncultured Clostridium sp. (assembly GCA_900554175.1). Classification (GTDB taxonomy): domain Bacteria; phylum Bacillota; class Clostridia; order TANB77; family CAG-508; genus CAG-269. The sequence continues at coordinate 1,579 of USGK01000048.1, forward strand.
TGAATTTTTATTGAATAACATGGGAGAAAATTCAGAATATGTTTTAATGCATCAACATGTAGAAAGGGGTTAATTATGGATTATAAAAAAATGTGGGAAGATTTTAAAGGATTAATGCAAAAAACTGAAAAAATGACTGATTTAATAAAGACAAAAGGAGTCCTAGATATGATATCTGAAATTGAAAAATTGAATACAGAATATGAGGATTTACCATTTTAGGAGGCAATATGGTAGGAACAAGTAATAAAATAATAACTTATTTACTAGAACAAGCAAAAGATAAACAATTTGAAATAAAAGAGTATAGACAAAAAAGGAGTTTAGACAGTAATGCATATTGCTGGGTACTATGCGACAAAATAGCAAAAGAATTAAGCAAAGATGGAACAATTATAACAAAAGAAAAGATATATCAAGATGGAATACTACAAATTGGAACATTTGAACCAATGATAATTGAAGAAAAAGCATTTGAAAACTTTAAGAGAATATGGCAAAAACAAGGACTTGGATTTTTAATACAAGAAGTAAGCAGAAAAGATAAATGCGTAAAAGTACATTGTTATTATGGTAGTTCAACTTACAATAGCAAAGAAATGAGTTTACTAATAAATTTATTAGTTGAACTAGCAAAAAGTTTGAATATAGAAACAAAATCAGATGCAGAAATAAATAGTTTATTGAAAGAATGGGATAAGAAATGAAACGATATTCAATATTAAATAATTTAGATAAATGTTTCTTTTGTGGTAGACCAAAACAATGTATACATGAAGTATATTTTGGAACAGCAAATAGACAAATATCAATAGAAAATGGCTTTTGTGTTGGACTATGTCATGCACACCATAACACAACAGGAACATCAGTACATTTTAATAAAGAAATGGATTTAGAGTTAAAAAGAGTATATCAAAAAGAATATGAAAAAAATCATACAAGAGAAGAATTTATAAAATTAATAGGAAAAAGTTATTTAGATTAGACAACAGGGATAATGCTACAAAGGTTTTATCCCTATTTTACGAAAGGAAAACAATATGGCAAAGGATAGTTTTATATTATATCTAGAACAAAAGCAAATATTTGAAATGCTAACAGATGAAGAAGCAGGGCAACTTATAAAAGCAATATTTGAATATGAAGATACTGGACAAACAGTAGCCTTAGATAGGTCATTGCAAATAGCATTTTTACCAATAAAAAATGTTCTAGATAGAAACAAAGAAAAATATGAAAAAGTAGTTGAAAGAAATAAAAAGAACATTGAAAAAAGATGGAATAAAGAAGATACCAAAAATACCACTGGTAAAAACGGTATACCAAAAAATACCAAAAATACCGATAATGATAATGAACATGATAATGATAATGAACATGATAATGATAATGAACATGATAATGATAATGAACATGATAATGATAAAAAAGAAAAAAACAAAAAAAGAAAAACATTTGATGATGTATTTTCCGAAAATCATTTTTCCAACGACCTAAAAAATACTATTAAAGACTTTATAGATATGCGAAAGACAATAAAAAAGCCAATGACTACAAAAGCCTTAGAGTTGTTGATTAGAAACTTGAAAAAGTTGACGAACTTAGAGGAAGAACAGATTGCAATATTAAATCAATCTATTGAACATGGTTGGCAAACAGTATATCCATTAAAACAATTTAAGAATAATTCTAGTAATGGAAATATAAATGATTTTAAAGATTTAATGGAGGAGGCGCAAAATGAACAAGCAGGAAACTATACAAGTAATAACACTTTTGGCTGGTAATTATAACAGTATAGCAGAAAAAGATAAAACACAAAAACAATTAATGATAAATACATGGCTAGAATGTTTAGGAGATTTAGATTATAGATTGGTACTAGAATCAGTAAAAAAAACAATGATAACAAGTCCATATCCTCCAACAATTGCAGATATAAGAAAAAATGCAATAGAAATGATAAAACCAACAACTAGCAAAACGGCAATAGAGGCATGGAACGAAGCATACTTAATGATTTGCAAAGGTGCTTATATGACGGAGGAAGAATTTGACGAAGCAAGTTCAGAAGTGAAAAAGTTTTTTGGAAATGTAAGACAAGTCAGAGAATTAGCACAAACAGATACAGATGTAGTAAATAGTGTTACAAAAGGACAATTTTTAAAACAATATGAAGTTATAGTAAACAGAGAAAAAGAACAAAAGTTATTACCACAAAGTATGCAAGATTTTATAAAACAGTTGGCTGAAAGAATGGATATAAAACAGATAGGAGAGTGATAAAAAATGAACACAATGAGTGAAGAAACAAGAAGAGAAGCAAATGAAA
>USGK01000049.1 GCA_900554175.1 uncultured Clostridium sp.
TAAGCAATGCAATAACAAGTGTAACAAACAGATTTAAAGCTATTGAAGAAGAAAAGAAAAAGCAGGAACAAAAAATAGTACATATTGAAATGAATGAAAGTCATGAAATAACTAAAAAAAGTTATAATCAATTAGAAAATATATTTAATAAGCCATTGGAACAACCAAAAGAATTAAAAAAATATACTATAACTTTTACAGTGACAGACAATGCAATAAGACTTAAACAATTAAAAAATTATTTAGTAAGGGAGGGCTATCAATATGAGTAATGAATTATTAGTAACATACAAGGTTGATGATCAAGAAGTAAAATTGACACCTAAAATTGTACAAGATTATTTGGTAGGAACAACAGCACAAATAACTGTTCAGGAATTTAAATTTTTTACAGAATTATGTAAGGCTAGAAAGTTAAATCCGTTTTTGAAAGAGGCATATTTAATAAAATACTCTAATAATCAACCTGCTTCAATAGTAGTTGGAAAAGATGCAATATTAAAAAGAGCAGTATTAAATCCTAAATATGATGGAATGAAATCAGGAATAATTGTCTTGAATGAAAAAGAAGATGTGATAGAAAGAAAAGGAACATTTAAATTAGATAATGAAACGTTAGTTGGTGGTTGGGCAGAAGTGTATAGAAAGGATTGGGATAATAGTATTTACTGCAGTGTTTCATTAAGTGAGGCAATACAAAAAAAAGGAAATGGAGAACCTAATAGCAATTGGAGCAAACAGCCAGCAACAATGATTGAAAAAGTTGCTAAAGTGAGAGCTTTAAGAGAAGCTTTTGTTGAAGATTTGGGTGGAATGTATGAAGCAGAAGAAATGAATGTTGAGTTGTCTGAAAGAAATATAGAAGGGCCAATTGTTGAAGAAAACAAAGTTATGGAATCAAAAAAAGAAGATCCATTTGATATTTTAGATATTAATGGGGGAGAACCATTACCGGAAGTGTTAAAGTAGGTGGTTAAAATGCAAACTACAGGAACATTAGAAGAAATAAGCATAGATTATAAGACAAGAAAACCAAAAATAAGCTTTTTAATTAATGAAAAGGACATGTTATCAGAAATAGAACAGCTAAAAGGTTTAAAGCTTAAAATAGAAGCAAAGAAATACGTTAAAAAAAGAACGACTAATGCAAATAATTATTTTTGGAAGTTATTACAAGAATTATGTGAGTTAGTAGAAATAGACACAATAGAAGAATACAAAAAAAGAGTAAAGGAACTAGGAATATTCAGAAGATTTAGAATAGAAACAGAGAATATTAAAACATTTGAAAAAATGTGGGTAGCACAAGGGATAGCTTGGTTTTGTGAAATAGCAGATACAACATATATAGGTGATACAGAATTTAAAATAATTAATGCATATTACGGTTCAAGTTCTTTTAATTCGAAACAAATGTCAAGATTAATAGATGAAGTAGTTCAAGATTGTAAAGCTTATGGAATAGAAACGAAATCAGATGCAGAAATAAATAGTTTATTAGAAAGCTGGGGTAAAAATGAGCAAAAGAAGTAAAGCTTGTGAAATATCACAGAAAGTTAAAGAAACAGTATGGAACAGAGATAACCATAAATGTATTTATTGTGAAAGATATGTTCCAAAAACTTGTGCAAATGCACATTATATCAAAAGGTCACAACGGAGGGTTAGGCATAGAAGAAAATATAGTTACATTATGCCCAGGATGCCATTATCAAGAAGATTTTGGACAAGATACTAAATTATATGAAGATTACATAGAAAACTATTTAAAAGACATTTATGGTGCAAAATGGAACAAAGAAAAGTTAATTTATAAAAAATATTAGGAGGAAAAGAAAATGGGAAATATAGTAGGAATTGATTTAAATGTAGATGAAAACTATCTAAACGAGGCTGTAAAAAGTATTGTAATGACAGGAATTGCAGAGTCTTTAGACAAAGAAAAAATTGTTAATGGTCTAGTAAAAACTGTATTAGAAACAAAAGTAGATGAAGAAGGAAAAATAAGTAGCTATAGTAGAGATAATAGGTATACTCTTTTAGAAGTATATGTAAATAAAATGATTAGAGATATTATGAAAGAAGAAATGAAAAAGTTAGTGGAAGAAAAAAGACCTAAAATGCAAGAGATTATTAGAAGAGAGTTAAATAAAAGAGCAACATTGGACAAGTTCGTAGATGCTTTTATAAGCAATAATTTAGATAATTTAGACAGTAATTGGAAAACAAAGATTAGTGTTGAATATGAAAAAGATAAAGAATATTAGACAACTAGGGTAGACACAACATCTACCCTAGTTTTGTACGAAAGGAGAAAAAATGGCAGAAAGAAGAATGTTTGCAAAAACAATAATAGATAGTGACGCATTTCTTGATATGCCACATACAACTCAATTATTATATTTTCATTTAAGTATGAGAGCAGATGATGACGGATTTATAAATAATCCAAAAAACATAATGAGAATGATAGGTTGCAAAGATGATGACTTAAAAATATTACTAACTAAAAAATTTATATTACCATTTGAAAGTGGTGTAGTAGTAATAAAACATTGGCAAATACATAATTACATACAAAAAGACAGATATCATGAAACAAAATATAAAGAAGAAAAATCAATGCTGCAACTTGATGAAAATAAAGCTTATACATTAATGGATACAAAATGTATACAAGATGTACACAAAATGGATACCCAGGTTAGAGATAGGATAGAGTTAGGTAAGGATAGTATAGAGTTAGATAATAATATACCAGCTTCCGAAGAAAAATCTTCTACAGCTTCTGCAAAAGCCAACAAACATAAATATGGAGAATATAGAAATGTATTGTTGAAAGATGGAGAATTGCAGAAACTACAGAAAGAATATCAAAATTGGGAAGAACTTATAAAATATCTAGATGAGTATATTGAAATGAAAGGGTATAAAGCAAAATCGCATTATCTATGTATAAAAAAATGGGTTGTAGATGCAGTAAAAAAAGAAAACTTAAAAAATCCTAAAAAAGAAAAAAATACAAGCAAGGTGGTGGATTTTTAGATGAATAAAGATGAATTTAAAATACAAATATCAAAGATTCAAATAGCATATAACAAGATATTTACAAAAGAAGAAATGATTTTGTGGTATGAGGAGTTTAAAAAGACAGATATAAAAGAATTTGAGAAGGCAATAGATAAGACAATAAGAGAGGTCAAATTTATGCCGAAAATAGCAGATATAAGGTCAAGAATAGCAGTAAATCCAAATGATTATTACATAAATGACCCCTATATACATTTATATAAAAATTTAGAGTAGTGTGAAATAGCAAAGGAGTGATAAAAAATGAACACAATGAGTGAAGAAACAAGAAGAGAAGCAAATGAAA
>USGK01000050.1 GCA_900554175.1 uncultured Clostridium sp.
AAAACTTAGTGCTAATAAATAAAATTTTTTAAGACATTTTCAAAAATGATTGACATTAATTTTTTTATTTTTTGAGATTTTTTAATTTTTTGTTGCATTTTTATAAAAAATGTTGTATAACACTTTTATCGTGAACACAAAGTTATCCACAAGTTATTCACATTTTTCTTATGTTGTCATTAATATAATTACTGTTTTCAAAAAAACAAATCCGTATTAACTAAAAACGTTGAGGATAGTATATTTTAGACATTAAAAAAATGTTCGCAAAAATATGTGTTTTTTACAAAAATATTACAGAGTTATCAACAATTGTGGATAACTTTGTGGATAACTTTATTCATATAATTTGCCGTTTATCTTACATAATAAGTTTCAAAAAGATAAACAAAAATTAATAGAAAAGGAGGTTATTATGGATGAACTAATAAATGAGGAAACTCTCATGAACAAAATAAAAGAATTATTAACTCAAGAAATGACTAAAATATCTTTTGCCACTTATATAGTGCCTCTTAGTATTGAATCAATACAAAACAATCATATAACATTCAAATGTGATTCTCATTTTGTAAAAGATCCTGTTGAAACAAGATATGCAAGTTTAATTCTTAATACAATTCAATATATCACAAACAAAGAATACACTTTTTCTGTACATGCACTAGATTTAGATAAATCTAATTCAAGTGAACCAGAAGAAATTATATCAAATTCAAAGAAAAACACTGATGATGAAATTGATTATTCAAATCAAACTTTAAATCCCAAATACACTTTTGATACATTTGTTGTAGGAAATAATAACAGATTCGCGCATGCTGCAGCTTTAGCTGTTGGAGATAACCCTGCAAAAACTTATAATCCACTTTTTATATATGGTGGAGTAGGTCTAGGAAAAACTCACCTTATGCAAGCTGTGGGTAATAGAATATTACAAAACAATCGTCATATGAACATTGTCTATGTCACATCTGAAAAATTCACAAATCAACTTATAAATTCAATAAGAGATGGTAAAAATGATCCATTTAGAAACAAATACAGAAATTCAGATGCATTACTTATAGATGATATACAATTTATTGCAAAAAAAGAGAGAGTTCAAGAGGAATTCTTTCATACATTCAATACATTGTATGAAAACGGAAAGCAAATAATTATATCAAGCGATAAGCCACCAAGAGATATTCCTTTTTTAGAAGATCGTTTAAAATCAAGATTTGAATGGGGACTACTAGCTGACATTTCTTGTCCAGATTATGAAACAAGAGTTGCAATTTTAAGAAAAAAAGCATTAGATGAAAATATAATAATAGATGATGTTATTTTAGCAAACATTGCAGCAAAAATTGATTCAAACATACGTGAATTAGAAGGTGTATTTAATAAAATAGTTGCTAGAGCTTCTCTTACGCATAGCCCAATTACAATTGAACTTGCAGAAAATGTTATTAATGAATTTATTTCTAAAAAAGAAAAAGTGATATCATCTGAATTTATTCAAGAAACTGTTGCAAAATATTTCAGTATCGATAAAAAAGAATTGGCAGGAGATAAAAGATCAAACGATATTGCCTTTCCACGACAAATTGCAATGTATTTATGCAGAGAAGTAGCTAACATGTCTTTTCCACAAATAGGTATAGATTTTGGAAAAAGAGACCATTCGACTGTAATGCACGCTTATAAAAAAATTGATAAAGAGATAAAAGAAAAAACAAATACAAAATTAATTGTGGAAAGTGTGAAAAACATCATACTAAATGTCGAATAATTTATTTTAATGGGTTTTTTAAAATTTTTTAAAATCTTTGTTTTGGAAAATTTTTGTTTGAAAAATTTATCGTCTTAATTCTTACGGAAGCAATGTATAAGATATCCACACCCTAATTGTGGATAAGGTGTTAATAAACTGTTGATAATCACTTTTCCACTTTTAAATGTGGAAAGTGTGGATAAGTAGGGGTGGTTATCCACAAAATTATCCATATTTATTTTATTACGGGTTCAATGTTTCCACATAGTTTTCCACACTTTCCACAGCACCTACTACTACTACTACTAAATATATTAATTATATTAAAATAAATAAAAGAACAGTAAAAAAAATTGAAAGGAGTTTTTAAATGAAATTAATTTGTTATAAAGATAAAATAATAAAAGCACTCAATTCCGTAGTGAAAGGAGTAGCTTCTAAAACAACAATGCCTATACTAGAAGGAATACTTATTCAAACAAATGATAATGAAATTAAACTTACAACATATGATTTAGAAATTGGTATTGAATATACTATGGAATGCGAAATAGAAGAACAAGGTAGTACAGTTGTTAATGCAACAATGTTTACAGAAATTATTAGAAAATTACCCGATTCTGAAATTAAAATTAGTTTAAACGAAAATAATTTATTAACAATAGAGTGTGAAGGTTCTTTATATAAACTTGCTACTATGAATCCAGATGAATTTCCTGAACTTCCAAAAATTGAGGTTGAAAATTCAATAGAATTAGAGCAAAGTGCATTAAAAAATATGATTAGAAAAACAATTTTTGCTGTTAGTACTGAAGAAAATAGACCAATTTTTACAGGATGTCTATTTGAAATAAAAAATAACAAATTAAATGTTGTTGCAATAGATGGTTTTAGACTTGCTTTAAGAACAATTAATTTACCAACACCAACAGTAGATTTTAAAGCTGTTATTCCAGCAAAAACATTAAATGAAGTAAATAAAATTCTAAATGATTCATTTGAAAGTGTAAAAATTGGTGTTTCAAAAAATCAAGCATTATTTGAAATGGAAAATTGTAAACTTGTAACAAGAATTTTAGATGGAGAATTTTTAAACTATACATCAGTTATACCAAATAATTGGCAGACAAGAATAAGAGTAGAAAAGAGTAATTTACAAAACAGTTTTGAAAGAATAAGTTTAATTTCAGCATCAAGCATTGAGAAAGAAAAAAAATATCCAGTAAAAGTTTCGATTGATTTAGGAAAGATGACAATATCTTGTACAAATCAAACTGGTGATGCAAAAGAAGAATTATTTATTTCTACAGAAGGTCAAAATATAGAAGCTGGATTTAATCCAAAATATTTCTTAGATAGTTTAAAAGCGATTGATGAAGAAGAGATATATGTTGAGTTTGGTTCTAATATTTCACCATGTTTAATTAAATCAGTTGAACATAGTGACTATGTTTATATGATTTTACCAATTAGATTAGAAAAATAAAAAAATAGTTATCCACATTTTATTTACAAAATGTGGATAATAATATTTTTATATTAATATAAAATAAAAAAAATAATAAAATATATAATAATTTTTAAAAATACAAAAAAAACGAGGCTT
>USGK01000051.1 GCA_900554175.1 uncultured Clostridium sp.
AATTTTAAAAAATTTAAAAGTAAATAAAATAATATTATTAAATGAGGAGTTGATAAAAATAAATTTTAAAGTAATATTTTCGAAAAAAATAATTAATATATTTTCGATATTATTTTCAATTTTATTTGTATTTAATATATTTAATTTTTTAAATTTAAATAATTTTGAGAACAATAAAAAATATATAAAGGATGATACAAAAAAAATAATAAAGGAAGATAATTTTCAAGAAGAAAAAATAATACCAAATGATGTTTTATGGTATGTTGAAATTCCTAGTATAAATTTAAAGGCTCCCATAAGAGAAGGTGTTGATTCGGATAACTTAAAATACTATGTGGGGCATTTCTCTGATACTGCTATTTGCTACGGAAATATTGGACTTGCTGCTCATAATAGAGGATATGAAAATAATTATTTTGAAAACTTAAAAGAATTAAAAATTGGTGACGAAATAAAATATAAAAATAATGACTTTGAAGAAAAGTATTATATAAATAAAATTGAAATTATTAGAAATACAGATTGGAGTTATTTGGAACAGTCAAATGATAATAAAATTACTTTAATAACATGTGTTGAAAATCAACCTGCTCTTAGAAGATGTGTACAAGGATTGAAAAAATAAAAATCAGGTCAATTTTAAAATTAAGTATATATATTAATTTATTAGAATAAAAATATAATAAATTTAAAAATATATTTAATTTTGAAAGGAATGATAACATGTTTAAAAAAAAGAAAATATTTTTATTCATAATTATTATTTTGGTAATTTTAGGAATAGCATTATTTATTAATAAAAAGATGACTAAAAATAAAAAAAGTGTAAATAATATGAATAGCCAAGAAATAGTAGATTATATTTTAAATATTAATTCTTATAAAGCTAATGCAACAGTTCAAATAAATTCAAATAAAAATTCAAATAAATACATTCTAAAACAAGAATATAATCAAAATGAAAGTATTGAGGAAATATTGGAACCAAGTAATATTAAAGGAATAAAAATTATTAATAAAGAAGGCAATTTAATAGTAGAAAATAGTAATTTAAATTTATCAACGATTTTTGAAAATTATCAAATTTTAGAGGAAAATTATTTGGATTTAAGTACATTTATTAATGAGTGTAATGAATCAAATAACTATAAATATGAAGAAGAAAATGATAGTTTGATTATTAAGTTAAAAAGTAATAAAGATAATAAATATATAAAAAATAAGATATTATACATAAATAAATCAAAGGCAATTCCAACAAAATTAGTAATTGAAGATGATAACAAAAAAATACAAGTTAACATAGAATATAATGAAATAGAATTAAATTAAAATTCTATCTACAAATATTTTGGCTTTAAATATAGTAACATTAGGAGTGAAGAAAATGATAATAAAAAGAGGAGATATGTTCTATGCAGATTTAAGTCCTGTAGTGGGTTCGGAGCAGGGAGGTGTAAGACCTGTTTTAATTATACAAAATGATTTAGGCAACAAGTATAGCCCAACAGTTATTGCTGCAGCTATAACCTCTCAGACTAATAAAACAAAATTACCTACACATATTGAAATAGGAAAGGATACGGAAGGCTTAAAAAGTAATTCTGTTATTTTAGCGGAACAGATAAGGACTATAGATAAGAGTAGATTAAAAGAAAAAATAGGTCATATAAATGATGCAAGTGTAATAAATAAAATAAATAGTGCACTTGGTGTCAGTTTCGGACTTGAAGAATAAAAAATAAAAATTGTCAAAATAAACATGTAGTATTTTGGCAATTTTTATTAATATAATTTTTTTATAAAATAAAAGTATTATACTTTTAATTTTTTTATTACACCCATTTCATGGTATAAATTGTCGATTTTTTCTTTCCTCGTTTTGTACGCTAAATTATATTCATCTCTTATTTTTTGAAAATTACCTAATGTTTCATTATCTTTAAGATACATTTTCATATATTCTAAGTAATAATTTTTCTTGTCTTCAGTTTTACTATTTAACATTTTTTGATAATATTTATCTATTTTTTTAAAACGCTTTATGTTTTCTTCTAAATAATTCAAATATCCATCTGTACATGATATTTCATATGCAATATCATCTAATACAACTTTTATTAGAACTTTAACAATTGCAGGGTTATCTCTACCATCTCGTGCACTTTTAGCAATAGATGCAACAGCATCGGATTGTTTTTGGTTTTCTCTAGGTTTTGTATTATCTATAATGATTTTTAATGTGTCTGATATTCCAATGTGTGTTTTATATTGTCTTTTACTTACTATTGCATCATATTCATCAGCTACTCTTATTATTTGACCTTCATAAGGAATATCTTTTTTTGAGATACCATTTGGATATCCAGTACCATCTAGAGCTTCATGGTGATATAGCGGACCAGCAGCATATGGTCGTAATTTGGGATCCTTCATACACATTTCGTAACCAATGGTAGTATGAGTTTTTATTATAGCGTATTCTTCGTCTGTTAATTTTCCTGGTTTTTGTAATACTTCAGGCGGAACAAAAATTTTTCCAATATCATGCATATAAGCACAAATAGTACAATATTCTGTAAATCCTTTAGAACAGTGTAGATATTCACATAGACGGCATGTTATTGCGGCAACATTTTCACAATGTTTTCGAGTAAAAACATCTAATGCTCCTAATGCGCTTAATTGATCTTGCATTGTTTTATCTAAATTATATGATTTTAAGCTTGTTCTATCGTAAAAATCAAAAACTTCTTTTTTCATAATAGTATTTCTCCTTTACTTTATCCTGAAAAAATTATACAATAGTTCTCTTATTTTTGCAAGATTTTTATATGCTTTATTTTATTTTTTATTGACTTTAACTATTAATATTTATATAATAAAAAATAAAAAATAAAAAATAAAAAATAA
>USGK01000052.1 GCA_900554175.1 uncultured Clostridium sp.
ATGCAAGTGACGGATAATTTTTAGTTATTGATTAGCTACAAGGAGGAATAAATGGATGAACTTATATTGGATCGGAGCGAGGCAATGGGATATAATCAATAATGATATGTTTTCGGGTAGTATTACTAGATATGGAATAGATAATGGATTCAACTCTTCATTTTGTAATAATAATTATACTAAGAATTATAGTGAATTTGTAAGTACAGCTCTACATAATATTTTGTCTATTGATAAGGAAGCTTTTTTCTTATTTGCAAATGAAAAAAATGCATATAAATTTGGTAAGAATATTTTTGATAAGTCTATATGTGTAAACCAGTTATATATTCTTGAATCAATGAATGATAAAATTTTTACGAGAAACTTTTTTTCAGATTGTATAAAAACGCCAAATTCTATATTAATTGATTCATCATCTTGTATGAATTATAAGTTTATATGTGAAATATTTGATAATAAATACTCTAGTTTTGTCTTACAGGAAGCAAAAGGTGCGGGTGGTCTTAAAAATTATTTTTTATCACAAGATTATATGCCTAATAGTTTACCAAACAGTTCTTATGTATTAGTAACACCATATTTTAAAGAAAAACTAACCATTAATGTACATATTATTTCGGATGGTAAAGATTACAGAATATTACCGCCTTCCGTTCAAATTACACTTAATAAGTTCAAATATTCTGGCTCTGACTTTATTGCATATTCTAATTTGCCCCTAAAAATAAAGTGTAATGTTTTTTCTTGTGCATCAAAAATTGCACAAAAAGCAATCTCAATCGGTGCAAAGGGGATTTTTGGTGTAGATTTAATTATACTAGAAGATAATGTTTTATTTTTAGAATGCAATTACCGATACCAAGGCTCAAGTTTCCTTTTAAATAAAGGATTAATTACGGCAGGATATCCTTCGCTTTTTAAATTACGTTATGATTCTTTCTATGACAGTTTAAATGATGTTCCAAAAGATATATATTACGCAAATATTCCACTTAGTTCATTTCGAAGAACCAAGTGGAATGAACAAATTAACTTACCGTCACCACTAGAAATAGTTGCTGTAAATAATTCTGATTTTGCTTCAAATGACGATTATGTTAGATATGAAGTTTTTAATAAAAATATCATTCAGAGTATTGAGAAACAAGAAGTGCAAAATCTTTATTAATTTGTTCTGATGCAGTTGTAATTATTTTACCCCTAAAGTCTTTTATAATATCTTCGTATTCCGATTTTTTGTTACATTTAAGTTTTTGTTCAAGAAGATCACATTGACTATTTATTAATTCTATATACATTGCATTGGAATTTTTAATATATTCCTGAATCTCAGGAGATATCTCAATTTTATTTTTCATTTTTTTTGAAATATAATGATAAACAGGTCCAGCTAATGTTATTAAGTCAGCAACTATCCCGACACATGTTAAACAAATCTGAAAGGGAGAATTATGACTAAATTGATAAGTTGTTAAAATTTTATCAGGTAATATCTTTGATATAATATTATCGATATCATCACAAAATGCACTTACCAAATCAAAATGTGAAGAGTCAATATTCGTATTGATTATAATCTCTAATTTAGATTTACTATTATTTTGGTAAATTGAGCTTTTTAACTGATATGATTTTGTAAGCAAAAGTCCATACATAGAACAATGACGCTCTTTTTCTATTTTATTATCTACATTTTTTAAAATATTTTGTATATCATGTACAGATAGTAATTCGTATGTTTGCCCTAGTTTACAATAATTTTCCACCATTCTAATATCATTGTTTAACAAAGCTTTATTTATACCACTTATAATACAGTTATATGCAATTTCATATTCTCCGCTTACATAATATAGATTTGCAAGTGGGAAATATTCCTCTAAACTAGTGAAATAGACTATAGAATCTCTTATATTATGTATATATTCATCGATGGGTATAGTTTCTGTTTTATGGATTCCAACATATAAATTTTTAATTTTATTTGTTTTACTAAATATTCCTATAATATAAGGTAATTGGAAAAAAGAAACAACCGTACCGGATAAATCGCATTGTTGCATTGTCGCAAATTCAATATTTAAATTTCTCATGTTACAATTAATAATAGAACAGTCAGTTAAAACTGCACCATCAAACATTGATGCTCGAATTTTACAGCTGTCAAAATGACAACCAATAAGAAAACAGTTGTCAAAATAAACCCCTCTGAGTTCAGATGATTTTAATGACATATTTCTTATATAAGAATTTGAAAAATTACTATTTTCTATATATAATTCATTTTCAAAAACTACATCTGTAATAACACTTTGTTCCATATATACTGATTTGAACTTACAATTTGCCTTAAATAATATATGATCTAAGATTGAACCACAAAAACTAGTATGATCAAATATAGCATTATCAAACGTAAATCCTTTTAAATTTGAACGTTTTAAACTATGACCATAATAATTTCCAGAATATGAATTAATACCAGCTGTGAAAAGAATATTATTATTACATGCCTTGTTATTTGCAGGATTCAATTTTTGCCTTATCCTGTTAATTTCGGACTTTTCGAAAACAGGAATATATATGTTATCATTTTTTTTAATCATTTTTTATCCTAACTTTATTTTCTAATCAATAACTAAAAATTATCCGTCACTTGCAT
>USGK01000053.1 GCA_900554175.1 uncultured Clostridium sp.
TAAAATTGTAAATTTTAATTTAATTTAATTTATTTTATTTTATTTTATTTTATTTTCTCTACATATAATATATTAATTAATTTTAATTAGTTTACTAGGTGAGGTTCTACTTGCAACAGATAAATTGATTTTAGAAGAATCTGTACCAGTAGCTAAAATTTCATCAATTACGGTTTGATAAGCAAGCTCTGGAAAATTACTTTCTTTACTCAGATGACCTAACATAGCAGTTTTTAGACCACTATTAATTAAAAAGTTAATAGTTTTTCCAGCAACTGAATTTGAAAGGTGACCAGTTGGACCTGCGATTCTATTTTTTAGATTAAAAGGATACCTAGTACATTTTAATACTTCTGGATCATAATTTGATTCTAATAGTACGAATTTACTTCCTTCTAAATTTTTTAATATGTAATTATTCATATGACCAATATCTGTAGCAATACTTAATTTATCATTTGAATTAAAAAAACTATATCCGCATGGATTGGCTGCATCATGAGGAATCGAAAATGGTAAAATATCAATATCACCTATAGAAAAATTTTCATCAATATGTATTTTCTTTATATTTGTATCTGCAATTTTGGCTGTTTGTGTATTCATTGCATCAAATGTTTCAGAAGTGGTGAATACAGGAATATTAAATTTTTTAGATAAATTCCCAACACTTTGAATATGATCAGAATGTTCATGAGTTATTAATATTCCATCAATAGATGATGGAGCAATATCTATTGTTCCGTAGACTTTCTTCTATTTTTTTTAGACTTACTCCTGCATCTATTAATAATTTAGTATTTTCTGATTCAACGAACACACAATTTCCACTACTACCACTATATAAACTACAAAAATTTAACATGTGTATTCTTCCTTTTCATCATCATTCACTCTTATGATTTTAGCACCTAGATTACGAAATTTTTCTTCTATATTTTCGTAACCTCTATCTATATATTCAAGATTGTATATTTCTGTTGTCCCTTTGGCTACAATCCCAGCAACAATTAGGGCTGCACCAGCACGTAAATCTGATGCATATACAGGTGCACCATTTAATTCATTTACACCTTCGAAAATAGCAGTTTTACCTTGTGCTGTGATTTTTGCTCCCATTTTATTAAGTTCTTCTGTATATTGAAAACGTGATTCCCATATGCTTTCATTTATAATACTTGTTCCTTCAGCGATAGAGAGAATTACGCCCATTTGTGACTGCATATCCGTAGGAAATCCAGGGTATGGAAGTGTTTTTATATTAGCCTTATGAGGTCTTTTTTTACAATAAACTCTTATACTATCTCCGAAATCTTCTACAATTCCGCCAACCTCAATTATTTTTGCAGTAATTGATTCTAAGTGTTTTGTGATACAGTTTTTAAGAGTAATATCACCTTTTGAGGCAACAGCAGCTACCATAAATGTTCCAGCCTCAATTTGATCAGGAACTATAGAGTATGTAGCATTTCCTACTAATTCTTTTACACCGTTTATTTTGATTGTATCGGTTCCAGCACCTCTTATATCTGCTCCCATTGTATTTAAGAAGTTAGATACGTCAACTATATGAGGTTCTTTAGCAGCATTATCTATAATTGTAGTACCTTCAGCAAGAACAGATGCAAGAATTATATTTATTGTAGCACCAACAGATGTTATATCCATATATATAGATGTACCAGTTAATTTTTTTGCTGTTGCACAAATATTTCCTTGGCCAACAGTTACTGAAGCACCTAATGCCTCAAATCCTTTAATATGTTGATCAATTGGTCTAGCTCCTAATTTACATCCACCAGGCATACCAACTTTTACTGAACCTTTTCTTCCAAGAAGACTTCCTATTATATAGTAGGAAGCTCTAAATTTCCTGGTTAAATCTAATGGGGCATCAGTTGAAGTAATATTTGTAGTGTCAATCGTTATTTCATTTGGATTATTCCACGAAATTTTTGCTCCTAAGCTTTCTAATATTTCACAATATATTTTTACATCACTTATGTTAGGTAAATTACTAATTGTGCATACACCATTTATTAATAATGTTGCAGGTAAAATTGCAACTGCGGCATTTTTTGCACCGCTTATTTTTACTTCACCTTTTAAAGGTGTTCCTCCTGTTATAACTAGTTTTTCCAAATGTATTCCTCCTAAAAAATATATATATAAAATTTGTATTTTTATTTCAATTTAAGCACACTATACCATAAAAACCTTTTTTTTACAACTGTTTTTTTAAATTTATATAACAACATATGTATGTTAGTCAATGATGTGAAACAAATTCGTTCAAATAATATGATTGAATT
>USGK01000054.1 GCA_900554175.1 uncultured Clostridium sp.
CAGAAATATTACTTGATTTAAATATATTTTTTACTGTATTAAAATTCAAAGCTACTATTGAAACTATTAAAAACACTATATTTAGTACTATAAACCATTTATTTTTTATATTTTTCTCGACAGTATACTTAATTAAATTCTTGACTTTATTATTCTTCATATTTGCTACCTACCTTATCAATAAATATATCATTCAAGCTTATCTCATTAGTGCTAAAACTAGTAATAGAAGACGTCTTTAAAAGGTTAAAAATTCTATGAATCATATCATTATTTTCAACTTTAACAAGTACACTGTTATCTTCAGTTCTTCTAATATCTTTTATTCCTTCAGTATTTTTTATTATATCATAAGTATATTTTCCAATTTCACCAGTTATCTTTACTTCTTTTTCTGTATATTGATTCTTTATCTCCTCTAAATTTCCATAAACTAAAGTCTTTCCTTTATCAATTATCAATATGTCTTCGCAAAGCATTTCCACATGATCCATTCTATGCGACGAAAATATTATACTTTTCCCATCATTTTTTAATTCTAATATTATATTTTTTAATTCTTCAACACTAAGCGGATCTAGACCAGAAAAAGGTTCATCCAAAATAATTAACTTTGGATCATGTAAAACAGCAACTATAAATTGTATTTTTTGTCTATTTCCTTTCGATAAATCCTTTATTTTCATATTTATATACTCTAAAATTTTAAATTTCTTTAGCCAATAAAATGCTTTATCCTTTATATCCCCTTCATTCATAGATTTTAAAGAACCATAATATAACAACTGTTCATAAACTGTATATGTTAGTATTAAACTTCCCTCTTCTGGTAAATAACCAATCTCATCACTAACCTTTTTATTAATCTTTTCACCATTATACGTAATATTACCAGCATCAGGCGTTATTATATCCAAAATAGATCTAAAAATGGTAGATTTCCCAGCACCATTTCTGCCCAACAACCCGAAAATTTTTCCATCTTTAACTTCAAATGAAACTTCATCAACAGCCAACTTATCACCAAAAAACTTAGTCAGCCCACTAACCCTCAACACAAAATCACCTCATAAAAAATTATACAAAAATCTATCACCACTGTCAAGAGTTAGTTTTGTAAAAAACATGAACAGTGCTTATTTTTAGCCATTTTATATTTTCCACTTGATTTTTATTTTTTTCTAGTGTATAATTTTATTATATTTTTTCGGAGGTATTTTTTTGAATTACATTACTTATAAATTACGTGCTTATCCTAATAAGTCTCAGCAACAATTCTTTTTTCTTAATTTTATTATGTGTCGCTTGATGTTTAATACATTGCTTTCTTTAGTTCTTGAAAATTATAAAGCTTTTTACACTGAATCTGAAATTTCTAGTCCTGTTGATCAGTCTGACTTTAATCGTAGACATAAACTTCCTTCTATCGCTTCTCTTAAAAAAGTTGACAACAGGTATAAATTATGTGATTCTCTTGCTCTTCTTTCTGAATACAAACATCTTATGCGTGGTTTTGAACTTTTCTTTAATGGTTCTAACTCTAAACTTCCTCATTATAAAGGCAGAAAAGATACTAATTCTTACACTACATCTTGTGTTAACAATAATATTCGTGTTATCGGTAATAAAGTAAAACTTCCTAAAATTCCACCTGTTAAAGTTCGTGGCATGCGTGAAATTCCTAGTAATTTTACTTTAAAGCAAGCTCGTGTTTTTGAAGATAAATCTGGTAGATTTTACATCTATCTTATTTTTTCTTATCCTTCTGATTCTGACACAACTACTAATTCTATTGATCCTAACGAAAATATTGATACTTCTAATATTAATCCTTCTAAAACTGTTGGTCTTGATTTTAAAATCGGTGATGTTTTTGTTTCTAGTGACAATTTTTTACCTAAATACTCTTCTAGATATTATACTTTACTTGATAAACTCTCTTTTATTCAAAATATCGTTAATAGAAAGTGTAAATTTTCTAAAAATTATTGGAAGTCTGTTATAAAATTACGACGTTTTCATAGAAATATTGTCAATATTCGTCATAATTTCTTACACCACATTTCTAGTTTTTTAGCTTCAAATTATGATTTATGTGTTATAGAAAATTTATCAATTATTGAAATTGTACATAAACTAGGGCGTGGTAAAAATGCTTATAACACTTCTTTTAACTTTTTTGTTAAACTTTTGCGTTACAAGACAAATGTTGCCATAATTGATAAATGGTTTCCTAGCTCTAAAAAATGTTCTTGTTGTGGCAAAAAGAAAAAACAC
>USGK01000055.1 GCA_900554175.1 uncultured Clostridium sp.
AAATAAATAAAGACAAATCACTATATAGAAAAAAATCTATATAGTGATTTTTTTATATAATAGGAAAGTAATCGAAATTTTTATTATAATAAAAATTTCGATTAACAACACAAATAGACCAAAACAAAAACAGTATTTGGTCTTATATAAAATATTGATTTATATAATAATTAATTATCCTTATAAATATGATGAAAACCTCTCTTTGATACGTAATCAATTGGAACACATTTATCAAATTGGCACTTAGCACAAATTGTGTAAGGAGGAGTAGAAATAGGTAAACCATGCCATTCATCCTCTTGTTCAAATTCTAAAACAGCTTCAATTGGAGCATCAAATTTATATTTACATTTTGGACAGATGTAATCAACTGTTTTTCCACTAAGTTGAAATGGAAAAGAATTAAAATCAAACATAATAAAACCTCATTTCTAATTAATATAGAGGACGAAATTCATTTTGGTATCACATTTAGGACAATTATAAGGGTTACGATTAAAGGCTTTTGAAATACTAATTGAGTGTTTCAAAAGTTGTTTTCTAAAATTTCTACAATGATGTTTAATTAAAGGAATCATTTTAGAGTGAATAGAATGTTTAACTCTATAGAAACCATAATATCTAATAATTTTAAATTGAGAAGGCAAAAGATGTCTTAATAAAATCATAATAAATTCAGAAGCAGAAATAGTCACTTCTTTATATTTATTATCAGTATGGTCGATATAGGAAAAAGTGACATTAGAACCATCGTAATTAACAATTCTATTTTCACTAATAGGAACTCTACCACAGTAACGAGTAACATATTCAATACCGGACTTTAAATCTTTAAATTTTTTAGGTTCTGCATAAACATAAAAACCTTTAGAATATTTTTTATAAAGTAAATTTTTATCTTTATTAAAAGATTCACCTAATTCTTTAGAAAGATAATCAAGGAGAATTTTTTGAAAGCGAAGAGAAAGAGCAACATAGTCAAAAAATTTCCAGGGAATGCAAGTGTTATTATTACCAAGTTTAATTTCAGCAATAAGTATGTGAATATGAGGATTCCATTTTAGGTCTCTACCAAAAGTATGAAGGAAAGCAAAGAAACCAGGAGTATATTTGATTCTAGAAGAATATTTTTTAACAATACCTTTTTTATTCTTTTTAAAAGAGTCATTTAAAATAGAATAAATAGTATCTCTAACAGCTTTAAAAAGAATATTAATTCTGTTTTCAAAAGGAAAGAAAAAATATTTTCTAATAACATCAGGAATAGTAAAAACGATTTGTCTGTGATGGCAGTTATATGCAGTTTGAAGGATGTTTTCAACTCTATCGTTTTTATATTTATAGCCACAAGAAGAACAAAATCTAGATTTACAAGTATGTCCGACAAAAATGATGTCGTGACAAGTAGGACATTCATAAAGGGAACAGCCCAAGTCCTTATTATAACAATCAATAATTTTTTGAATTTCTTGAAGAGCATTAGGACGAAATCTATCAATAATATCTTTATTTTTATAATATGTATCAGACCAATGTTCTTCAAAAATAGTAGCAATAACACCAGTTCTTTTAAAAGAATTATAATTTTTATTTAAAGAGCCATCATCATTAAAGCAATTAGCAGTATAAGTTCTACTATTATAAAATTCAAGAAATTCATTTTCTTTAATAGTTTCAATATTTTCCATTTTCACCTCTTGGTAGAATTGTAACAAAAAAGAGTTGCGAGAGCAACTCTTAGAAAGAAAAATCTTGATTTTTCTTATTTTTTAAAATAATTAAGTATTGATAAATATATTTATAAAAATTCAATAATGTAAGGAATAAACAAAAAATTATTTTATATAAAAGATTTACATAACTCCTTGATTTTAGCCTTAAAATGTAATATAATTAAAAATGGGGTTATTGGAGAATAAAATTAAATTCATATATCCTTATGCTGTTTTTATATAATGTAAAAAAATATTTTAATTTGCTTGACTTTACAAAAAAATATAGTAAAATAAAAATAGCATTAATATATTATAAAGGAAGGTATTTATATGAAATTAAAGAGAAGAGGATTAATTGTATTAGTAATGATAGTTTCTATAGTTTTTGGAATAGTGCAAAATATGTCTTATGCAACATCTGGAACTTTGGGATTAAAGTTAAGCTATAAAAGATATACATCAAGTGATGGATGGGCATATGCTTTAAATAATGGTACAGCACACCCAATATATCAAATTATAA
>USGK01000056.1 GCA_900554175.1 uncultured Clostridium sp.
AGAAGAGCCAAATCGAAATAGCTAAAAAACTTCTAAAACTTAATATGCCAATAGAGCAAATTTCTGAAATAACAGAACTTTCAATAGAAGAAATTGAGAAGTTAAAAGATTAAATTAAAAATAAAAAGGTTTAAAAGAAAGAGGAAACAAAATAAATTTGTTTCCTCTTTATAGTTCTAATTTTCAATGATTGTCATTGCAGATTTACCCTTGAGGTTATAGATTTCTTCAAATTTTGACAAATTATACGTATAAAAACCATTACTTCTTAGAGGGTCACATACCATAATCTTGTCATTTTTCAAATCATAACCATATATTGTCATTGCATGATGATTCATCATCCAATGCCAACCACCACCTTGAGGATAACTCCAACCACCACCATCTACAGGATATCTTAAATCCTGTGATACGATAACAACAACCGGATTGTCGTTTGCAACATACTTTTGCAACAGTTCTTTTAAATCTGTTCCAGAAAGATTTATTGCCTTAAACTCTTTTGCCTTTGGTGTAACTTTTTTATAGTTATTAAACGTTTTAACTAGACACATCGAAAAACAACCAAGTCCTGAATCTTGTGTTGGATCTCCCACAAAGGTTATTTTAGGGTTAGGTCCATACAGAGTTCCATCTTTATAGTATAAATCGCCTTTAGGCATATACTTTGTAGCAACATCGTACTTACTAACATTAAATCCCTTGTATTTCATAAGGGCTGTTAACGCTGTTGCTTCGCAACCTGTTGGAAGCTCTGGTAATTGACAAATACCTTTAAATTTAGTTATTTTATAATAACTTACTTTTTTTGCAGTAATTGTCTTTGTTTTGTTTACTTGAGAATTTACATTTTGAGAACCTTTTGTCGTTTTTACTTCTGCTTGTGCTGTCTTTGAACTCTCTTCTTTTTTCGAAGTTTCATTTATATTTTTTGAATCTTCTTTTGGCTTTTTTTCTACACTAACTTGTGTAAAAACATTGTTTACAATTTCTGAATACTCAATCTCTTCAAATTTGAACTTCGGAAGATTGCTATCTGTTTCAGAAATTTCTTCTGAATTTAAGACTTCTTTTGGAATATAACTTGTATTAACGTGGTTTTTACTTGAATGTAATGTGAAACACCATAATATACATATTAAAATAAGAAACATAGCATTTACACAATATAAAACATCCCACTTATATTCCTTCAGTCTTTCAATATCAGAATTAAGACTCGAAAGGTTACTACGAAAATTCTCCTGTTTTCTTAAATGCTCTGACCGCCTTACTAGTGTTTTCATATTATAGACCTCCTTTAAGAACTATTAAGTTAAATACTTACATTATAATTATACCATTTTTTTCCAATTTGGTAAATAGAAAGCATAAAATTAACTATTTTATGTAAATAATATTGTTATTCTTTTAATTTACGTAAATTGTTGTCTTTCCTATATATTTTGTTATAATAAATATATGGAAATTAAATATTCGTCCAAGTGACGTAAAACAGGCTAAAGGAGGCCGAACATTATGAAAAAATTTACAAAAACAGCAACTGTCCTGTTAGCAGTGTCACTCTCATCAACTTGTATTTCAGGTTGTTCAAATGCAAATCAGTCAAAAGATGAAAGTAAAGCTTCACCCCCTATTGCTTCTATTATAAGTGCAATGCAAAGTGATTCTGAAGAAATCTTATATAGAAAACCACAAGAAAGTTCTATTGCCCCTGATTTAGAAATCTCATCATCTGAGAGCTCAAATGAAGAAGAAGAGTTCTTTACTCTTGATGATGCTATAGCATATGGACGAACAACTAATCCTGCATATGCTTATAAGGCTTCTGATGAATATTGTGCTATTGCTCTTGGTATTTATACATATGTCGCAATATTAAGTACGGATGATCCAAAGACTTATGATTTTATTTACAAGGGATATAGATACGTTATAGAAAAGAAAGACGTCGAATTATTTCCCGATGACTATGTTCCTGATCCTTCTGATGAAAGATGGTTTACTGTTTTAGATCAGCTATAGTATTTAATTAGTTAATTTTAGTAAAAAAATAGTTTGTTAGATTTTTAGGTTGGTTCTAAAATCGGATTGTAAAATACAAATTTTTACAATCCGATTTTATTTTTTTATAATTTAATATTTCAGTTCATATAATTATAAAAATTTCAGATATGAGTTAAATTTTTCGTGGCAAAATATAATAAAAAAAATAAGACTAGTCAA
>USGK01000057.1 GCA_900554175.1 uncultured Clostridium sp.
TTTTGTACATTTTTATTTTCCATTTTTTGTACATTCTTATATTATCATTAACATAGAGAAAAACAAAAGTATAATAGAAACAAAAGCAGAAATTAAAATTAGACGAATGAATGCTGATGTTTATTTAAGAGAAAATTTTAAAGATGAGTATGAAAAAGGAACTCTTAATATGGAAAAGACAGGAGAAAATACATACAAGCTAAAAGAGAATGCTGTTATATATAAAACAGAAAAAAGAGTTAGAAAAGTATGGTGTGTTGTTATCAAATACTCTGATAATATGTCATTTTCTTATTATATTGATTGTACAACTGGTGAGATTATAGGAGGAACTTGTTTAGACGATCTAGGTTTAGATGAATTATTAAAAAATGACCCAAATAATGTAATTGAATAATTGTTGGGACTGAAATTTTCAGTCCCATTTTCATTTCTAGTATTATACAAAATATGGTTTATTTGACGAAATCTATAAATTTAAAATATCGTAAAAGTTTTTAAATGTATATCCTTCAGATTTTAGATATTCAATAGAGTCCTCTAATACATCAAAAGTATTATTTACATCACCAGTATCATGCATTAATATGACCAAAGTTCCTTTATTTTTAGATGATATTTTTAAATTATTTAAAAGATCTCCTTTTGAATATTTCTTTTCAGAATCTTTATTTAAGCAGTTCCAGTCGACATACGAATAATCTATTTCATTTAAAACATCTGCCATAATTTTTTTTTGATTTTTATATAATGGTGCCATAAATCCATTAGGAAATCTAAAAAGGCCTGAACTATAATTTTCAACTTTAATAGCTGCAGCTATTTCTTTATCTGTGTTTTTTATTTCTTCAAGAAAAGTTTCTTTAGATTTATAAATAATATTATTATTGTGATTATAAGTGTGATTAGCAATGAAATGACCTTCTTTATAGGCTCTTTCAACTATTTCCGGATTTGTTTTTACATTTTTTCCTATAACAAAAAAACTAGCTTTTATTTCTTTTTCTTTTAAAATATCTAGAATTTTTGGGGTAACTTTACAAGAAGGGCCGTCATCAAAAGTTAAATATGCAACTTTTTCTTTGTTGTCAAAAAGATAATTAAAGTTATTATTATTAGATAAATCATTCAAACTGGCTAAAGTAGGGAAATAGAAAATATTAATTATTATAATCATTAACAAAAATATTGATAGACAAATAATCCATAGTATTTTATTTATCTTTATAACAAAAAATTTCATTTAAAATCACCTATGATAAATATATTTTAAAATAAATACACATATTCATGAAAATTTTCTTTGTTTAATTATATACTTTTGAAATTAAATATAGTAGAATATTTAGAGGATGGGGGAATGATAATATGAAAATTCATCATATATGTATACAAACTAATTGTTATGAAAAAAGCAAAAGTTTTTATCAGGATGTATTGGGATTTAAATTGATAAAAGAAACAATAAATTTTCATGGAAGAGCTTACAATACTTGGTTAGATTTAAATGGTTTTATGATTGAATTACAAACGGGAAAAAATTATCTAGAAGAATATAATAATAATTCAGAAGGAATTGCTCATTTTGCATTATATGAAGAAAATATTGACGAACTCGTATCAAAAATAAAATGTATGAAAAATGTAAAATTTAAGAAAAAAGAAGGAGAAGTTATTTATCAGGTTGAAAATAGCAAAATAATAAAATTGATAGCTCCAGAAGGAACAATTGTAGAAATAAGAAATCTAGAAAGCTTGTAATAATCAAAAAAATAAAAAATAGAGGGAGGAGCTAAAATATAGCTCTTCATAATGTTTTATTAAAATATAGAACATTGCGCAAAATCAAAGCAATACGACCAACTTGGAACATTGAAAAGTATAAAATTTTAAAATATATCTTGTATAATTTATAAAAAAAGTGTTATACTATAGTTGAACGATTGAACGATATTTTGAACGATTGAACGATTGGGAATGGAGGTAAGTAGCATGAATGAGAATGAATCGATAGAATTTAAAGAAAATTATACAGAAAAAATATATAAAGAGATCATAGCTTTTT
>USGK01000058.1 GCA_900554175.1 uncultured Clostridium sp.
CCTTCTTTCTTTTGCTTTATTACATGTTTTTAACATGTTTTTATATTCTTCTATCTTATCTTTTACTTCTTGAACTGGAATAACTTGACTTTTTATTTTAACTTCTTGTGCTTTCAGATTTTCAATTTTCCCAGTATATAACATATAATACTTCAAATTTAATTCTTCATTCTCTTTTTGTAGTTTTTTGATATGTTTTTCATATTTTTCCATTTGTTTTTGAATTATATAATATTGTTGATTTTCTACAACTTGTGTCATGGCTGTCATTTTATGTTTTTTCCCATCTTCATATCCTTGCATATATCCTAATGCTTCATTTTGTGCTAATGCTATCATTCTATAATTATTAATTTTCTCTTCCTTTAGCTCTTCATTCTCTTTTAATACTCTTTTATAATCTGATAAAATATGTTCTAGTGCTTTTATTTCACTTTCTTTAATATTTGTACTTGGGTGTAAAATACTCATTGTATAACCTTTATGTAATATATTTTCTATTATTTTTATATCTTCTTCTCTACTATTTTCTTTCACTTAAAACACCTCCTAAAGCTTGTCTTTTTTGATATTCTGCTATTCCTAACTCTAAAATTTGATTAACTATTTCTTCATCCAAGAAGTCAATTCTTATATTTTTCTTTGGATATCTTTCTCTAAGATAATCTTTTATTACTTGTTTTGTGTGTTCATCATCTTTTTTTACTATTTCTTTTATTACTCTTTCTGAAAAAGAAAACATTTCATTCTCTGTTTTTTCTTTCACTATGTATCACTCCTCTCCAGCTCTGTTAAAATTCTATCAATAGCATAGCAATAAGGATAATTTCTATTGCCCATGCCTTTTAAAATATTTGACCAGTCTTTTAATATTTTTTTGTTATATTCTAAATCATCATTGTATTGTTTATGTTCTATATAATACTTATACCAATATTCGCTTTTTTCTGTTGAAGTCATAGTTTTATCTAATATTTCAGTTATAGCTTCTTTTAATTTTCTATTTTCATTATCTAGTTCGTGATTTGTTGTCATAACCCAACAATTTTGTAAAGTATTTTTTGTTTCTTTAGATATTTCCTCTTTACTCATATCTTATTTACTCCTTCACCACCAAATTTATCTTCCCAGACATCAAATCGGGTAACAATTTGTCTCTTAACTCCACTAAATATCTATTTTCCTCCTAATAACTCTGGGTTATTTGTAATGTTTCCAATTACTTTTACTTTATAGTTATTTAATTCGCAATTATATAAAGCTAATAAAGTTTCTTTTGATTTTATAAAAAAGCAACCATTTTTGAATATTATTATTCCTTTTTCATATATACCTTCTCTTGTTATCTCAACTATATCGTTTTCCCATATTTCTTTTCCGTTTTTATCGTGTAGTCCTGTATATTGCATAAATTCATATTCTTTGTAATATTGTGAATTTAAAATTGTATTTATCATTCCGACATTGCTATTGCAACACCCATCCCAATATCCGTAAGTATCATCTTCATTGTCATATACCATTATATTTTTTACTTTATGCCACGCTCTAAACTTTATCTCTCTATTCATCTTCTCCTCCTAAAATGGTGATTGCCATGTTCCCACTTTGTCAATAGGAACTATTTTACTTTTGTTATTTCTATAAAATACTTTTGCTACTTGTATAGGCTCCTTTAATTCTGTATGTATAAACTGTTCTCCACTTATTTCATTTACACAATCTACATATTCTCTTCTTGTATTTTTAGTAAATATTCCAACACAAGTTCCTTCAAATTCTTTTTCTACAAATTCATAAATTTCTTGTTCACAACTTCCTCCTTGATTTAATGTTATTGAAACATCATCTTCTATGTATTCATCATCTATTGTGGAATTATATACATGTTTTGTTTCTTTTTTCTTTAAATATCCTTTGCATATAACATTTCTAAATAGTAAATTATTCATCTTCTCCTCCTACTCCTCATCTATTAACTTCCAAAATTTTTCTGCTCCAT